>NZ_SCFI01000010.1:0-162241 GCF_022496705.1 Pseudomonas sp. TMW22091
ACCTTGACCTTGACCTTGACCTTGACCTTGACCTTGACCTTGACCTTGACCTTGACCTTGACCTTGACCTTGACCTTGACCTTGACCTTGACCTTGACCTTGACCTTGACCTTGACCTTGACCTTGACCTTGATCTTGATCTGCAGCCCCGTCGGGAGGCCGAGTGGAGGTTCTGCGCAGTGGGTCGACCGGCATGGATGCCGGGAGAGCTGCGATCGGGCCATGGATGGCCCGTCGCAGCGTGCCCACGGAGCGGGACCGGAGCGAGGGAACTTGAGCGCAGCGAAAGCCGTACGCAGGGGCAAGGCCTTTTTGGGTACTTTTGTGGCTGTTTGACAAAAGTGCCTCGCTGTAAAAGCGAAACCTTTAGTTCAGCTAGACACATTTAATGGATATGTACTCGAAGCTTTTAATTGGCCTGCGTGCATATCCATTTGATGTATTAAATCTTTCTACGGGTTCCGCCCTTACGGCGGCTCACTTTTGGCAAACAGCCCCAAAAGTAAGCAAAAGGTCCTTGCCCCTGCGTACGGCCCTCGCTTCGCTCAGGTGTCCCTCACTCCGGTCCCGCTCCGTGGGCACGCTGCGACGGGCCATCCATGGCCCGATCGCAGCTCTCCCGGCATCCATGCCGGTCGACCCACTCCGCGAAACCTCCACTCGGCCTCCCGACGGGGCGGCAGATCAACATCAAAAGCCAGATCAAAAGCAGATCAAAAGCAGATCACAACCTTGCTGGCGAGGAACGAGGGTTGCGATCGGTTTGGTGCGCCACTGCTTAGTTGACCTGCATTTGCGGGCGGTGTTTGACACGACGTTTGATAAAGACAGCAATCACAATCAGCACCAATGCCAGCACTGTGAAGAAGATGGTATTGAACCAAGGGAACGGTTCTTCGCGGCTGGTGGTGGCTTCAATCGACGTCACGTTAGGGAACACCGAGAAAATCTTGATGCGCCAGCCGTAATAACGAATCAGCGCCAATTGCTCGGCATCACGGGAATAACCCTGAGCCTTGGCCTGAATGTCAGCCGAGTCGAACTTGAAGTACCAAGGGAACGACCAGCCCGTGTCTTCGTTGCGGTACACCATGACTTTTTTGGTCACCGGGTCTTCGGTGTTGATGAAGTACACATCCCGAGTCGGCCCGTCGGCCGGGTTTTCTGCGTTGATGACGCCATTGTGATCGACCCGTTTGACTTCAACTCCCGTCACCATCACGACATCGTGTTGAGGAAGAAAGTAAAACAGCCCAAGCCCGACAGCGCCCACTGCTAGCAGGACCACGCCCAGAATGATGCCCTTGAGCCATTTCATGCCATCACCACGTACATATCGAAATTTCCTGATTACTGATAATTGAACTCATCGCGCCGAATTCGGTAGCGGGCACTTTGCCCAACGCTGCGTTTGGACGCGCAGGGTGACCAGACGGCAGACCGCCCAAATCCCGGCGGATCTTATCGCAGCCTGTGCCAGCGACTACAAGTTCCGGGTATGTCTCCTACATAATTTGTATCAGTTTAGGGGGCTTTGGACGGTTCAGTGCACGATTTGCGCAAGAAACGCCTTGGCCCGCGGGCTTTTCGGTGCGTTGAAAAACGCTTCGGGGGGGGAGTCTTCGATAATCATGCCGCCATCAAGGAACAACACCCGCTCCGCCACTTGCCGGGCAAAGCCCATTTCGTGGGTCACGCACAACATGGTCATGCCGCTGCCAGCCAGTTTGACCATCACGTCCAGTACTTCGCTGACCATTTCCGGGTCCAGCGCCGAGGTCGGCTCGTCAAACAGCATGATTTTTGGCTCCATGCACAGGGCGCGGGCAATGGCCACGCGCTGTTGCTGGCCGCCAGAGAGCTGACTCGGGTACTTGTGTGCCTGGCTGGCAATACCGACTTTATTGAGAAAGTGATCAGCCAGTTCTATGGCCTTTTTGCGCGACAGCCCACGCACTGACATGGGCGCCAGGATGCAGTTGTCGAGCACGCTCATGTGGGGGAACAGGTTGAAGTGCTGAAACACCATGCCAATTTCGCTGCGCACGTGTGCCGCTTCACGGTTGGTCTGCGACAGATCCGTGTTGTTGACCAGAATGCGACCTTTTTCAGCAATTTCCAGCCGGTTGATACAGCGGATCAGTGTCGACTTACCCGACCCTGACGGGCCGCAGAGCACGATTCGTTCGCCTTCATGCACTTTAAGGTCGATGCCCTTAAGCACATGAAAGGCGCTGTAGTACTTGTTCAGGCCTGCAATATCCACCACGACCTTGCGGCTGTCAGTGACCAGAGACACGGGGTTATGAACGTAAGCGGGTTGAGCCTGCATGGTGCGTCTCCAATGATCAGTAAAAGCGCTCGGCGCTGTAAGGCGTCGGGTCAGTGAACGGGTATTCGCCGGTCATCATTTCGGCCAGCAGACGGCCACTTATCGGGCCCAGGGTCAAACCGTGGTGGGCGTGACCAAAGTTGAACCACAGGCCTTTATGCCGGCTGCCTGGGCCAATCACCGGGCACATGTCCGGCAGGCATGGACGGCGGCCCAGCCACGGTTGTGCATCCACGCGTTCGCCCAGCGGGTACAAGTGACGGGCCCGTTCTTCGCAGCGGCGCAGCTGGATTTCATTAATCGGGTCATCACTGTCGGCAAACTCGATCCCGGTGGTCAGGCGTATACCGCCCACCATCGGTGCCAGTACATATCCGCCGACCGAATCCAGAATCGGGTGCTGCATGCGCTGGCCGTCCTTGGCTGCGTAGTGCATGTGATAGCCGCGCTTGATCGCCAATGGTATGGAGTAACCCAGCGGCTCGAAGATGTCCCGGGCTTGTGGGCCGAGCGCGACCACCACTTCATTGCCGACTATCAGCCCTTTATCGCTTTCGACCTGCCATTGCCCGGCGGTCTGGCGCAGGCTGGCGGCATTGCCGATCACAAAGGTGCCACCGCGCTGCTTGAACAATTGGGCATAGCCACGGGTGAGACCGCCCGGGTCGCTGACGGTTTTGGGGTCGAGCCAGTGAATGGCGCCGATCACATCGCTGTGCAAACCGGGTTCCAGCGCGTGCACTTGCTGTTGATTGAGCACGCACCAGTTCAGGTCGAATTCGCTCAAGGCCTGTGCATCCGCCTGGGCCTTGTCGAAGTCGGCCTGGGTGCGATAGACCTCGATCCAGCCGCTGTCCTGAATCAAATGCGTCATCCCGGCCGGCTCTGCCAGCAGGTCATGCTCACTCACGCAGCGTTCAATCAGCGGCAGCATGGCGGCGGTGGCTTTGGCCAGTCCTCGGGGGGACGAGTGTTGCCAGTAGTTCATCAGCCAGGTTGCCGCTTTGGGCAGGTGCTTGAAGCTGTAGCGCACATCCGATTGCTGATTGAGGCCGTAGCGCAGCAGTCGTGTGATCTCTCGGGGGAACGAGTAGGGGATCACGCTGGCGCGTTCGATCAGCCCGGCATTGCCGTGACTGGTGCCGCTGCCCGGCTGTGCGCGGTCTAGCAAGACCACGTTACGGCCGCGCGCCTGCAGGTGCAGCGCGGTACTGACGCCCACGATGCCGGCGCCCAGAACGAGAGTGTCACAGTGCATAGTCACTTCCTTAAAACGGTGGGCCGACGAGGCAGCCAGGCTTACTGCAAGTGGCGGCCGAGGCGGCCTTCAATCAGTTTCAGGCTGCGCCGCACGACTTCCACGATCAGTAGGTAGAGCACGGCGGCCCACAGGTACACCTGAAAGTCGAAACTGCGCGAGAAGACCATTTTGGTCACGCCCATCAAATCGTAAATGGTGACCAGGGAGGCAATGGCACTGGCCTTGATCATCAAGATCAGTTCGTTGCCCAGTGGGCCGATGGCCACCAGCAGCGATTGCGGCAGGATGATTTTGCGAAAGGTAGTCCAGCGCGACAGGTTCAATGCCTTGCAGGCTTCGCGCTGGCCTTGGGCTACCGACAGAATGCTGCCGCGCAGAATTTCAGCCTGATACGCCGCTGTATTCAGGGTGAACGCCAGCAAGGTGCAGAACCACGCATCGCGGAAAAACCACCACAAGCCAATGTCTTGCCACAACCCTTTGAATGAGCCCAGCCCGTAATACAGCAGAAACAACTGCGCCAGCAGCGGCGAGCCACGGAAGAAATACACATAGGCGCCGGTAAAATTGCGCACAAATCGATTGCTCGACAAGCGCCCCAGGGCAATCAGCAACCCGAGCAGCGCCCCCAGGGTGAATGAAATCGCTACCAGCTTGAGGGTGACCAGCATGCCGTCGATAAAACGCGGGCCGTAGCGTTCGAGCAACTCGGGGCTGAGAAAGAGGTTTTGCAGTTCCGTCAGGCTCATGGCTGCACGCTCCGTACATGGCGGTTGAAATAGCGCTCAAGAAAGGCGAACAGACGCCCCGAAATCGCTGAGAAGAACAGGTAGATGAAGCACGCCACGCTATAAAACAGCATCGGGTCTTTGGTCACGCTAACGGCCAGATTGGTTTGGCGCATCAGGTCGACCAGCGCGATGGTGGACACCAGCGACGTGTCCTTGAGCAGCGACAGCCAGTTATTCGACAGGCCGGGCAGGGCGATACGGGCCAATTGCGGCAGCACCACCTTGCGAAAGGTCGTGAACTTCGACAGGCCCAGCGCCGAGGCCGCTTCAAACTGGCCCTTGGGAATGGTTTTGAATGCCCCCAGCCAGATTTCACTGGAGAAGGCGGCAAACACCAGACTGAACGCAATCATCGCTGCGACAAAGGTATTGATCGTGAACTGCGCGTCATAGCCCATGAGCGCAAGGATTTTCTGCGCGGCGATCTGGCAGCCGTAATAAATGATCAGCAGCGTCAACAGTTCCGGCAGGCCGCGAAAGACCGTGGAAAAGGTCGTCGCCCATGCGCGCATCCAGCGATTTTTAGAGCGTGCGGCGATGGCCACGATCAGCCCCAGCGGCAAACCGATGGGCAGGCAGCTCAACGCCAGCGCAATGGTCACCAACGAGCCGGCCAGCAACGCCGAGCCCCAACCGCCACTGGCAAAGGAGAGTAATGAGAGTTGATCGAGCATGCTCGAATCCCCGGGCAAAAATGGGCCGATTTCAGCCGCTGCGCACGGTGCGTGCGCAGGGCAGAGTGAGAGGCAGGCAAGCCCTCACGCGAGGGCGGGTGACTCAGTAAATGTCGAAGTCGAAGTACTGGCTGGAAATCTTTTTATAGGTGCCATCGGCCACGATTTCGTCCAGTGCCTTGTTGAAACGCTCGCGCAGCGCGTTGTCTTGTTGGCGCACGGCAATCGCTGCGTCGGCCATGGTGCCGTCGACGTCACCAATGATTTTGCAGCAGTCCTTGCCGGTTTTATTGACCCATTCCAGCAACGGGAATTTATCGGCAATCACCACGTCGACCCGCTCGTTGGCCAGCTCGCTATTGGCCTCATCCAGGGTCGGATAGAGCTTGAGGTCGGCATCCTTGTAATGCTCTTCGGCATAGATGCTTTGCGTTGCGGCACTTTGCGCGCCCACGGTTTTACCCTTGAAGTCGGACTGGGCATCGGTGATGGACGAGTCCTTGGGTACGGCGATGGACAGCGGCGTGCGGTAATAGTGGTTGGTGAAGGCGATTTTCTTTTTGCGTTCTTCGTTGACGATCATCGACGCGACAATGGCGTCATATTTCTTGGCCATCAGCCCGGCAATGATTCCGTCCCAGTCTTGAGCCACGATCGTGCACTCGGCGTTCATGCGCTGGCACACGGCCTTGGCAATGTCGACATCGAAGCCGTGCAGGTTGTTGTCTGAGTCAACGTAGTTGAAAGGAGGGTAGGCGCCTTCCGTGGCGATTGTCAGTTTCTCGGCCTGCGCGTTGGACGCGAAAGCAGCAACCATTGCACATGCACTGGCAAAGCGAATGACGTTGTTCATCTAGCACCTCGTTTTATTGTTTTGAGCCGGGTGAGGAGGTGTAGCCCACGAACTCGTTGTGCAAGGCCGCGGTTGCCTCAAGACGTTTTTCGACGTCCGGTCCCAGTTGTTTGCAGACTTCGTTGATCAGCAGGTGCACCAGCGACAGCATGGCTGCGGTGGATTCCCAGAACAGATTGAATTCGGTGGGCACGCGAAACACTTCATCGGCGTTTTGCTCGGCCCAGTCACAGAACGTGTCGGTAATCAGCGTGACGGCAATACCGGCCTCGCGCGCCTTGCGGCATAACAGCTGGGCGTGGCGCGAATAGCGGCGGGCTTCGAACACCACCAGTGCGCAGTCCTCGGGCGGGCATAGCAGCACATCGGCGTAATGCCCGGCGGCGCCATCTACCCGTTGCACGCCATCGCGCAGGTATTGCAGCAAATGCACCATGGCGTCGGCGATGCCGCGCTCGGTCTGAAAGCCTGCGACAAATACCCTGCGTCGTGTGGCCAGGCGCTGGCTGACGGTTTGCCATTGCGGGGTCAGGCTATATTCGTAGACCTTGACCAGCGCCGCCACTTCCAGCTCAAAGCTGCGCGGCAGACCTTGGGGGCCATGACTGGACTGCTGACGGAATTCCTGCAAGCGATCACCGACCAGCCAGGGGCCATCGCCGAGGTCATCTTTAAGGTCGTTTTTGAGGTCTTTGAAATGGCTGTAGCCCAACGCCCGGCAGAAACGCCCGACACTGGACTCGCTGACACCCAGTTTGGTGGCGATGTCGGCGGCGGTCTGAAAGGGCAGCTCGTAAAGATTGGCCAGCATATAACTGGCAATCGCCCGACCCGAAGGTGCGGCGGTTGACAGGCTGCTTTCAAGGCGTTGTTTAATCGACTGGCTCACGGCTGCTTCCTGTTGTTGTATCAGCGCGTTGCAGAAAGTGAAGGTTTTCTGTCATTAAGTCAACAATTGACAGATAACTGTCACAACAGGATAGTTGGCCTCGACGTTGCACCCCGATAAAAACAATTCCATTGGAGCGCCACCATGTCCCATCCCGCCACCTCATCGCTGACCCTTGGCGAACTGACTGCCCTGTTGCAAAAGATCTTTGAACGCCACGGTACCTCTGCTGCGGTGGCACAGGTGTTGGCGGACAACTGCGCACGGGCGCAGCGCGACGGCTCCTACAGTCATGGGGTATTCCGCATTCCCGGTTATTTGTCGTCTTTGGCCAGTCACTGGGTGGATGGTCAAGCGGTGCCGGTGGTTGAGGACGTGGCGAGTGGTTTTGTGCGGGTAGACGCGGCCAATGGTTTTGCCCAGCCTGCGTTGGCGGCGGCCCGAGGGTTGCTGGTGGAAAAGGCCCGCAGTGCCGGTATTGCCGTATTGGCGATACGCAACTCCCATCACTTCGCGGCGTTATGGCCCGACGTTGAGCCGTTCGCCGAAGAGGGGCTGGTGGCGTTGAGCGTGGTTAACAGCATGACCTGCGTGGTGCCCCATGGCGCCTCCAAACCGTTATTCGGGACCAACCCGATTGCTTTTGCCGCACCGCGTGCGGGCGGCTCGCCCATCGTTTTTGATTTGGCCACCAGTGCGATTGCCCACGGCGACGTGCAAATTGCTGCGCGCAAGGGCCATGCGTTGCCTGCAGGTATGGGTGTTGATAAACACGGCGCGGCGACTGAAAACCCCAAAGAAATCCTGGACGGCGGAGCCTTACTGCCATTTGGGGGGCACAAGGGCTCGGCGCTGTCGATGATGGTGGAACTGCTGGCGGCTGCGTTGACGGGCGGCAACTTCTCGTTTGAGTTTGACTGGTCGAAACACCCTGGGGCGCAGACGCCCTGGACGGGGCAATTATTAATTGTGATCGACCCGAGCAAATCCGCGGGCAACAACTTTGCCGAGCGCAGTGCTGAACTGGTGCGTCAGATGCAGGGTGTGGGGCTTGAGCGTATGCCGGGTGATCGACGCTTTATAGAGCGGGCCAAATCCTTGAGCGACGGCATTGTGTTGGGGGAAGAAGAACTGGCCAAGTTGCGTGCGTTGGCGTGACGAGCGGCGCGGGCGCTTTTTTGGTGCTTGCTGCACTGTAATTGAACAAAAGCCCACGTTAGTGGCCCTGTTTTTTGAGGGTCTTGGGGCCCTTGTCGCAGCCCCGCTCCTTAGAAGAGCAAGAGCGTAAGCGAGCGTTTGATCTGCTTTTGATCTGGCTTTTGATCTGCTTTTGATCTGCTTTTGATCTGGCTTTTGATCTGCCGCCCCTTCGGGAGGCCGAGAGGAGGTTTCGCGGAGTGGGTCGACCGGCATGGATGCCGGGAGAGCTGCGATCGGGCCATGGATGGCCCGTCGCAGCGTGCCCACGGAGCGGGACCGGAGCGAGGGGCACCTGAGCGCAGCGAGGGCCGTACGCGGGGGCAAGGCCTTTTTGCTTACTTTTGTGGCTGTTTGACAAAAGTGAGCCGCCGTAAGGGCGGAACCCGTAGAAAGCCGTGATACACCTAATGGATATGTACGCAGGCCAATTAAAAGCTACGAGTACATATCCATTACATGCTTTTAACTGGAATAAAGGTTTCGCCCTTACGGCGAGTTCCTTTTGGCAAACAGCCGAGTGTCGGACCATCCCAAAAGGAACCAAAAGGTCCTTGCCCTACCATACGGCCGAGCTCGCCTAGGCTCGCCCGGTGCCTTCACTCCGGCACTGTTATGGGGGCACGCCGCGACGGGCCATCCTTGGCCCGATCGCGGCTGGCTCGGCGTCCTGCCTCGCCACCCCCATAACAGCACCTGCGTTCAGCCTCCTGTGATGGGCCTCAGCGTTGGCTCCCACTGTTTCGGTGGCAGCAGTGAGATTGTTCTGAAGCTAAAAGCTAAAAGCTAAAAGCTAAATTGGCACGTCTCCTGCTAGCAAATAACCCGAGTAGAAGCGGTCAGCACACATCTCACACTGTGCCGGGCATTGCTCTTGTGACTTCGGTTACACACCCGTGATACGGGTGCCTGAACCTGGCGATCAGTCGGCTCGGGAGAGTGGTCCAGCGGCCGGTTTAAACCTTTCTCCGCACCACCCCTCAAGCCTCCTGCTTCCCGGTCTTATCCGTGTAGTGCTTTTGCAGGAGCAGTGCCCATGACCCGTGCTCGAACCTCATATTGGCAAGCCTTGCCTTTAACCTTGCTGCTCACCCCTCTGGCTCAGGCCAATGACTCAATCGTGCTGCTTACCTCTTGGTATGCCCAAGCCGAGCACGGCGGTTTTTATCAGGCTGTGGCCGAAGGCCTGTATGCCAAACAGGGCTTGGACGTGTCCATCCGCATGGGCGGCCCGCAAGTCAACGGCATGCAGTTGCTGCTCAGCAAGCAGGCCGATGTCATCCTCAATTACGATCTGCAAGTGCTCAAAAGCCAAGAGCAGCAATTGCCTGTGGTCGCTGTGGCCGCCGCTTTTCAGGGCGAGCCGCAAGGCTTGATGGCGCATGCCGATGTGCAGGATTTAACTCAGCTCAAGGGTAAGCACATTCTTGTTTCAACCTCGGGGCAGCAGACTTGGTGGCCTTGGCTAAAGCAAAAATACGGCCTGGAGGAGTCACAGGCCAAACCTTATACCTTCAACTTGCAACCATTTCTGAACGATCCCAATACCGCCCAGCAAGCCTACGCCAGCTCAGAGTTGTTTCAGGGGCGCCAAGCTGATCCGGGGGCTCACTTTCTATTATTTGCTGAGGCGGGCTATCCCCCCTATGGCTCAACACTGGTGACGCGTTCCGATGTAATCGAGCAACGGCCCGAGGTCTTGCAACGCTTTATTCAGGCCTCAATGCAAGGCTGGCGCAGTTACCTGGCCAACCCGGCACCGGGTAACGCGCTGATTAAACAGGCCAACCCGAATATGAGTGATGAGTTGCTCGACTGGGGGGTGGCCACGCTTAAGCAATACCGGCTGGTTGACGGCGGTGATGCGCAAACCCAAGGCATTGGTGTGATGACCGATGCACGCTGGCAGGCCACCCGCGATTTTATGGTCGAGGCCGGTTTACTCAAGGCAGACGTTGATTGGCGCAAAGCCTATGACACGCGCTTTGTCAAAGATCTCAACGTGCTGCCCATCAGTCAGACCCAGGCCAGCCAGTAACCGATTGCCCGTGATCCGGCCTCGCAGAAGGCCTTGCCTAACAATTGAGGATTTCCCATGCTCGTCACCCAACAACCGGTACTGCGTCGTTTCTGGTATGCCCTGATGCCCGTGTCGCAACTGAACAACGGGCCGCAACCTTTCACCTTGCTCGGCGAGCGAGTGGTGCTTTTTATGGGGCAGCAAGGCCCCGTGGCGCTGGCTGACCGCTGTTGCCATCGCACCGCGCAACTGTCAAAAGGCTGGGTCGAGGACGGTGTGATTGTGTGCGGCTATCACGGCTGGCGCTACGATCAGACAGGCGCTTGTGTGTGCATCCCGCAGCAGGCCGACAATGCCCCTATCCCCGCTGGCGCCAGGACCACAGCGTTTCACTGTCAGGAAAAATACGGCTATGTGTGGGTCTGCCTCGATGAACCCTTGCAACCCATTCCTGTATTTGCAGAGGATGGCGCGCCGGCTTACCGGCGCATCTTTCAGTTTTACGAGCAATGGAAGACCAGTGCGCTGCGATTTATGGAAAACTCCTTCGATAACTCGCACTTTTCTTTTGTGCACAAAGCCAACTTCGGCATGCTTAGCCAGCCCAAACCGTCCAAATACGAGTTTGTAAAGAAAGAGTGGGGCTTTGAAGCCGAAACCATCGTGCCGATCAACAACCCCCCGGCAGGCCATCGCATTACCGGCACCGATACACCGACCACCACCCGACACCTGTTCAATCGCTGGGATCTGCCGTTTGTCCGGCGTTTCGGTTGCACCTACCCGGACAGTGGTGTGCACCACATCATCTACAACTGCGCTACGCCTATTGACGACAAAACCATTCAGTTGGTGCAGTGGTTGTATCGCAATGACAGCGAGGCCGATTGCAGCAGTGAGCAGTTGATTGCCTGGGACGCGCCGATTACCCGTGAAGACCAGGATATTCTCGAAGCCACAGATTACGATGCCTGCGTTGATACACGGCGGCGTGTGGAGTTTCATATGGAGTCCGATAAACCGGGGCTGATCATGCGCAAGATGCTCTTTGATCTGTTGCAGGCTCATGGTGAAGAGGAGCAATTCCGTGCGGCGGGGGTGCCGTTATGAACGCCGCTCTGGACCTTAATCACTCGCAACCCCCTGTGTTGCTGGCTAACCAGGTCGAAAAAACCTACAGCAACGGCACTCATGCCTTGCAACGGCTGAAATTGAGCGTGGGGCGCGGGGAGTTTGTCTCACTCCTCGGTCCCTCCGGCTGTGGCAAAAGTACCTTGTTGAAGATGTTTGCCGGGCTTGAGCAACCCAGCGCCGGGCATGTGCGTTGGTGGGGCAAGGGGGCGATCGGTCAGGCCGAAGCGGAACAAAAAATGGCGATGGTGTTTCAAGAAGCCACATTGATGCCTTGGGCGACAATTGCCGCAAATGTCGGTTTACCTTTGGTACTGAGTGGCGTGCCCAAGGCTGGCCAGGTACGGCGGGTACAAACGGCGTTGAATCGGGTTGGGCTGAAGGACTTTGCTCATGCTTATCCGCGCGAATTGTCGGGGGGAATGCAGATGCGCGCCTCGATTGCCCGTGCGCTGGTCACCGAACCGAATCTGTTGCTGATGGACGAACCCTTCGGGGCGCTCGATGAATTTACCCGTAACCGGCTCGACAGCGACCTGCGCAAATTGTGGGCCGAGCGTGATCTGACCGTGGTGTTTGTAACCCACAGCATTTATGAGGCGGTGTTTCTGTCCTCGCGGGTAGTGGTAATGGGCGCCCGGCCGGGCCGGGTGCTGGCCGATGTGGCCATTGAGGGGCCGAGTCTGCGCGACGATGCCTTTCGCATGTCCTCCGGTTTTATTACTCAGTGCGGGCGTTTGTCGGCCTTGCTGGCGCAGGCAAACGGCCAGATGGATGCTGTGGGAGGCAGTGCATATGGATACTGAAAACCCGGCGTGGCTGGCGAATCCACGCGTGCAAAAAATCCTCGCACCCTTGCTGGTAGGTGCGCTGCTGCTGGGGCTTTGGCAAGGGCTGTGTGTTGCCCTGAAAGTCCCGGTGTACTTAGTGCCGAGCCCGCTGGCCATCGGTCAGACGCTGATTCAGGACGGGCCATTATTGATGAGCGCGCTGTGGGTCACGCTGAAAATCACCTTTCTGTCCTTTGCCCTGGCAGTGGTGCTGGGTGTGGCTGCGGCGTTTGTATTTGTACAAAGCCGATGGCTTGAAGCCAGCCTGTTTCCCTACGCAATACTCTTGCAAGTTACGCCCGTGGTGGCCATCGCGCCGCTGATCATTATCTGGGTCAGCAACACCACCCTGGCGTTGGTGATTTGCGCCACGCTGGTGACCGTTTTTCCGATTATCTCCAACACGGTGCTGGGCTTGCGCAGCGTCAATCCGGGTTTGCTCAATCTGTTCAAACTCAACCGGGCAGGGCGTTGGCAGACGCTCACACGGCTGCGCATACCGAGTGCCTTACCGTACTTTTTCGGTGGTTTACGCATTGCCAGCGGGTTGGCACTGATCGGTGCTGTGGTCGCTGAGTTTGTGGCGGGCACAGGCGGTACAGGTGCCGGGCTGGCGTATCAAATTCTGCAGGCAGGGTTCCAGTTGAATATCCCGCGTCTGTTTGCGGCACTGGTTCTAATCGCGCTCACCGGTATTTTATTGTTCAGCCTGATGGCCGCATCGGCGAAGTACAGCCTCGGGCATTGGCATGAAAGTGAGCAGGGCTAACTATGACCTCAAGTGGAAATCCAATGACTGACACCAACGCGTGTTTGATTCGCAATGCTCAGCATGTGCTCACTGGGCTTCGAGGCGTCGAGGCGCGCCATGCCGGGCCGGATATTCGCGTGCAGGCCGGGCGTATTGTTGCGATGGGCGCTTTGCAGCCCTTGCCGGGGGAAACCCTTATCGATGCGCGTGATTGTGTGGTCTATCCGGCGTGGATCAACACCCATCATCATTTGTTCCAATCACTGCTCAAGGGGGAGCCGCAGGGCCTGAATCAGAGCCTGACGTCTTGGCTGGCGGCCACACCGTACCGTTTTCGTGGGGCTTTTGATGAGCACAGCTTCAGGCTTGCGGCGCGTATCGGTCTGATCGAATTGTTACGCTCCGGCTGCGCCACGGTAGCCGACCACCATTACCTGTATTACCCCGGCATGCCTTACGACAGCGCGGCGATTCTGTTTGAAGAAGCTCAGGCGGTGGGTATGCGTTTTGTGTTGTGCCGGGGTGGCGCCACCCAGACAAGGCAGTTGGAGGCCGACTTGCCGCAGGCGCTGCGTGCGGAAAAACTCGACGACTATCTGGCAGACGTCGAGCGCCTGACCTGGCTTTATCACGACCCTGCACCGGATGCGTTTCGTCGGGTGGTCATGGCCCCCACCACGGCCTTGCATTCCACCACCCCCGAAGAACTACGAGAGACAGCGCGAGTAGCGCGTGCCTTGGGTGTGCGATTGCACACACATTTATCTGAAACGGTGGACTACCTGGATGCGGCCAAGGCTAAGTTTGGCATGAGCCCGGTGCAATTCTGCGCCGAGCATGAGTGGCTGGGTTCGGATGTATGGTTTGCGCACTTGGTCAAACTGCTGCCTGATGAAATTCGATTGTTGGGGCAAACCGCAACGGGCATCGCCCACTGTCCACAGAGCAATGGGCGATTGGGTAGCGGAATTGCCGACATTGTGGCACTGGAGGCGGCTGGGGTACCGATCTCCATTGGCGTTGATGGGGCTGCGTCCAACGAGGCCGCGGATATGCAATCGGAAACCCATGCCGCGTGGCTGATGCAGCGCGCCCGCAAGGGCGAGCAGGCCAAGCCGCGCTACGCCGGTGGCACTTTCGAAGGTGGTGCCGATGCGGCGACGGTTGAAGATGTCGTGCGCTGGGGTACCGCGGGTGGCGCTCAGGTGCTGGGCTTACCTGCATTAGGGAGTCTGGCGGTGGGGCAGGCGGCGGATATTGCCCTTTACCGGTTGGACGACCCGCGTTATTTCGGCCTGCACGATCCGGCGATTGGCCCAGTAGCTTGTGGAGGACGGGCGAGTCTTAAAGCCTTGCTGATTGGAGGTCGGCAAGTGGTGACTGATGACTGCATTCCCGGGTTGGATATGGCCCAGCTTGGTCGTGAGGCTGCGCAAGCGGTGCGCGACCTGCAACGTCGCGCGGGTGTCAGACGTTAAGGTCTAAACACTTTTGTAGCCGCTGCCGAAGGCTGCGTCCGGTTGCGAAGCAACCGTAAATACGCAGTGTCGGGTTCAACTGGCACACCGGAGTGTCTGATTTTACGGCGGCTGCGCCCCGGACGCAGCCTTCGGCAGCGGCTACGAAGGGCGATGTTTACACCCGCAAGAACTGCCGGATCAAATTCGGCGTACACCCCGTCCACCGCTTCAACGCTCGACGAAAATTAGCCGGGTCGTTGAAGTTCAGCTGTTGCGCCACCGCTTCGCTGCTCAATCCCTTGATCTGGTACAGGTACAACGCCACATGTTTGCGCGCCTGATCCTGCTGCGCCTGAAAGTGAGTGCCGTGTTTGCTCAGCTTGCGCTTGAGGGTGGCCTGGCTCATCGAAAACTGTGCGGCCGCTTGTTCAAGGCTGGGGCATTGGCGGGCATTGTCGCGCAGGTACACGTACAGCCGGTCAAGCAGGCTGGCGCTGAAGCCCACATCTTGTAACTGCACCTGGGTCTGTTGCAGCGCCACGTGTCGAGCAGTCGCCGAAGCGTTGGGCCAAGGCTGCGTCAGGTATTCACGGGGGATGCGCATCATGTCCAGCTGGCTACCAAACTCGGTGTGTTCACCCAGGTGCACCCAGTACTGTTCAACATAGCGTGGCTCGGGATGGCTGAAGCTGCAGGCCCACGGCAAGCGTTCACCGCTCAACCACTGAGTCATGCTTTTGATTGCGGTCATGCTGGCTTCCAGGACGAAACGTAGGTGCGCTTGTGCGCCGCAGCTGTCGAGCCAGTACAGATAGGCATAGTGCTCATCCAGCACTAAACGCGGCGTCAGCAAGGGGCTGAGCAGGGCACGGTTATGGATAACGGTGTCCAGCGCCTGATGCAGAGTTTGCGCTTGCTGCAGGGCATGACTGGCAGGCCCGTAATGCCCCGGTAACAGGCGTTGGCCAAACAAAAAGCTGCTGTCATCAGCCGCCAGCAAGCGATGGGCATTATCGATCAAACCAAAAAACTGCTGAGGGCTAAGCCGTGTGTGACCGGCGGCGATGTCGTCGTAAAACAAGCCTGTGCCACGTAGCAGCCGATGGCTGTCGATACCCCGCGACAAGGCCAGGTCGATCAACATCGCAGGCTGGTAATGGCCGGGGATAAAACGGCTGTCGGCCTCGTACCAGCGGTTATCCGGCTTCATGCTTGCTGCCTGCGCAAGGGTTTGGCACGGGCGAGGGTCAGGTTTAACCGCTTGAGCAGCGCTTCAGGCGTTTCATTGACCGCCATCACCACGGCGGTGCTGGCCGCCAAATACAACCGCTCCCCTTGCAAGCGGGTTTTGTGCGCCAGGCCTTGTACTGCTTGTTGCAGCTCCAGTGCCAGCAAACGCGCCTGGCTTTCGCCGGTATTGGGCAGGAGCACCACAAAGCGGTCGCCCGCCAGTCGGCAGAGCAGATCATGACGGCGCAGGTTGAGCAGCACCAATTGACTGAGGGCTTGCAACACGGCGTCACCTTCAGCGTGGCCGTACTGCTGATTGATCGCACTAAAGTCGTCAATATCCAGTGCCAGCAATGACAAGGGCTGTTGCTGCTCAAGGCTTTGGGTCAGGCAATCGCTGATTTGCCGTTTGAGGTAATCAGCGCCGCCCAGCGGAGTGAGTTTGTCGAACAGGCGATGCTCGCGAAACACCCGTTCACGCTTCTCCATCTGCTGATTGATGGCTTGTTGCTCGCGGTGCCAGTGGTACAGACCAATCGTCAGCAACACCATGCCGATGGGCATTGGTCCTGACTCCAGCCAGTGATCCCAACTGATGTGCTTGGGCAGGCGGATAAACTCATCGAGCACGTCCATCCACCATGACAAAAACATACAGCTCAGGCCGAGAGCGAGGTAGTTAGTGACCCGTCCGGTGGGCCGGCTTTTAAGCACCAGTACCAGCCAGAACACCATAAACAGCGCAGTACCGCCTTCGCCGACGATGTCCAGCCATTGCCATTCATGGAAGGATTTGGCCGTACCAAAGGCCAGGGTCAGCCATAGATCGATATTGGCTGCCAGCAACAGCAGACCGAGGGTCCAGCGATGGTGTTTAAGTATGTTGAGCCAGCTCATTTTTGTTCTACCCGAACGTGGTAACGGCCAGCAGAACAGAGGTGTGTGACAACGGTGTTACAAGATGTGTAGGTCAAATCAGCTCAAGGATCATGTCGAGAAATATTTATAAGCGCCCTAAAACCGGGCGTTTGATTCTGCCTTTGACCTTGCTTTTGATCTTGATCTTGATCTTGCTTTTGATCTTGCTTTTGATCTTGATCTTGATCTGCCGACCCTTCGGGAGGCCGAGAGGAGGTTTCGCGGAGTGGGTCGACCGGCATGGATGCCGGGAGAGCTGCGATCGGGCCATGGATGGCCCGTCGCAGCGTGCCCACGGAGCGGGACCGGAGTGAGGGACACCTGAGCGCAGCGAGGGCCGTACGCGGGGGCGGAAGCGTTTTGGTTACTTTGTCATGGTCCGACACTCGGCTTTTGCAAAGTGACACGCCGTAAGGGCGTAACCCGTAGAACGTCTTGATACACCTAATGGATATGTACCTAGGCCAATTAAAAGCTACGAGTACATATCCATTGGATGCTTTTAACTGGAAGAAAGGTTTCGCCCTTACGGCGAGGTACTTTTGTCAAACAGCCACAAAAGTACCCAAAAAGTCCTTGCCCTACCATACGGCCGAGCTCGCCTAGGCTCGCCCGGTGCCAGAACGAAGGCACTGTTATGGGGGCACGCCGCGACGGGCCATCCTTGGCCCGATCGCGGCTGGCTCGGCGTCCTGCCTCGCCACCCCCATAACAGCACCTGCGTTCAGCCTCCTGTGATGGGCCCCAGTGTCGTTCCCACTGTTTCGGTGGCAGCAGTGAGATGGTTTTTAAAACCAAAAGCTAAAAGCCAAAAGCCAAAAGCCAAAAGCCAAAAGCTAAAAGCTAAAAGCTAAAAGCTAAAAGCTAAAAACCAAGCGGGGTCAAATCAGCTCATTTACCTCCAAAATCCCTTTCAAAAGCCCATTTTCAACGGGCTTGGCCAACCACTGTCACAGCTTTGTCATTCACCGACCCTAGCGTTCGCTCCCAAGTTGTCGGGCCATTTGCCCGGCCTGTCGCGGGATTTCGGGGGGAGCAAACATGTACAAGTGTCGGAGCAGAACGCAGTGGGTCGGCTTTACGTTCAGTGCAGTGGCACTGGCCATCGCCAGCGAGCGCCTGAGCGCTGCCGAGACCGCCATCGGCGCCACTGAACACGTTGAAGTAGTAGGGCAAGCCGCCAGCCTGGACAAGGCGCTCAAGCAACAACGCAACTCGGACAACATCGAAAACGTCGTACACGCCGACGGCGTTGCGCAGCTGCCAGACGCCAACGTCGCCGAGGCTGTGCAACGCTTGCCAGGCATCAGCATCGAACGCGATCAGGGCGAAGGTCGCTTCGTCAGCGTGCGGGGCCTTGGCCCCGACCTCAACAGCGTGACCATCAACGGCACGCTGGTGCCGTCACCAGAAAGCACCCGCCGCGCGGTGGCTCTGGATGTGTTGCCCTCCGAACTGGTGCAGTCGCTGTCGGTCATCAAAACCCTGACCCCGGACATGGATGCCAACTCCCTCGGCGGCACGGTCGATGTGCAAAGCCTGTCGGCTTTCGACCATGAAGGCTTGTTTTACACCGGCACAACACAGGCCAGTTATAACGATAAAAGCGCGCAAACCAGCCCTAAAGTGTCAGGGGCCATCAGTGACCGCTTCAGCCTGGGCGACGGTATCGATAACTTTGGTGTCGCTGCCGCCCTGAGTTGGAATAAACGCGACTTTCGTTCAGATAACGTCGAGACCGCCGGTGACTGGGACTTTACCGATGGCGCCCGTTTGAACAGCTTTGAGCAACGGGTCTACGACATCAGCCGCGAACGCACCGGCGGGGGGCTTAATTTCGATTACAAGCCTGACGACGACACCAGCCTGTACCTGCGCACGCTGTACAGCCGCTTCAAGGACAGCGAGACCCGCAACTCCACGGCCCTCGAATTTGCTGACCCTCAGGCCGCAGGCGAGCTGGGCGATGCCAAGGCCAAGCGCAAGCTCAAACAGCGTGAAGAAACCCAGGAAATTCAGTCTTATGTGTTCGGCGGTGAACGCAGCATGGGCCTGTGGACGCTGAGCGGGCAGGCCGGCTACAGCAAGTCCAGCGAAGACAGCCCGGGGCATATCGCCGGGGCTACGTTTAAAGGCAATTCCCGCTTCGCCGACAGCGGTTTTTATGACACTGAAAAACCGCGTCCGATCATTGGTGCGGGTTTTTACGACCCCAATAATTTCAGCCTCGACAAGGTGGATTGGGAAGAGCAAAACACTAAGGACACCGAGAAGAACATTCGCCTCGATCTGGCGCGCGATTACGACGTGCAGGGTTACGCCTCGCAGGTCAAATTCGGCGGCAAGGTCAGCCGTCGCCACAAAGACAACGACCTCAACGCCTGGGTTTATGAAGACTTCTCTGATCTGGGCTACAGCGACGATCAGCTCAATCTCAATCAGTTCGCCAAAGGCTCGGTGCACTATTCATTGGGCCAGTTCGGCCCCGGCATCAGTGGCAGTGCCATCAAGGATTTGATCGGCGGGCTGAACCGTGATGACTTCTATGACGAGCAAGAGTCGCGGGCCAATGACTTCACCATGCGCGAAGACATCAACGCGGCGTATGTGATGAACACAGTCGATATCGATGATTGGCGCTTTATCGCAGGTCTGCGCTACGAAGGCACCGAGTTCGAGGCCAAAGGCACTGGCGTGCGCAATGGTGTGTTTGAGGACGAAGACACCCAGCGTGATTACCACCATTGGTTACCGGGGCTGCATGCCCGTTACCAGTTAGCCAAAAACACCCAGGTGCGCGCTGCCTGGACCAACACCGTGGTGCGTCCGACCTTCGGCCAACTGGCACCGGGTTTTGTCATCGACGATGACGTGGCCGAGTTCGGCAACCCAAACCTAAAACCCTTGGAGTCGAGCAACTTCGATTTGGGTATCGAACACTTTATGGGCCACGCGGGCACGGTGTCGGCGTTCCTGTTTTACAAAGACATCAAGAACTTCGTTTACAACACCGATCTGGCCGGCAGCGGGGAGTGGGCGGACTTTACCGAAGCCCACAGTTACGCCAATGGCGACAGCGCCAAGCTGTACGGTCTTGAACTGGCCTATTCGCAGAAATTCGACTGGCTGCCATCGCCGTGGAACGGCGTGATCCTGGGCGCCAACACCACCTTCAGCCGCTCCAGAGCCAGTGTTGAAGGCTTTGATGCGGTGTCCGGCACCACGATCAAGCGCGATATCGACTTGCCGAGCCAGTCCAAGACCGTTGGCAACCTGATGCTCGGCTGGGAAGACGACAAGCTCAGCGTGCGCCTGTCGGCCAACTACAAGTCGGCGTACCTCTATGAACTGGCTGGAATCAACGACAAGGCTCACGACAGCCATGTCGACGCCCAGACCTTCGTCGATTTCAGCGCCCGCTACTCGCTGACCAAAGACCTGCAGATCAGCTTCGATGCGCAAAACCTTACTGACCAACCTTACTTCGTCTACAGCGGTAACCGTCGCTACAACAACCAGTACGAAGAGTACGGCCCGACCTACTCGGTGGGGCTGACGTTTACGCACTTCTGACCACATTTCCGTATCCGTATCCGTAGCAGCTGACGAGCTCTGCGAGGCTGCGGTCGGCTGCGCAGCAGTCGTAAAACCATTCAACTCGGTTCCTCAGATTCACGAACGCTTCGCGTCCGATCGCAGCCTCGCACTACTCGTCAGCTGCTACGGGCAACGACGTTCTCTAAATAATTACCAAGGCTAAATTCATGACTTTTTCGTTCAAGCGCAACCCCCGATTGCTACCCTTGCTGGCCTGTCTGAGTGCAAGCAGTGTATATGCCGACATCACCCCGCCCGCGTTGCATTCGTGGTCGCCCAGTAAAGCCCAGGCACTGAGTTATGTGCCCGGTGGCCCGGGCGATCAACGACTGGCCGTGAGCCGGCGCGATGGGGTGTTATTGCTGGATAAGCAGGGCAAAACCCTGAGCCAGATCAAGGGTTCCTTTGCCGGCCTGGACAGCCGAACTCTGGGCGATCAGGTGCTGGTGGCCAGCCAGGACAAAACCCGTCAGCAAGTGGCCCTGTTCAGCCTCAACCCTGCGACTGGCAAGTGGCAAGCACCGATGTACTTGCCGACCCGCGACTACGCGGTTAACGGGGTGTGCCTGTACCGCGACGACGCGAGCAATATTTACCTGTTCACCGTAGGCGAAGAGGGCAAGGGCGAACAATGGCTGGTGGCCGCTGATCAGCAACGTTTGAAAACCCCGCGCTTGGTGCGCAGCCTGCCGCTGCCACCCAAGGCTGAGTTCTGTCAGGTCGAGGACGGCACGCAGCAACTGTTCGTCAACGAAGAGAATGTCGGCTGGTGGGCCTATCCCGCCCACGCCGAGGCGGATGTCTCACGCTTGCCGGTGGCCATGATTGAACCGTACGGCAACCTCAAAAAGTCCGCTGCGGCGATGGCGGTAATGCCGGGCGCGATGCTGGGGCTGGATGCTGAAGCAGCGCAGCTCAATCTGTATCAGCAACAAGGCAAGCGTTGGACGCCCGTGGCCAGCCTGGCGCTCAAGGGCGTCGTCGAGCCTGAGCACCTGGCGTTGCGCCAAACTGCGCAAGGTGTGCAAGTGCTGGTGCAGGACGCCAGCAATAATCAGCTGTTTGAAGGCATGCTCGACTGGAAGGCGACGCCAGCACCAGTGGCCCCTGTGTTGCCAGTCGTCAAACCGGCCGTACAAACCGATGGAGTGTTGAGCCAGGGCGATGCGGCGGATGACCCGGCCATCTGGGTCCACCCGCAAACCCCGGCTTTGAGCCGGGTACTGGGCACCAACAAGCAGCAGGGGCTTGAGGTGTATGACCTGCAGGGTAAGCGCGTGCAGCACCTGCCGGTCGGGCGCCTGAACAATGTCGATGTGCGACCTGAGTTCAAACTCTCGGGTCACACGGTGGACTTGGCCGTAGCGACTAACCGTGATCACAACAGCTTGAGCGTGTTCAGCATCGATCGCAGTACCGGCGAGGTTAAACCGGCGGGTGAGATTGCCACCGCACTGCCGGACATCTATGGCTTGTGCCTGTTCAAGTCTCCCTCGGGCGACATTTACAGCTTTGCCAACGATAAGGACGGCACCTTTGTGCAGCACCGTCTGTTTGCCAAGGGTGATCAGGTGCAGGGCGAGCAGGTGCGCCAGTTCAACGTTGCGACCCAACCTGAAGGCTGTGTTGCAGACGATAAACATCAGCGCCTGTTCCTCGGTGAAGAAGATGTGGCGGTGTGGGCCGTGGATGCGCGTCCCGACCAGCCGGCCGAGATGACGTCGGTGATCAAGGTCGGTGATCAAGTGCATGACGATATCGAAGGCATGGGCTTGTACCAGACCGAGCATGACAACTATCTGGTGATCTCCAGTCAGGGCAACGACAGCTACGTGGTGGTCGATGCCGAGCCGCCGTTTGCCGTGCGTGGCGCGTTTCGTGTGGGTGTGAATGCCGAGGCGGGCATTGACGGTGCCTCGGAAACCGACGGTCTGGAGGTGACTTCGGCCAATCTGGGCGGGCCATGGAGCCAAGGCATGCTGGTGGTGCAGGACGGTCGCAAGCGCATGCCCGAGCAGGCCCAGAACTACAAATACATCCCCTGGAGCGAAGTGGCCAAGGCGTTGCAGTTGCCTTAATCCGGTCATCTGAATCGGTTTCAATCGATATTCATTACGACTCACCCCGCAGGAGCAACGACATGCAAGCAACCATGGAACATATGACGATCTGGGGCCTGATTACCGACGCCAGCCTGTTGGTCAAAGGTGTGATGTTGATTTTGCTGCTGGCTTCAATGGCAAGCTGGTTTTTGATTGTGCGCCGCAGCGCTATTTTGCGTCGCAGCGAGCGAGACATAGACGCCTTCACCCAGCGCATTCGGGCACCCGGCGAGTTGGGCGCGCTGTACCGCCAAAGCCGGGACAATAGCCATGTCGACGCCGGGGCCGAGCAGGTATTCAGCGCGGCCTACAGCGAATACGCCCAGCTCAAACAGCAGCCGGGCGTAGAGGCCGAAGGCGTGATGCAGGGGGTTGAACGGGCCCTGTACGTAGCCATCAGCGAACAAGAAATCCGTTTGGAAAAAGGCCTGCAATTGCTCGCCACGGTGGGCTCGGTCAGCCCCTATATCGGCCTGTTCGGCACGGTGTGGGGGATCATGAATTCTTTTATCGGTTTGTCTCAGGTGCAACAGGCCACGTTATCGACAGTCGCACCGGGCATTGCCGAAGCGCTGATTGCCACGGCCATCGGCCTGTTTGCCGCCATCCCCGCGGTCATTGCCTATAACCGCTTTTCGGCCCGTGGCCAGACTTTGCTGACCCGGTATTACAGCCTTGGAAATGAAGTGCAAATGCGCCTCTACCGCAGCTTGCATGCCGGTGCGAGAAACATGGCGGCTGCCGCTTAACCACTGGGAGTGACGACATGCTTGTTCGACCACAGCGCAAACACGGGCCCAAGGCCGAAATGAACGTAGTGCCCTACATCGACGTGATGCTGGTGTTGCTGGTGATTTTTATGGTCACCGCGCCGATGTTGACCCAAGGGGTGAAGATCGAGTTGCCGAAGGTCGCCAGCGAAGCCCTGGTCAACGACAGCCAGCAGCAGATTCTGACCTTGTCGGTCAAGGCTGAGGGCGGCTACTACTGGAATCTGGGCAGCGAGCTGGACACTAAAAACCAGACGGACAGTGCGCTCAACCTGCAAGAGCTGCAAGCGAAGATAGGCGAAGTGGTGGCACGCAAGGGTGACACTCAGGTGTATATCCGTGCAGATAACGAGGCGGGTTATGGCAGCGTGGTTAAAGCGATGGCGGCCTTGCAGCAAGGGGGCGTCACGAACCTGGGACTGGTGACCGAGGCACCGCAATGAGTACCGCGCTGATGCAGAGGGTGCCGGGGGCTAGTCTGTGGCACAACAGTCAGGCGGCAGTGGTCACGGTGGCGTTGCACAGTGCCGTGATTGCTTTTCTGGTGCTGGGCTGGAGCATGAGTCAAGACATGCCCGAGCCTGTGGTCTCCACCTTGAAAACCCGCTTGGTGATGTTGCCGGCTGAACCTGTGGCGCCAGCGCCGGTGGTGCAGCCGCCACCGGTTGAGGTGCCGGCGCCGCGGGTGCAAACCCCACCTGAAACGGTTAAACCTGCGGTAGATCCACAGATTCAGGCGCGCAAACTGGAACAGGCGGCACTGGCGCGCAAACGCATAAAGGAAGAAAAACAGGCACAGGATGAGCAGCAAAAAATCGTGCGCGAGCGCGCCGAACAAGTCGAAACACAGCGTCAGCAAGCCGTGGCCGCAGCCGCCGCGCAGCAGGCTCGTGTGGTCGCCGACAACGCCAGACGCGCGCAACAAGCCGCAGCGGCCGCCGATGTGCGCCAGTATTTGCCCATCAGCAAAGTGGCACCGGACTACCCGCAGCGGGCATTGGATAAAGGCATTCAAGGGGACTGTACGGTGGAGTACTCAGTGACTCCGCAGGGCAAGGTCGACAATCCAAAAGTCGTCGGCAATTGCCACCCCGCGTTTATCCGTCCGTCATTGGTGGCCGCAGCCACCTTCCGTTACCAGCCGCGCATGGTCGATGGCCAGGCAGTGACGGTGCCGGGGGTGCGCAATACCTTTCATTACAAGATTGAATAATGCCAACGCTCCCGGCATTGCTGCCGGGCGCATCACGGTTTAACTGCGCCCGGGCAGCATGCGTAGCAGGGTGTTGTCCTTGATCAGGTAGTGGTGAACCAGCCCGGCCAGCGCGTGCAAGCCAATCAGCCAATAGCCAATGCTGCCGCCCAGCTCATGCCAACTTTTGATTTGCTTGGCGAAGTCCGGGTCTTTGCCGGTCAGTACGGGTAGATCGAAGCCATAAAAGAACACTGACTTGTCGTTGTAGCTCAACACCAGATAGCCCAAGACCGGCATGGCGATCATGAACAGGTACAGCGCCCAGTGCATCAAGGTGGCGAGAGCCGTCTGCCAGGCGGGCGGGGTGGGGGTGATTTTCGGCGCGACGCCCAGGGTTCTGGCCAGCAGGCGCAACCACACCAGCGTAAAAACGGTGAGCCCGAGCATAAAATGCGCGTCTTTCATCAAGTTCCGACCCTCGCTGTCTTTCGGGAAAATTCCGCGAAACTCAATCGAGGCGTAGATCAGTACAAACAACAGCACCATAAACCAGTGCAAGGCGATGGAGATACGACTGTAGTGGTCGGTGGAGCTTTTCCAGGACATGGTGTTTCCTCACGGTTCAGGTCTAAGCCACCGTTCTTGTGCGACGGCGTGCCATTACTTTAAACCTGTTGCGCCATGTTGCACGTGAGATGCGTCAGTTTTCAGGGGTGCCCGGCACATTTGGCCAAAGATCGGAGACTAAAAACAAGCGTTCAGCCTCTTCCCAGTCACCGTCGCCGTTTTGAATCAGACGCACCAACAGTTGCGCCGGGGCCTGAGGGTGCAATTCGGCCAGCCAGACCGCGAGCTGTTGCTCGCTCCACACGCCTTCGGCGCCATAACGCGCCGGTGCCAGCCAGGCATGCCGGGGCAAGGGCTGCCAGCACCCGGCGGCACTTTGCCGGGTAAACGCTGGCCAATCGCTCTGGTGCAACCAACGCCCGCGCAAGTGTTGCGGGTGGACGCCGGCAGGCGGCTGCGAATGGCCGGGCCACGGGTAGAGTAAATAGCCGCCCAGCCACATATGCGCGCTGAAGGCTTGAATATCCAGCCCGGCGAGGATTTCGCGGCTTTCTGGGCGGCTCGACATGGGCAGCTGGTGCTGTGTGAAGTGCTTAAGTTTGCGCTCCAGCCGGTCATTGCTGCCGGGGCCAAGCCACTGCGCCGGGTCGCGACCATCGCCCTGTTGCGGCCCAAGGTAGAGCTTTATGGCCATTTCCAGATGGTGCACACCGTCGCGGTCTCGCAGTAAAAAGTCCAGCTCACCCAAGGTATGCCCGCCCACGCGGATCGGCAGGTTGGCGGCAATCAGTTCAACCCCGGGGGCGTGTTGCAGTGCAAAGTGCCACAGGCGCTCGTAATAACGGCCCAGACGGCGCGTGGTGGCCAGCGCCAGCCATTGCTGGAGCGGCTCACTGTGTTGATCCAGCTCACGCAGCCAGCACTCAAGTTGCTGTGGCGCTTGCACCCAGTCGCTGCCCGTCAAGGGGTGACGCTGTGGCCAAGGGGTGTGTTCGAGCATTGGCGGGGCGAGTATCACCCACGCCAGATCACGCACCTCTGGGTGACGCAGTTGATGGGGCAGAGTGAGCAAGTCGGGAAATAGGATCATGATTCGAGCATAGCTGTTTGGCATCACCCTGAGAATGTGCCTGTCAATATGGCAGCATCCAGCGGGTTATGCCTGCCACTGCAATCAAACAGCAAGCGGTCACAGGGCTGAAAGGGTTTTGTCTATCGGCGCGTTTCGCCCATAATCGCTGTTTTCGCACGCCTAGAATCTTGCAGGAGCCTCATGGAGCAATTTCGTAATATCGGCATCATTGGTCGTTTGGGCAGTTCTCAGGTGCTCGATACGGTTCGCCGACTGAAAAAATTCCTGCTTGAACGGCACATGCACGTGATCCTTGAAGACACCATCGGTGAGGTGTTGCCCGGTCATGGCCTGCAAACTTCATCGCGCAAACTGCTGGGTGAAGTCTGTGACATGGTGATTGTCGTGGGCGGCGATGGCAGTTTACTGGGCGCGGCCCGGGCGCTGGCCCGCCACAACGTCCCGGTGCTGGGTATAAACCGTGGCAGCCTGGGCTTTTTGACTGACATTCGACCTGACGAACTGGAAGTCAAAGTCGCCGAAGTGCTCGACGGTCACTATCTGGTTGAAAGCCGCTTTTTGCTGCAAGCCGAAGTCCGCCGCCATGGCGAGGCCATCGGTCAGGGCGATGCGCTTAATGATGTGGTGCTGCACCCCGGTAAATCCACGCGCATGATCGAATTCGAACTGCATATCGACGGTCAGTTCGTGTGCAGCCAGAAAGCCGACGGCTTGATCGTGGCCACCCCGACCGGCTCAACGGCTTACGCCATGTCGGCGGGTGGCCCGATCATGCATCCCAAACTGGATGCCATCGTCATTGTGCCCATGTACCCGCACACCTTGAGCAGCCGGCCCATTGTGGTCGACGGCAACAGCGAGCTGAAAATAGTGGTAGCCAAAGACATGCAGATTTACCCGCAAGTCTCCTGCGACGGTCAGAACCACTTCACCTGCGCGCCGGGTGACACCATTACCGTGAGCAAAAAAGCGCAAAAGCTGCGTCTGATTCATCCTTTGGACCACAACTACTATGAAGTGTGTCGGACCAAGCTTGGCTGGGGTAGCCGACTGGGCGGCAGGGCTGACTGATGCTCGATCCAGCGCGCAGTTACGATCTGATCGGTGACGTGCATGGCTGTGCTCATACACTTGAGCACCTGCTGGAACGTCTGGGCTATCGAAAACTCGCCGGTGTCTGGCGACACCCGCAACGCATGGCGGTGTTCCTGGGCGACATCATTGATCGCGGCCCGCGCATTCGCGAGTCGTTGCACATCGTCTACGACATGGTTCAGGCCGGTCAGGCGCTGTGCCTGATGGGCAACCATGAATTCAACGCGCTGGGCTGGTGCACACCTGCACCCGCGGGCAGCGGCAAGCAGTTTGTGCGCGAACACAACCCGCGCCACGCCCGCCTTATTCACGAAACCCTTGAGCAGTTCGAGGCGTACCCGCACGAGTGGCGTGCGTTTGTGCAGTGGTTTTACGAGATGCCGCTGTTTGTCGATGCCGAACGCTTTCGCGTGGTACACGCCTGCTGGGACGCGGAGGTGATTGCCCCTCTGCGCCAGCAATACCCCGATGGCTGCATTGACGAGGCCTTCTTGCAGGCCGCGGCCCAGCCCGAAAGCTTCGCCAACCTGACCTTCAATCGGCTGTTGCGCGGCACCGACATGCGCTTGCCCGATGGCATGACCCTGACCGGTGGCGATGGCCTGACGCGGGCGTTCTTCCGTACCAAGTTCTGGGAAGACGACCCCAAGACCTACGGAGATATTGTGTTTCAACCTGACGCACTGCCCGAGCGCGTGGCGCAAAAACCGCTGTCTTCAACCGAGAAGAGCGCGTTGTTGCGCTATGGCAGCCATGAGCCTTTGTTGTTTGTCGGGCATTACTGGCGCAGCGGCAAACCCGCGCCTATCCGGCCCAACCTGGCTTGTCTCGATTACAGCGCCGTGCTGTACGGCAAGCTGGTGGCTTACCGCCTTGATCAGGAAACCCGCCTCGATCCCGGCAAGTTTGTGTGGGTCGACGTCGAACGCCCGGAGGCGATTCAATGAGTGTTGTACAGGTGTTACGTCTACCCTTGTCGGTCGATTTAAGCGGTTTTGTGGCCTTGCTCAAGCGCCTGCAAGTGCCCCATCGCGTCAGTGAAGAAGCGGGCGAGCAGGTACTGTGGGCGCCCGATAACATTGCCGAGGACGTCCGTAATCTGTATCAGCGCTTTCCTGCGGGTGATCCTGAACATGAGCTGCCGATTGTCGAACGCCCGGCGCCGATGGCCCGGCCTGGCTTCGTGCGGCAACTGCGCGACAGCCCGGCCACTGCGATTATTTTGCTGCTGTGCGTGATTGTGGCGGTCGTCACGCAACTGGGCGATAACCTCTCGGCCCTGAGCGGGCTGACCTTTGTCGATTACACCATTCGCGGTCAATACATCCAGTTTGCCCCGTTGTCCGAGACCCTTGGGTCGGGGCAATGGTGGCGCCTGTTTACCCCCATGCTGATTCACTTCGGTTTCCTGCACATCGCCATGAATGGCATGTGGTTTTGGGAACTGGGGCGTCGTATTGAAATGCGTCAGGGCAGCATCAACTTGATAGGGCTGAGCCTGTTATTCAGCCTGGTGTCCAACTTCGCCCAATACCTGTTTGGCGGCCCGAGTCTGTTTGGCGGGTTGTCGGGGGTGCTGTACGGCTTGCTGGGGCATATCTGGATTTACCAGTTGATGGCGCCCAACCCGATGTACTCCCTGCCTCGCGGCGTGCTGGTGATGATGCTGGTGTGGCTGGCGCTGTGCATGTCCGGGTTGGTGTCGATGATCGGATTTGGCGAGATTGCCAACGCGGCGCATGTGGGCGGGTTGGTGATCGGTTGCCTGACCGGCTTGCTGGGCGGGCTGTGGGCCCGTCGCAAAATTTCGATGTACCCGTAGCACTGCCGAAGGCGGCGTCCGATTGCGAAGCGATCGTAAACCTGAATACCGGGTTTAACCGGCATACCGAGCTGCCTGTTTTTACGACGGTTGCGCCATCGAACGCAGCCTTCGGCAGCTGCTACGAATCGTGTTGCGACCGTTACCTCACTATTTTTTAAAGAGCGGAACCAGAACCATGTCCTCTTTCAACGAAATGATTAAAAACATCACGCCCGAGATCTATCAGAGCCTCAAACTGGCCGTAGAAATCGGTAAATGGGCTGACGGTAACAAACTGACTCCTGAGCAACGCGAGCTGTCGTTGCAAGCCATGATCGCCTGGGAAGTCAACAACCTGCCCGAAGACCAGCGCACTGGCTACATGGGCCCGCAGGAGTGCAGCTCCAAGTCGGCACCGGTGCCGAACATCCTGTTCAAGTCGGATGCCATCCATTGATTGAGATTGGTCGCGGTGCAATCAGCAAAATGTCGGCACGTCTGGAAGGGCCGACCGTTCAGTACGCGTTTCGTTTGGGCGATACCGAGGTGCCGGTCAATCCATTGATCGGCACTAAACTGCGTCTGGAATTCCTGGGAGAGATTCACTGCTCCCACTGCGGGCGCAAAACCAAGAAGAGCTTCAGTCAGGGTTATTGCTACCCGTGCATGACCAAGCTGGCGCAATGTGATGTGTGCATCATGAGCCCGGAGCGTTGCCATTACGACGCAGGCACGTGCCGCGATCCGTCGTGGGGCGAGCAGTTCTGCATGACCGATCACGTGGTGTATCTGGCCAACTCCTCGGGCGTCAAGGTCGGTATTACCCGTGGCACACAGCTGCCTACTCGCTGGCTCGATCAGGGTGCCAGTCAGGCGTTGCCGATCGTGCGCGTCGCAACCCGTCAGCAGTCGGGTTTTGTCGAAGACCTGTTCCGCTCTCAAGTGGCTGACCGCACCAACTGGCGGGCACTGCTAAAGGGCAATGCCGAGCCGGTCGACCTCGCAGCGGTGCGTGATCAGCTGTTTGACAGCTGCGCCGAAGGTTTGAACAGCTTGCAGGAGCGTTTTGGCTTGCAAGCGGTCCAACCCTTGCATAGCGTCGAGCCCATCGAGATTTGTTACCCGGTTGAACAGTACCCAAGCAAGATTGTCAGCTTTAATCTGGACAAGGATCCGATCGTTGAAGGCACGCTGATGGGGATCAAGGGCCAATACCTGATCTTCGACACCGGCGTTATCAATATTCGCAAATACACGGCCTACCAGCTGGCCGTGCATCAGTAAAAGGACACCCGTATGCGCACCGAACAACCGCAAATGATCTACCTGAAGGACTATCAGGCGCCCGAGTATTTAATCGACGAGACGCACCTGACCTTTGAGTTGTTCGAGGATCACACGTTGGTCCATGCGCAATTGGTGATGCGCCGCAACCCTGCGCGCGGCGCAGGTTTACCGGCGCTGGCGCTGGACGGTCAGCAACTGCAGCTGTTGAGTGTGGCGATGGATGACGCCGAACTGACCGCAGCGGACTATCAACTGACCGACAGCCACTTGATCCTGCACCCGAGCAGTGAGCAGTTTGTGGTCGACACCAGCGTCAAGATCCACCCCGAATCCAATACCGCGCTGGAAGGTCTGTACAAGTCCGGCACGATGTTCTGCACCCAATGTGAAGCCGAGGGGTTTCGCAAGATCACCTATTACCTCGACCGCCCGGACGTGATGAGCAAGTTCACCACCACCGTGGTCGCGGAGCAGCATCGCTACCCGATCCTGCTGTCCAACGGCAACCCGATCGCCAGCGGCCCCGACGAAGACGGCCGGCACTGGGCGACCTGGGAAGACCCGTTCATGAAACCGGCTTATCTGTTTGCACTGGTGGCGGGCGATTTGTGGTGCGTTGAAGACACCTTCATCACCATGACCGACCGTAACGTCGCCCTGCGCATTTATGTCGAGCCGGAAAACATCGACAAGTGCCAGCACGCCATGACCAGCCTGAAAAAGTCGATGCGCTGGGACGAAGAAACCTACGGCCGTGAATACGATCTGGACATCTTTATGATCGTTGCCGTCAGTGACTTCAACATGGGCGCGATGGAGAACAAAGGTCTCAACATCTTCAACTCCAGCGCCGTTCTGGCCCGCGCCGAAACCGCCACCGACGCCGCGCATCAGCGCGTTGAAGCGATTGTCGCGCACGAATACTTCCACAACTGGTCGGGCAACCGCGTGACTTGCCGTGACTGGTTCCAGCTGTCGCTTAAAGAAGGCTTCACGGTGTTCCGTGACTCTCAATTCTCAGCCGACATGAACTCGCGGGTGGTCAAGCGTATTCAGGATGTGGCTTACCTGCGCACCCACCAGTTTGCCGAAGATGCCGGCCCTATGGCCCATGCCGTGCGCCCTGACAGCTTTATCGAAATCTCCAACTTCTACACCCTGACGGTCTACGAAAAGGGTTCGGAAGTGGTGCGCATGATCCACACCCTGCTGGGCGAGGTGGGCTTTCGAAAGGGCAGCGACTTGTACTTTGAGCGCCATGACGGTCAGGCCGTGACCTGTGATGACTTTATCAAGGCCATGGAAGACGCCAACGGCGCCGACCTGTCCCAGTTCAAGCGCTGGTACAGCCAGGCCGGTACACCGCGTCTGGCGGTCAGCGAGCACTATGATGCGGCGCAAAAAACCTACAGCCTGACCTTCGCTCAAAGCTGCCCGGCGACCCCGGACAAGGTTGAAAAACTGCCGTTCGTGATCCCGGTTGAACTGGCCCTGTTGAACGCCCAAGGCGTTGAACTGCCGCTGCAACTGACGGGCGAGACGAACGCTGCGGGCACCACGCGGGTGCTGTCGGTGACCGAAGCCGAGCAGACCTTTACCTTTGTAGGCGTGCCTGAAAAGCCGCTGCCTTCGCTGTTGCGCGGTTTCTCGGCGCCGGTCAAATTGCAGTTTGCCTACAGCCGTGACCAGTTGATGTTCCTCATGCAACACGACAGCGATGGTTTCAACCGCTGGGATGCGGGCCAGCAACTGTCTGTGCAGGTGTTGCAGGACTTGATCGCCCAGCATCAACGTGGCGAAGCACTGACGCTGGACCCGCGTCTGGTTGAAGCGCTGCGCAGCGTGCTCAACAATGCGAGCCTGGATCAGGCCATGGTGGCCGAGATGCTGTCGTTGCCGGGTGAGGCTTACCTCACTGAAATCAGCGAAGTGGCCGATGTCGACGCGATCCACACGGCCCGCGAGTTTGCCCGCAAGCAACTGGCTCAGAGCCTGTTCGATGATTTGTGGTCGCGTTATCAGGCCAATCGCGCGGTGTCCAAAGTCACGCCTTATGTGGCTGAAGCCGAGCATTTTGCCCGTCGCGCCCTGCAAAATATCGCACTGTCTTACTTGATGCTGACGGGTAAACCTGAGGTTTTGGCGGCGGCGCTGGAGCAGTTCGAGCACAGCGACAACATGACCGAGCGCCTGACGGCCCTGGCAGTGCTGGTCAACTCGCCTTTTGAGGCAGAGAAAGCCGCAGCGCTGGCCAGCTTCGCCGATCACTTCAAGGATGATCCGCTGGTCATGGACCAATGGTTCAGCGTACAGGCAGGCAGCACGCTGCCTGGCGGTTTGAAGCGCGTGCAGCAGTTGATGGAGCACCCGGCGTTTACCCTGAAAAACCCGAACAAGGTGCGCGCGCTGGTGGGCGCCTTTGCCGGCCAGAACCTGATCAACTTCCATGCAGCTGATGGTTCGGGTTATCGCTTCCTGGCCGATCTGGTGATCCAGCTGAACGCCTTGAATCCGCAGATTGCTTCGCGTCAATTGGCGCCATTGACCCGCTGGCGTAAATACGACAGCGCCCGTCAGGCGTTGATGAAGGCTGAGCTTGAGCGCATTCGCAACTCGGGCGACCTGTCCAGCGATGTGTTTGAAGTGGTCAGCAAAAGCCTGGCCTAACCGCTGATGTATAAAAGGCGCTACCCGAGCAATCGGATAGCGCCTTTTTTATGTCCGTCGGTTTAGTGTTGCAAGGTCACCAAGCGTGATACCGGCACCTTATTAATCTCTACGGTGTAATTGACGTTGCCATTGATGTCTTTCACGTCGTTATCGATGTATTCACCCTGATGATTGGGCACAGAGGCGATGTGCTGACCGTCACGGTAAATATGCACGGGTTTGCCACGCGGTTTGTCGCCTTGCCACGTCAACACCACTTGCGAGGTGGCCGGTAAAGCCTGAGCTGTGAGCTGTCTGACACCCAGCGCCCCGATCAAGGGCAGCCCGTCCATTGAATGCTGTGCCGCATCCGGTGTGACGCCAAAGTGCTTCAGTATTGTGGGCGTGATGTCTGCCTGGCTGGCAAAGCCATACAAACCGCTGTGCCCCGGGTTGGTTGGCGCGCTGACGGGGTCGGTCAGTTGCGCGTTAGCCGATTTGTTCATCGCAATAAAGGTGGTCTTTTCACTCAAGGTTTGTTGCCCATGGCTGTAGCCGTCCGGCAGACGGCGGCCGTGATCGGGCGAGACGATGATTAACCAGTCCTCTTTCGGGTGGGTGGCTTGACGACGTTCCAGCGCCGACAGCAACTGGCCGACTTGCGCATCTACACCCTGAATGGCTTGCTGATACTCAGTGGCAAAACCATGATCGTGACCCGCCAGGTCAGGCTCGTCGAAGTGGGCGAATACCAGGTCAGACTCGCCATGTTCAAGTTCGTAGCCGGCTTTATCGGCCACACACTGATCCACGTCCAGACATTTGGTGGCGCTGTCGATATAGCCTTGAGCGATGTCTTCGGCGAAGTTGTCGTTGATGGTGCCCCAACTGACAATGCTGGTGGTTTTGCGCTGTGGCGCTGCGCGCTTGAGTTGCTCGAACAGGCTGGGCGCCTGGTTGCGCAACGCCCCATTGTTGGCGTCGACCTGGTGCCGGTTCACCCAACTGCCGGTCAAAATAGTCGCCCATCCGGGGCCGCTGTTGGTCAATTGTTCAGTGGAGGTGCCGTCAATGCCTCCGATGTAACTCTTGGCCAGTTTTAGGCTGCCAATGTGCGGCGCCATATTCTGTGCAATGGCTTCCTGCAATTTTTCGTACTGCATGCCGTCGACACCAATCAACAAGGCTTTTTGAGTCTTGGATTTTTGGCTGTCAGCTGAAGAGGGCGTGAGTGCAAGAGCTGGCACACAGGCCAATGACAGGCTCAGGCAGGCGGCGATGGAAAGCGCAACAGTGGAATAACGCATGGCAGACCTCAGTGAAGGAACGGGACACCGGCGAGTATTCAGTCGGTGTATTTCACTGGGGTGAATCTGCTGAAGCATTTAAACCACGGGATGTTTCTGCGCCCCGTGGAGTTCACACGGTGACGGGTTCTTGGCTTAGTACTGTATCCAGCGCCGTGCGTGCATCATCCAGTTGCACCAGCGTGGCATGCCGCGCACCCAGGGCGTCGTGGTTTTCGATGGCCGTCAAAATGGCTTTGTGCCGAGGCAGCGCCAGTTCATGCAAATTGGGACGGCGATTTGAATGCTTTAATGCTTCACGCAACGCCAACGACAGCATATTGCACAGATTGGCAAGCAAGTCATTGTGAGTAGCATCGGCAATGCGCCTGTGAAAATCCAGGTCGGGCTGTAACAACGCTTCAGGTGTTTCGGCCTTTTCCATGCGCTCATAGGCGTCACGTATAGAGGCGACTTCTTCGTCGGTCGCGTGCTGAGCGGCGAGGGCGGCCACGGCGGGTTCGATAATGCTGCGCACACTGGTCAGCAAGGCAAAGAATTCGTTTTGCGGCGAACTCTGCATCAGCCAATGCAGCACATCGGGGTCCAGCATGTGCCACTCACGCCGTGGCTTGACCACCGTTCCTACGCGCGGTTTGGAATACACCAGACCTTTGGCAAGCAACACCCGCGTGGCTTCGCGCAGCACCGGACGGCTGACGGCATACTCTTCGCACAGCAAGGCTTCTGCGGGCAGTTTGTCATCGGGTTTAAAGCGCCCGGAGACAATTTGCATGCCCAGTTCCTGAACGATGCGCGCGTGCATGCTTTTGCGCTCGGAGGGCTGACGATAATCCATAGGGCGTAGGTCGATCCTGTGGCAGAAAGGCACCGATGATAACAGCCACGCGTGGCGTAAACCTCACAAAACCCGGATGCCGCACCGTTTTGTAGTTGCTGGTGAAGGCTGCGAATTGCCCGCCCGCTGATCACGTCGTAGCAGTTGACGAGTAATGCGAGGCTACGTTCGACGATGCAATCGTCGCAACGCTATGACCACGATGTTTCTGATTCATCGGGTTATTTGGGTTTACGACGGCTTTGCCGCCGATCGCAGCCTCGCAGAGCTCGTCAGCTGCTACGGGTTTTTTGCCACCTTGCGACTACAGGTGTTGCTCGATCAATGAGAATGCCGCGGTACTTCTGATCCGCGGCAACCGACCAGGAAGTCAAAGTCGCAGCCCTGATCGGCCTGCATCACGTGGTCGATGTACAGCTGGCGATAGCCGCCAATCAGCAGGTTTTTCGGTGGTTCGATGTCGGCCAGTCGGGCAGCCAGTTCCGCTTCGCTGATGTCCAGGTGCAAACGCCCGCTGGCGCAGTCCAGTTCGATCCAGTCACCTTCTTGCACGGCAGCCAATGGCCCGCCCGCCGCAGCTTCGGGTGCCACATGCAAGACCACGGTGCCATAGGCCGTGCCGCTCATGCGCGCATCGGAAATACGCACCATGTCGGTCACGCCCTGGGCCAGCAGCTTGGCCGGCAAGCCCATGTTGCCGACTTCGGCCATGCCCGGATAACCCTTGGGCCCACAGTTCTTCATCACCAGTATCGAATCGGCGGTGACGTCCAGTTCAGGGTCGTTGATGCGCGCTTTGTACATGTCGAAGTTTTCAAACACCACGGCTTGCCCGCGGTGTTTCATCAGCGCCGGGGTGGCAGCAGAGGGTTTCAGTACGGCACCCAGAGGCGCCAGGTTGCCGCGTAATACGCAAATGCCACCGTCCGCCACCAGCGGGTTTTCAATGGCGCGGATCACTTCGTCGTCGCCGTAAATAGGCGAGTTTTTCACGTTTTCCCAAAGACTCTGACCATTGACGGTCAGTGCATTGGGGTGCGGAATCAAGTTGTTTTCACCCATCCGGCGCAGTACAGCAGGCAGACCGCCCGCGTAGTAGAACTCTTCCATCAGGAAGCGTCCGGAAGGCTGCAAGTCCACCAGCGTCGGGGTGCCGCGACCGATACGGGTCCAGTCATCCAGTTCCAGGTCGACGCCAATGCGCCCGGCGATGGCTTTCAAGTGGATCACCGCATTGGTCGAGCCGCCGATGGCTGCATTGACCCGAATCGCATTTTCAAAGGCTTCTTTGGTCAGCACTTTCGACAGGCGCAGGTCTTCACGCACCATTTGTACGGCACGCATGCCGGACATGTGCGCCAGAACGTAACGGCGCGAATCCACTGCCGGAATCGCAGCGTTGTGCGGCAACGAAGTGCCTAATGCTTCGGCCATGCACGCCATGGTCGAGGCGGTGCCCATGGTGTTGCAGGTGCCCGCCGAACGTGACATGCCGGCTTCTGCCGAGAGGAATTCGTCAAGGCTGATGGCGCCCGCTTTATAAGACTCGTGCATCTGCCAGACGATAGTGCCGGCGCCGATGTCTTTGCCCTTGTGCTTGCCGTTAAGCATCGGCCCACCGGTCACCACAATAGCGGGGACGTCGCAGCTGGCGGCACCCATCAACAGGGCCGGGGTGGTTTTGTCGCAGCCGGTCAGCAGCACAACGCCGTCAATCGGGTTGCCGCGAATCGCTTCCTCCACGTCCATGCTGGCCAGGTTGCGGGTCAGCATGGCGGTCGGGCGCAGGTTCGATTCGCCATTGGAGAACACCGGGAACTCTACCGGGAAGCCCCCGGCTTCGATGACACCACGCTTGACGTGCTCGGCAATGGTTCGAAAGTGAGCGTTGCACGGAGTCAGTTCTGACCACGTGTTGCAGATACCGATGATTGGTTTGCCCTGGAACTGATGGTCGGCAATGCCCTGATTCTTCATCCAGCTGCGGTACATGAAGCCGTTTTTGTCCGCGCTGCCAAACCATTGGGCGGAGCGCAGGGGAGGCGTTTTATCAGACATGGCGGACTCTCTTATTGTATGACTAATTGATTTTTATGCTCCTAAAGTAGCTGGAAAAATGCCGTCTTGGAAGTGTTGTTGGGTAAATAGTATTACTATATAGTCCGTTTTAACTGAGAGCTGATCCTGGCATTTTCCCGCCTGAGGCCACTCCAGAGGTGCCATAACAAAAACAATGGGAGACCTTCATATGAGCCAGGAACTCGGGCTTATTCGCCGCATTACGTTAAAACTCATTCCATTTCTGATCCTGCTCTACCTCATTGCCTATGTAGACCGCTCTGCCGTGGGGTTTGCCAAGCTGCACATGGGCGCTGACGTTGGCATTGGCGACGCGGCGTACGGGTTAGGCGCGGGCTTGTTCTTTATCGGTTATTTCCTGATGGAGATTCCCAGTAACCTGATGCTGGAGCGCTTCGGCGCCCGGCGCTGGTTTGCCCGCATCATGTTGACCTGGGGCGCCATCACGATTGGCATGGCGTTTGTGCAGGGGCCGCACAGTTTCTATGTGATGCGCTTTTTACTCGGGGTCGCCGAAGCGGGGTTCTTTCCGGGCGTTCTGTACTACATCACTCAGTGGTTCCCGGTGCGCCATCGCGGCAAAATCCTGGGCCTGTTCATCCTCTCGCAACCCATCGCCATGATGATTACCGGGCCCATATCGGGCGGTTTGCTTGGGATGGAAGGCGTGTTCGGCCTGCACGGCTGGCAATGGCTGTTTATCGTGATTGGCATGCCGGCCATTCTGCTCACCTGGCCTGTACTGCGTTACCTGCCGGATGGCCCGAAACAGGTCAAATGGATGACTCAGCCCGAGAAGGACTGGCTGGTGGGTGAGCTGGAAAAGGACTTGCAGGAGTACGGTCAGACCCGTCACGGCAATCCGTTGCATGCACTCAAAGACAAGCGTGTGTTGTTGCTTGCGCTGTTCTATCTGCCCGTGACCTTGAGCATCTACGGTCTGGGCCTGTGGTTGCCCACGCTGATCAAACAGTTTGGCGGCAGTGACCTGACCACCGGCTTTGTGTCCTCTGTGCCGTACATCTTCGGCATCATCGGCCTGCTGATCATTCCGCGCAGTTCTGACCGTCTGAATGACCGTTACGGGCATCTGGCCGGGCTGTATGTCGTGGGCGCGATTGGCTTGTTTTTCAGCGCATGGCTGACGGTTCCAGTGTTGCAACTGGGGGCTCTGTGCCTGGTGGCGTTCTCGCTGTTTTCCTGCACGGCGATTTTCTGGACCTTGCCGGGGCGCTTTTTTGCAGGCGCCAGTGCGGCGGCCGGGATTGCCTTGATCAACTCAGTCGGCAACCTCGGCGGCTATATAGGCCCGTTCGTGATTGGTGCACTCAAGGAATACACCGGCAATCTGGCCTCGGGCCTGTATTTCCTCTCGGGCGTGATGGTGTTCGGGTTATTCCTGACGGTTGTCGTGTACCGCGTACTGGAGCGCAAACACGTGCTCAAACCCACTGAATTCGCGGCCAGCGCACGTGCGGCCACTCATCCTTAAGGAAGCTTGTTATGCGTTTAGTACAGTTTGAATTGAACAACGGTGAGCGCCGCGTCGGGTTGGTAGACGGTGGCCTGGTGCGTGAGGTGCAGGATGCCAGCAGCGTACGCGAGTTGGCCCTGGCCGCGATTGAAGCAGGCATCGGCCTCGCTCAACAAGTCGACCAACAGGGTTTGGGCAAGAGCCATGATTACCCGGAATTATTGGCGCAGTTGAGAATTCTGCCGCCGCTGGACCACCCTGATCCTGCGCATATGCTGATCAGCGGCACGGGCTTGACCCATCTGGGCAGTGCTTCGGCGCGGGACAAAATGCACCAGCAGGCGGGCGATGAGTCGACCTTGACCGACACCATGCGCATCTTCAAATGGGGTGTGGAGGGCGGCAAGCCAGCTGCGGGTCAGGCCGGTGTGCAACCTGAGTGGTTCTACAAAGGCGACGGCAGTATTGTCGTACGCCCCGGCCAGCCGTTCCCCTTGCCGCCGTTTGCCGAAGATGCGGGCGAAGAGCCGGAAATCGGTGGCCTGTATGTCATCGGTCATGACGGCAAGCCTTATCGACTGGGCTTCGCCGTAGGTAACGAATTTTCTGACCATGTAATGGAACGTAAAAACTACCTGTATCTGGCCCATTCAAAACTGCGCAGCTGTTCGTACGGGCCTGAACTGCGGGTCGGCGAACTGCCCCAGCATTTGGCGGGTCGCAGCCGGATTCTGCGTAACGGCCAAGTGCTGTGGGAGAACGAGTTTCTCAGCGGCGAAGCCAATATGTGCCACAGCCTGGAAAACCTCGAATATCACCATTTCAAATACAGCCAGTTTCTGCGGCCGGGAGATGTACATATTCACTTTTTCGGCACGGCGACCCTGTCGTTCGGTGATGGCATTCGCACACAGCCCGGCGATATTTTCGAAATCAGTCAAGCCGAGTTCGGCGCACCCCTGGTCAACGGTATTGCCCCGGTGGACGCGGTATTCGAACCCGGCAGCATCGGCACACTTTAAAAGGAAACCCCATGACGCAGATTCTCGGACACAACTACATCGGCGGCCAACGCAGTGCTGAAGGCAGCACCCTGGTCAAGAGTGTCGATGCCATCACGGGCGAAACACTGGCCTACGATTTTTATCAGGCCACGGCGCAGGAAGTTGATCGCGCCGCGACCGCCGCTGCCAGCGCCTACCCGGCATTTCGGGCCTTGAGCGCCGAACGCCGTGCTGAATTTCTCGACGCGATCGCTGATGAACTGGATGCACTGGGCGATGAGTTTGTCGCCATAGTGTGCCGCGAGACGGCATTGCCGGCGGGTCGTATTCAGGGCGAGCGAGGGCGTACCAGCGGGCAAATGCGTTTGTTTGCCAAGGTGCTGCGCCGTGGCGATTTTTATGGAGCTCGCATTGATCAGGCGCTGCCGGATCGTACGCCACTCCCGCGTCCTGATTTGCGCCAGTACCGCTTGGGTGTTGGGCCCGTTGCGGTGTTTGGCGCGAGTAATTTTCCGTTGGCTTTTTCCACAGCTGGCGGTGATACCGCATCGGCGCTGGCGGCCGGTTGCCCGGTGGTGTTCAAGGCTCACAGCGGGCACATGGCTACCGCCGAGTGGGTGGCGGACGCGCTGATTCGTGCTGCTGAGCGTACGGGCATGCCGGCAGGGGTGTTCAACATGATTTATGGCTCGGGCGTCGGTGAAGCATTGGTCAAGCACCCGGCCATTCAAGCGGTCGGTTTCACCGGTTCGCTGCACGGCGGTCGCGCGCTGTGCGACATGGCGGCAGCACGCCCGCAGCCGATCCCGGTGTTCGCCGAGATGTCCAGCATCAACCCGGTGATTATCCTGCCGCAGGCCTTGGCGGCGCGTAGCGCAACCATTGCCCGCGAACTGGCAGCCTCTGTGGTGCAAGGGTGCGGGCAGTTCTGCACCAATCCCGGTCTGGTCATCGGGATTCGCTCACCGGCCTTTACCGCATTCATCGAACAATTGGCCGGACAAATCAGCGAGCAACCGGCACAGACCATGCTCAACGCAGGCACCTTGCGCAGTTATGGCAAAGGTCTGGACGCCTTGCTCAGCCATGCTCGTATCGAGCACGTGGCCGGTCAGATGCAGCAAGGCCGTCAGGCCCAACCGCAACTGTTCAAGGCGGATGTCAGCTTGTTGCTGGAGGGCGACGAGGTGTTGCAGGAGGAGGTCTTTGGCCCGACTACAGTGGTCATTGAAGTCGCCGATCAAGCCCAGCTCAGTGCTGCAATCAACGGCCTGCGCGGTCAACTGACGGCCACGCTGATAGGTGAAACAACTGACTTTGAGCAGTTCGGCGAATTGACCGGGTTACTGGAGCAAAAAGTCGGCCGTATTCTGCTTAATGGCTACCCGACTGGCGTTGAGGTGTGCGATTCGATGGTCCACGGTGGGCCGTATCCGGCGACCTCCGATGCTCGCGGCACGTCGGTGGGCACCTTGGCCATCGACCGCTTTCTGCGTCCGGTGTGCTTGCAGAATTACCCTGACAGCTTGCTGCCGGATGTGTTGAAAAATGCCAACCCTCTGGGCATTCAACGCTTGGTGGATGGCCAGTTCTCGAACCGGGCCATCGGCTGATTTGATCCTGGCTGGCAACCGCCTGCCAGGTGGTTCAATGCTACGGGCCTCTGCGCCTCGCTGATAAAACCCCCGCTAGAGGTATTGGGCTGGGGCTTTCAATGACACGTCGTCAGGCATCGCTAATGCGGTGTTTGACGGCGCTCCATAACCGGATACCGCAGCCGTGGTGACGGGGTGTTTTTAAATGCGATGTATCGCGGGTTGAACCGCACATCTCATTGGAACACGGTCTCTATGACAACTACCTCCGATACCCCACCGGTTTTGGGCCGCTATCGTTTGCTGACACATGCGCTGGCCCGACATTTCTCTGACCGCCCCACACTGCACAGTGTGGTGAGTGGTTTGCTTGTTGATGCCTTACAAAAAAAACGCGACCCCTGGTCATCTCCGATCAACCTCGATCATTTGAAAATAATCTGGACTGTCGATGCAACAGAGCGCGTTCTGGACGTGGCGCGACAACAACCCTTGCTCGAGGCCGTACTTGAGCACATAGCCCTGGGTCGCCCGATCAATTACACCTTCTACGAGGAGGAACAATGTTATTTGGCAGAACTTGGCGAGGGCTCGGTGCTCAACGAGCAAACCAGGCCCTTCCTGCCCATGCTCTCTGCAGAGCAGGCGATTCGCCAGGTTGTGCTCGATTGGGTGAGGGGCTACCAACAGGCGTTGGTGGATTACTGGAACGAACCTGTCGAAGGGTATCGCAGTCGCCAGCATTGGCTTGGGGCCTTTTTCGGTGAGTTGATAGTGTCATCTGCCAATAGCACCCCAGGGCTCAGTGACCAGCAGATCAATGCAGTGCGCCAGGTGATCAAGTACCCGGTACATGCCGATCGCATCCACCTGTTGGGGCGCACGCGGCCACGGGTGTACTTTGCTCAGGTGCAATCCGGGGAGGCCGGCGACCGGGTTGAGGATCTATTGCCCGATCTGTTGGTGGTGCATTCGGTAGACGGGGCTGAGCAATTGCTGGTGTGCATGCCTTCAGGTCAAATCGAGTCATTTGCAACACTCGACGCCTATGGACGATTTCTAGGCCGCACCCTCAGCCTGAGCGGCCCTGTTGATTCACGGGTATGGAAGCGTTACGAAGCCGACGGCGATTGCCTGCAAACGCAAGCAATGATCGAGCTCAATACCCAACTTGCAGCGATCAGAACCTTGCAAGAAGCTGGGCCGCAGCCTTTTGCGAGTATCGAAAAGCTTGCACGACAGCTGCAGCGGATTACTGATCCCGCACAGGTCTTCAGCCTTGAAGAAGACCTCATGTCTGAACCGTTGGGTCGGGTTTTTCAGGCTTTGCCCGACTGGTTGAAAAACGCCACCGTCGATGACCGATTTTCTTACCGCTCGCACATGATCGACCTGGGCAATGTCATGCGCAAAGCCAATGGCCGCGTGTTTGACGAGGGTATCGAAGACTTGCACGGTTATGCGTCACGGGTTTTACATGAGCAGATGCTCAAAGATCAGCCGCTGGCTCCCGGGTATTGGCCAGATGATCTGCTGCTTGACTTCACCGTGGCCACAGGCCCTCTCGGAACTGCCGGTCTGGTTGAAACTGTGCGCTACACCCTGACCGAATTGGCCCTGCAAAACCTGATTGCCGTGCCCAGCGGGCACATGACCATCAGTCATAAGCACAACCAGTTGATTCAGGACTGGTGGATGACCCCGGCGTATATAAAGACGTTGATACACAAGGTCGATGTAGGCGCGCAGTATCCGGCTCTTATCAAGCGCCTGCTGGTGGATGACCCCGTTGAAGCGACCCGGCGCGAGGTGCTTTTTACCGGGCATTTGCAGGTTGCCTTGCCCATGCTGGCACTGGAATGGATGCTCAAGGGGCAGGGCATGCTTACCCGGTTTGGCTATCGATGTATTGCAGCCTTGATGCAAAACGATGCCCGTGCCAGAACGGTCGACGGGGAGTCGGTCAGTATTTTTCCATTGGCACTTCTCAGTGGTCCCAGAGCGATCCCTGATTTTGTGCGGGCGATGTTTGTCATTGGCCTGACTGACAAGCCCTTTGGGCGTTGTGTTCTGTATCGGCCTTTATTCAAGGATGTGCTGGTGGAATATTCATCAGCCCAAGCAATGCTTGATGCCCTGTGCCGTGCGGGCTTGCTGCGCGATAGCGTGCTGGACTGGCTGTCTGATTCCCCGCGCGCGGTTCATGCGTCGGGTGGTTTGAGTACGGCCCACCCCCGAGTCGATGCCCACAGCTTTTTTTATCTGCGCCCAATGAGAAATGATTTTCTGCACGATGTGTTCCGTGAAGCTGCCACGGCCCTGGTGTTACAAGCAGATCGGCAATCGGTATCCAACGCAGAAAGTCGCTGGGCCAGCCTGAAGGAAGGCGGGTGGTTGCTGCTCAATACGGTGTTGCCGTTAATGCGGGGGCCTGTGGCTGTGGCGGGCTGGCTGTTGTTGACCGTGGCTGCGGTCCAGCAGGACTTTACCGCGCTCGCCAGCGATGAGGAAAAAACCAAGGCCCCAGCCATCATTGATTTGCTGTTCAATATTGCGCTGGTCTTGCTGCACATCTCACAGCCTGCAACTCAAGGGGAGCCTCAAGATCCAACTCAGGTCGTCTTGGCTGAGCCGGCTCTGTCTTCCATCGCCGGAGCAGAAGCGGAGCCAGCTCCGGTCAATGTGCGCCAAGGGCAGGTTTACTTTTCTGATGTCCCTGTGGGCAACAACCGCAGTGAGCTGAACTTTGCCTGGTTTAACAACCCGATGATTCACTTCACTCAAGTGCAACTTGGCTGGTTGGAGCTTAATCGCGTAACAGCCCCAGAAAGTCGGAAACCCATCGAGCAGGGCCCGTTAAAAGGCCTGTACTTGATAGGCAACAAATGGCATGCCGTGGTCCGGGGTTTTAGTTACGAAGTTGCGCTGAAAACTGAAGGCGTGGTGGTGGTCAGCCCTGCCAACCCTCTGGAGACAGGCCCTTGGCTCAAATCAGACGCTGCGGGTGTCTGGGACTTTGATACGGGGTTGCATTTACGCGGTGGCGGCCCTAAAAAAAGCCCGGTGAGGGCCTCCAGCGCTAAATCCGTTAGCCAGCAGGTTCGCGAGCTGAACGAAAAATATGAGGCGTTGGGGCTCAGAGAGCCCACGCTCAACAACGAACTCAATGCTGCTCGTGCACGGGTCAAGGAAATCCATATTGGCGAAACGCTCCACTCCCTGACTTATCTGGAGAAGACCGTACGGATCAAACATTTCAGATCATTGCTGGAAAAGGCCCATGCTGAATACACCCTGGAACATGGGTATTTCAAGACGCGGCATGCATTGTTCAAGCAACCAAAAGATCATTTAAAAGAGGGGAATTTCAACCGTACCCTTTTCAACATTGCTTCAGATATTGCCTACAGCCAGCATGTCTTCATCACGGTGTTTATCGAACTGTATCCCGAGTTTCTGGAGTCTACTTTTGAGACCCTGTCCGTCCATGACACGGAGCGTTTTATTAGTATGCGCCGCGAATTATTCAAGGCTCAGTCCAAGCATTTAGAGGATTTCAGGCTGCAAGTGCGCAGTCTTCAGGCGCTTCGTGAATCCCCCCGGGTCGGGTTTGGCTATGCTCGGGAAAGTGCCCTTAAAGCCATGCCCAAAGTGAGTCAGGCAGATGGCACGTCCCGCCCGGCCACAGAGCTGGATTTTCTGACGACGCATCTGCTGACATTGGTTGATATTGTTCCTAAAACGCCTTTCGATGCGCAGTGGCACCATCTGGGAGAAATCATCTGGCCTCTGACATTCACCGTACAGGCACAAGCACAACTGGCCGAGCCTGATTCGTTCAGTCATCAAGAACGCGTAGAGGTGTTGCGCGATATCCATGAGCGCTATGCCCGAGCGTATGACGCGTTAGCCATCTTGCATCTGGAAGTCGGCGATCAATTCAATCTGGTTGACTACAACCGCCTGGTAGAAATGGTTCAAGAACTGAGTGTTGCGTGTGAGGAGCAGCTGACAGAGGAATTACGACGGGAGAATGAATGGCTACCTGCGCAACCGGGGCCTTCGCGAACCGCCCAGCAGACTTCAAGAATCATCAGAACCCGAAAGCATGGCATCCTGATTGGCGCCGCCCGCTCAGCTCATGGAGCCCAAGTGGTGGAGGTGGGCGAATCTGTCTCCGATCCTTTGCAACGGGCCACCAGTCCGGGAGGGCGTCGATCCACGTTAACCTTTCGTGAATCGTCGCCCAATCAATGGGAGGAGGTGGAACCTGTCGTCGCACAGCCTGTGACGCGTACCCTGGGTGCCATACGCAGTCAGTGCAATCAGTTGCTGGATCGTGTCGACCCGCAAATAAACCGGGTCAAGGTATATGCCAAAAACTCAAGATTCCCTTTGGAACTTGAGGAGATTCTGGAGCGGGATGCACTGAAGCTTGACGGTCTGATCCGGGAGATCGAACGAGACTTTCCATCCCAAGCTGTCGAAAAACCCAAACCCGGAACGGCTCAGTCGCTGCTTAAACGTCTACGGGAGGGGGCTGCAAAACTGCGCCAACAAGCCATCTGGGTGCTCAAGTCTTTGCCACCAACGGAACCTGTGGTTGATTATTTGCTGAAAAAAAATGAGGTGCAGCTGATTAAAGAGGGCGAGCGAGTGAAGATGTTCGGCCCTCGCAATGATTACGTGCAGGAGTATCAGGTGCTTAACAAGAACAATCAGGTGTTGTGGTATGCCCACTTGCATTATTCGCAATTGAACTCAGCCACCAATACCCCGACGGCTGCGCACTTCAAGTTGAAACAGCAACGCAAAGTCAGCAAGCAAAGTCTGGAGGCCAAGGCCAAACCCGGTGAAAGAGTGGCGGAAGTCTATTATGGAAAAATCAGTAAAAAGATGATCAACGAGTATTTTATCCCGCTTGCACAGTAAGCACGTCGCTGGGCGTAGGTTCGTTCGTATATTTGGCCTATCATTACGCCTTTCCAACAGGTGAATGATTAATGAGCGAATCCAACCAGACCTTGCGTGCGACCCTTGAAACCAGCGATATGGTGGTGATCGATGGTCTGTACGCCTTTGATTTCTCTATGGACGAGAAAGGTCTGTTCATTATAGCCATGGAAGGTCGAGTAGAAAAACGCTGGAACTTCACAGCCGCTCAAATCGAGGCGGCTGTTTTTAACGATCAATTGCAAAGCTGGTTACTCAACGGTGATGCTGGTGAGCACCGGCTGGTCTGCTCAAACGCCTTTACGGGCAACAATAATGATGAAGAGTCCGAGGTTGCTGATGAAGCTTAAATGGTTGCCCTTGTTGCTGGCGTCGAGTGTAGGTGCAATGTCGGCGCAAGCCGCCTCCGAGAATGAAGTGGAACTATTGGTCGGCTCCTATACCCAGGGCAAAAGCCAAGGTATCTACCGCTTGCAGTTCAACAGCGACAGTGGCCGCATCACGCCTGAACCCCTGCAAGTATTCAAAACCGCCAATCCATCCTGGTTGACCTTGTCCAAAGACCAGCAACGCCTGTTTGTGGTTAATGAAAACGGCAAAGGTCAAACAGATGTAGTAGGGCGCGTCAGCAGTCTGGCGATTGATCCGAAAACCAATGAGCTGACCCTGATCAATCAGGTCAAGTCGTTGGGCGAAGAGCCTACGCATTCCAGCCTCAGCGCTGATGAGCGCTACTTGTTCGTGGCCAACTACGGCGTACATGAAGACCCGGGTGGCAGCCTTGCCGTGGTGCCCATCAATGCCCAGGGCCAATTACAGCCCGTGACGCAAATGAGCAGCCATCAGGCCAGTCGGGTCAACCCTGAGCGTCAGATGTCTGCTCACGTCCACTCAGTCGTGTCATCACCGGATGGCAAGTTTGTATTTGCCAATGACTTGGGCGCGGACAAGATCTTTGTTTATCAATACGACCCTGCTGCCAATGCGGAACATCCGCTGGTGGCCGCCACCCCTGCTGCCGTTGAACTGCCTGCCGGTAGCGGCCCTCGGCATCTGTTGTTCTCCAAAGATGGCAAGCACGCCTACCTGACTACTGAAATGAGTGCTCAGGTGTTTGTGTTTGATTACGCAGACGGTCAACTGAAGCAGCGTCAGGTTGTGGATCTGGCCCACGGCCAGCCTCAGGAAAAACGTGCCGCAGGTGCTTTGCACACCAGTGCCGATGGCAAATTCCTGTACGTCAGCAACCGTGGCAAGGCCAATGAGTTGTTGGTGTTCGCGATTGACCCGGCGACCGGCGAGCTGAGTGAAATTCAGCGTCGTTCAGTTGAAGGTGATCATCCTCGCGAGTTCACCCTGAGCCCCAATGGCAAGTTCCTGCTGGTAGCCAACCAGATGAGCAACGCCATCGTGGTCATTGAACGCGATGCTAAAACCGGCAAGCTCGGCAAGACTGTGCAAACCTTGCCGATGGACGCACCGTCTGATGTGAAATTCATCAACCGCCCGTAAACACGGGGCGTCGGCCTTCTATCAATCCGGCTGATAGAGCCAAGTGGTGAAATGAATTTCTGTGCAATAGCCCTCGGCGGTAAGTTGGTTTCACGGCCTTAAACGGCACGCAAGCCAACTGAATCGTCGAGGGTTATTACCATGAACTTCAATCTGTTCTCCGTCATCGCTGCTTCTGCCATCTCCGCCACTGTGGTGCTGCCGGCCAGCGCCAACACCGTGGTCAGCGACAAGAAATCCATGGCGTATACGCAAAAATATTTGCAGCAAAGCGCTAACTTCCATGCTGCGTTAGCTCCTAAAACCCAGTTGTGAACACCCCCTTTTTTCGTGAGCGAGCACGTATAAAGCGGCACTGGGCCTTGAAACCTCTGCTTGAAGAGAATGGCCGGATAGTTTGCTATTGGGCGTTTCAAGGGGCAAAAGCAGGATTTAACCGTGCCTGGGAGGCGTGCTCGTAGCTGTAGGCCAGCCCCAAAATACGTGCTTCGCTCCAGCGCGCCCCATAGATGTAAAGCCCTTTCAATGTGCCTTGATCATCAATGCCTGAAGGTACAGTTATGCCTGGATACCCCGCGACGGGAACAATCGTTGAGGCAAAGCCTTCAGAACTGTCAACCAGTGCGTCAAGGGAATGTTCGGCCAATAAGTTATCAATTATCTGACGACTGCTGGTATTGAGGGTTGTCCAAAGTTCGTTGTACTGGGTTTCGTTGTAAGGTGTATTGATGAAAGACAAGACAGAACTTTGCCCATACGCAGGACTGCCGGGCGAGTGTTGATTAAAGTTGACGAGTTCTTCAATTGAATTTACCGGCATCGACTGTCGGGAACTGAACCAGTTGGGTGCTTCACGGTTCAGGTCCATGAATAAAAACTCTTGGTAGCGCTCCATGTAGCTTGAATTTTCGTAGCTGGGTTCTTCGACGGGAATAAGCGTTGCTCCAGCATTAGTCATTACTTCTAATGCGTGTGCAAAGTTGGCATCACGTTCGACTTCCGTGCTTCCAGGCGCGTAGCGGCTGGGATAGCCGATTCGTTTACCACTCAGTTCTGCAGTATTGAGCCGGGAGGTGTAGTCAGTGGGTACACCTGTGTGCGGGCGCTGTACGTTATCAGTGGGATCATTTCCCATCATGGCGTTCAGGAGTAGGGCCGCGTCACGTACCGTGCGTGTAATCGGCCCAGGGGTGTCCTGATTTCGCGACACAAGGATGATGCCGGATCTGCTCAAAAGACCAAGACTAGGCTTTAACCCCACAACCCCATTCATGAACGAGGGGCAGTGAATGGAGCCATTGGTTTCAGTGCCAACGGTCAATGGGGCGAAGCCAGCAGCGGCTGCGGCGGCTGAACCCGTGCTGGAACCACAAGGGTCCGCAGATAATTTATGAGGGTTTTTGGTTTGCCCGCCTCGTGCGCTCCAGCCGCTTGGAATATCGGGGTCACGAAAGCCCGCCAGTTCGGTCAGGTTGGTTTTACCAAGAATGACCGCACCTGCCTCACGTAATTGTTGGATGATAAATGCATCCTCAGTGGCGGGCTGACCGACCAGTGCCAGAGAGCCAGCGCTGGTCTGCATGTTATCGGAGGTCTGAATGTTGTCTTTGATGAGAACGGGGATGCCATGCAGCGGTCCCCGAAGTTGCCCTGAGAGGCGTTCCTGGTCTCTTGCAGCAGCAATGTCCAGTGCGTTTGGATTGAGTTCAATGATGGCGTTTATAGCGGGGCCATTTGTATCCAGCGAATGAATGCGATTGAGCAGATGCTTAACCAGTATTACGGAGCTATAACGCTCGCTGTTCAAGTTTTCTGTCAGTTCTGCGACGCTTGCATACTCCGCGCCTGTCAATAATGCCAACTGTTGCGGTTCGATGGTGTGCAAGAGCGTTTCGGCAGTATTAGCCCTCGCTCCCTGGCTACACAACAGTGCTGCGCTTAATAGTAACGATATTGCACATGTGGACGATCCCTGTCCTTTTATCTTGTTCATGATCAGCCTTGCGAAGTTGCTTTTGTGAGTAGTTACGCAAGGATAGTTCGATTGAATTCCTGAGAGGCTTAATATTGTTCTAAGTGTGTAAGTATGTAATACAGCGAGGGAGGGCCACAGGATGAGCCGATCGACGCTCGATTGTTCGTGATCATTTGATTGTTAAAAGATCACGAACAAACTCGCTCCTACGGTGCTTTTTTAAAGTCCTACCGTGTTCAGCAACTGCGCAGCCGGACCTTCTGCCGGCCCTACCATGGCGTAGTTGTAGCCGGGGCCTGACCAGTAATCGGCCTGCAAGTCGCCGTCGCGTCGACTTCCGCGAGGCAGCAAGGTGTTCTGAGGCCCAGGCGGGCGAATGTAAAAGCTGATTTGCAGTCCTTGCGTATTTTCGTAGAGCACCATGGCTGCGCCACCCTGATCGGTGGTGAGCAAACGGCAACTGACCGGTTTAAATCCCGCATGACTCAAGTCTGGCAAGCGCTCTGCGTGGTTGAAGTAACGGTCCATCCAGGCTTGCAGATCGCTGCTCTGTTCAACGTGATAGTCGGCGGGCAGAAAACCTTGCTCAGCAAACATGCGGTGTGCGGCCAGTGCATCGGTCATGGGTAATTGGCTGGGACTCAATGTCATCTGTCTGGCCTGCCAGCCGCCCAACCCACCCACGCTCACTGCAATCAACAGCACCGCAGCCGTGGCCCAGTGACGCGCGGATTGTCGACGCAGACGCTGGCGAATGGCCGCAGGATCGAGTGCTGGATTGGCCGGTTGCAGCAAGGTTTGTTGCAACGCGGTACGCAGGTTGTGCGCGTCGTGCTGCCAGGCGTGCACCTTTGCTGCAACTTCGGGATGGGCCTCTAGATACAGTTCAACCTGCTGACGTTCTGACTCGCTGAGCGCGTGATCAACGTAAGCATGCAAGTCGCGCTCACTGGGAGGGGTGGTGATCATTTAAGTCTCCGCAAAACAGGGCGGGTGATTTCGCCTTCGCTGAGCAGGCGCAACGCCTGGCGCGCGCGTGACAGGCGTGACATCACGGTGCCGATCGGTACCTCAAGAATGTCCGCGACTTGCTGGTAGCTCAAGCCCTCAACGGATACCCATAGCAACAGGGCGCGCTGCTCGGTGCTCAGCCGATCGAATGCTTGCAGCGTCGATTGTGCGATGACCGTGCGTTCGGTGGAGGGCTGTGAGTCGTCGCGACCGGTAAAGAACTCGAGCATGCGTGCGTAGCGTCGAGAGCGCCGATGGTTGTCGACAAACTGGCGATACAGGATGGTAAACAACCACGCCCGCAAATCCCCTTCGGGGCGTTTGCTGGCCACACTGCCGAGTGCCCGCTCCAGACAGGTCTGCACCAGGTCGTCAGCATTGCTGGAGTGACGCGTCAACGACAGCGCAAAACGCCTTAGACGCGGCATAAGTTCGCGCAGTTGCTCGTCAAATGGGGGCATGGAGTCCTGCACGGCATTGGTCTGTTAGTCGGGTTGGAACCCTGCAGACGACTAGGGTTAAGGATTATTCCCGACGCGTAAAAATAAAGTACTTAAAAATATTCGCGGCTCTGCGGGAATAAGCCTGATTGGCCTGCGTCTCATAGGCCATCCACCTGACGGTCTCGTGGCCTCGGAGTTCTAACATGGTAGATCAATTGCCGCCTGCGCGGCCTGTCAAGCCTGCGTTGAGCCCGGCCAGTGTGATGTTGCGACTGGCGGGTATCGGTGCAGTCGTGGCAGTCATCGCTGGCACGTTTTTTTACGTTAATGGCACTTTTGACTCACAGCGCCTGCGCCCCAAAACCCTGGTAAATGCCTTGGAGCACAACAACGGTGTGCATCCGGGTTATCGACGCAATCATGCCAAGGGGATGTGCGTGATCGGCTACTTCGAGAGCAATGGCAATGCACAGCCGCTCTCCAGTGCCCAGGTGTTTCAGGCAGGGCGCACGCCGGTAGTCGGGCGCTTTGCTTTACCCAGCGGCAACCCTTACGCGCCTGACAGCAGTGTGCCGATTCGCAGTCTGGCGTTGCGTTTCACTGAGGCCAATGGTCAACAATGGCGGACCGGTATGAACAGCATGCCGGTATTCCCGGTGGGCACGCCCGAGGCGTTCTATGCCATGTTGCAAGCCGGGGCCCCAGACCCAGCCACAGGTAAGCCCAAGCCAGAGGCCATGCCCGCGTTCTTTGCCGCCCACCCGGAAGCAGGGCCCTTTTTGCAGTGGGTCAAAACGGCAAAGCCGTCTGCCAGTTTCGCCACCGAAACGTACAACGGTATGAATGCCTTCTATCTGGTCAATGCCGCCGGCCAGCGCCAGGCTGTGCGCTGGGGTGTAGTGCCTGAAGGTCAGGACGCCCCTGGTGCGACTGCGCCCAATGAAGCGGACTATCTGGAAACAGATCTCGCGCAACGCTTGTCGGTGGGGCCATTGAAGTGGCAGTTCAACCTGACATTGGCCGAGGCGGGCGACCCCGTCAATGATGCGAGCAAACCCTGGCCAACCGAACGCAAGGTGGTGAATGCCGGGACCTTGGTGCTGCAAAGCGCAGAGCCGCAAAACAATGGCGAGTGCCGCGATATCAACTATGACCCGCTGATTTTGCCCAGTGGCATCGAAGGCTCGGCAGATCCCTTGCTCGCCGCGCGCTCAGCCGCGTATGCCAGTTCCTATCTGCGCCGCACCAGTGAAGTTGACCAGCTCTCCCAGGAGAAACGTCCATGAGCACACCTACCTCGCATTTCGCGCCCCTGGCACGCCTGCTGCATTGGCTGATGGCGCTGATGATCATTGCCATGTTGTTTATTGGCGCGGGTATGGCGGCGTCAGTCTCCGAGCGCCATGCATGGCTGCTCAACCTGCACAAACCCTTGGGCATCGCCATTTTGCTGCTGGTGGTGGTGCGCCTGTTTGTGCGCTTCTCGACTCGGCAACCGCCATTGCCTGCCGACTTGCCCGACGTACAAGTGCTGGCAGCCAAACTCTCCCATGTATTGCTCTACGCATTGATGTTCATCTTGCCCATTGTGGGTTGGGCGATGATCTCAGCGGCGGGCGATCCGGTAATGCTCAGCAGCTCATTGCAACTGCCATCGATTTTGCCGGCTAATCCCTCGACTTTTGCCTTTCTGCGCAAAGCTCATACGTACCTGGCGTATCTGCTGTTTTTTACCGTGTTGCTGCATCTGGCGGCGGCGCTGTACCACGGTTGGATCCGCCGTGACGGGGTATTGCAGAGCATGCTGAACGGCAAATAGTGTCGCCGCTACGAGGAACGCGGGCTGCGATCGGAGGCGTAGCCTTCGTAAGGCTGACTACTCGGTCTATCAGGTAAATCGAGTTCGCTGGTTTTACGACGGCTGCGCCGCCGATCGCAGCCTTCGTTCCTCGTCAGCGGCTACAAGTTTATTGCGTTTTAGCCATCACCGAGGTGAACAACGCTGACGTTAAAAACCGTTCCAGCCAAACCCGCAGGTGCGGGTAGGGCGCCTGCTCGAACCACTCACGATCAACATGCGCGAACTGCCGTACAAACGGCGCCAATGCCACGTCTGCCAAACTCAACATGTCGCCTGCAAGGTACGGCGCATGCCCGAGCAGATCTTCCAGGTGTTGCAGAAATTGCTCTCCTTGAGCCCGGTAATGTTCCATGGGCTGCTCCGGGTAGCGAATCGCGTACTTGTAGCGATCCAGATTGGCCTTGAATACCTGGTCGTTTTCTTCAATCAGCGCTGTACGGTCCGGGCCCAGCCAGTTATCCGGATCATTGCGGGCCAAAGCCCAGCGCATGATATCCAGGCTCTGATCGATCACCCGCCCATCGGCACATACCAACACGGGCACCGTGCCTTTGGGCGACAGGGCCAGCATTTCGGCTGGCTTGGCCTTCAGGCTGACTTCAACCGTGGTCAAGGGCACACCGCTGTAGCGCAACGCCATGCGCGCACGCATGGCATACGGGCAGCGGCGGAAGGAATACAACACGTGTGCGGTCATTTGACCTCCACAGAGCTCAAGCCATTGCCCTGTCGGCGGACCTGGATTTGCACCGGTATGCGTTCGTGCATTTCCTGCACGTGGGAAATTACCCCGACTTTGCGGCCCTGAGCTTGCAGACCGTCGAGTGCATCCATTGCCAGCTGCAACGATTCGGGGTCGAGGCTGCCGAAGCCTTCGTCGATAAACAGCGACTCGATTTTCAGTGTGCTGGAGGCCATCGAGGCCAGACCCAGCGCCAAGGCCAGCGACACAAGAAAGGTTTCGCCGCCGGACAATGAATGCACTGAGCGCAGTTCGTCGCCCATTTCGGTGTCCATCACCAGCAGCCCCAGCATGCTGCCGCCGCGTTTGAGACGGTAGCGTTTCACCAGTTGCCGTAACTGGGCGTTAGCGTGATGCACGAGTAAATCGAGGTTATAAGCCTGGGCGATTTTGCGGAAGGTATCGCCTGTTGCCGAGCCGATCAGGGCGTTCAGACGGGCCCAACGCTGCCATTCGTCATAGGCTTGGGCGATGCGTTGGGCCAAGGCCTGATTAGCCTCTTTGCGGCGCTGGTCTTCGGCTTGCCGGGCGCGCAGTTCAGCCAGTTGTTGATCGCTGGCCGCAAGCAATGCATTGAGTTCATTGAGGGCGTTATCGAGCGCTTCGGCGTCGAGGTTGCCATTGGCCTGGGCCTGATGTTGGCTTAAACGTTGCTCGCGCTCTTGCAGCAGGACGCGGGCTTGTTCCACGGCTTTTTCGCTGGCTTGCAGTTGCTGGCGCAAATCACGCACATACGCGTCATCGAAGGCCAGCAACTGTTGCAGACGAGCGTTGTCGAGTGCGGTGTGCTGCGCACGCCATTGCGCAACCTGTGCGCTTAAGGTGCTGTGTTCCTGTTGCAGTGCCTGCAAACGCTCTTGCTGGGCTTTGAGTTCGGCCGCCAGTTGCACCAACTGTTTGGCAGTGGTTTGTAACGCTTCGCTGGCCTGGGTCTGGGTGCTGCGCGCTTGCTCAACGGCCTGTTCAAGCTGTTGCTGCCATTGTTCGACACTGCTTTGTTCGCCCAACAGATCCTTGAGATTCTGCTGGCTGGATTGTTGCTGTTCGTGCAACTCGGCCACGCTACGTTGCAGGTTCTCCAGTTCTTTGGTGTGGCTAGCCTGTTGATACTGTTCGCGCTCGATTCGGCTCGTGCGCTCTGCCTGTTCGCCCAGTTCGTCACGTTGCTGATCGAGTTGTTCCAGGCGCTGCGTCACCTGCTGATCAAGGGCCATGAAGCTGGCAGCTGCGTTGTCACGCAATGCAGCCACTGTGGTCTGGGGCAGAACGCTGGCAAACCCGCCCAGTTCTTCCTCAAAGCGCGCGCTGTCGGCTTTGAGGTGCTGTTGCTGGTCGCTCAACTGCTGTTTGGCGAGTTGGCTGCTTTCGCTGCAACGCTGAAGTTGCTGCTGCAACTTGGCAGCTTCTTTTTGCAAGGTGAGCAGGGTGTTTTGGCGCTCCTCGTCCTGGGCGATGCTGTGTTGCAACTGGCTCAGGCGCAGCGTCAGCCAGGTATCGCGCTTGGCCGGGTCTTGTGCCTGCCATTGTGTGTACAGCGGGTGCGCTTCCAGGCTTGGGGCCAGGGCCTGCAGTTCGTCGTTAATCTGCTGGTGCTGTTGCAAAAACTCGCGATGCTGAGCGTTCACGCCACCGACTTTCTCACGCAACTGAATCAGCGTTTCTTTGAGTGCATCCACTGCTTTGCGAGCATTGGCTTGCTCTTGCTCATCAAAACGCGACAGGCTCTGCAACAACGCTTCTGGCTGGTGATAGGGGTGTTCATGGCTGCCACAGACCGGGCAGGCCTGGTCGTCTTGCAGTTGCGCGCGCAATTCTTCGACACTGGCGCTGCGGGCCAAACGCTGGCGCTCAAGCAGTTGCTGCGTCACCTGGAGTGCCTGTTCAGCGGCCTCAAACTGTTTTTTGGTCTGCGTGCCTTGCTCGATCAGGTGTTCGCGCTCGGTTTGCAAGGTTTGCAACTTGAGCTGCACCGCTTGCAAGCGTGTTTCAAGGGCTGACTGGCCGCTGCACAGGCGCTGCAAGTCTTCAAAGGCCCGCTGTTGCTGACGATTCTCAGCCAACAGGCTGCTCAAGGTCTGGATTTGCTCGTTGACGGCATGCGGTTCGGCTTTGGCTTCCTGAAACAGTATTTCCAGGGTGCTGTTCAGTTCGTTGAGCTGTTGGCCAGCTTCGCTGGCGCGTTGCTCAAGCGCCGGTAGTTCTTCGCGGCCTTTGCTGAGGGTGTTGCTTAGGCGCACCAGCTGTTGCAGCCCGCGACGATGGCCGTCCCAAGCGCTGGCCAACGGTGCAAGCTCAGTGCTTTGTTCAAGTTGCACGGCTATCAACGCCAGGCGTTCAGTGCTGTGTTGCTGGCGTTCAAGCAACGCGTCCAGGGCCTTTTGCCCGTCGGCGCAGGCCACTTCAGCCTGCTGTTTAAGTGTCTGTTGCGCGTTGAGTGTGTGTGTCAGGCGGTTGAGGTTGGCGTGTTCTAAATGCGCTTTTTGCAAATGCGGCGCCGCATCACGTTGTTCGGCCTGTGCTCGGCTGGCGGCGTGTTGCGCGTCCTGGAGTGTTTGCTCAAGACGGGTTTGATCTTGGCCAAGATCAGTTTGCTGTTGCAGATGCGCAGCGATCTGCTCGGCCAGCGGGCTCAACTGTGCGTCCAGCTCGGCCAAACGGGCAAATTGATGACGTTGAGGCGCGAGTTGTTCCAGCCACTCCAAGGTCTGGCGTTGCTCGGCTTGGCCCTCCCACAGGGTTTGCGCCTGCTGCAATTGTTCGCCAGCGCTATGGTGCTGTTCTTTCAGTTCACCCAGGGCTTTAAGCCATGAGTGTTGCAGTTCGAGCTGCTTGAGCTGGCTCTGCCGAGTTTTGAGTTGCTGTTGGGCGTCGCTGAAGTGTTGGTCCAGTTCAGCGCGGGCATCTGGCTCCATCGGTGTCACGCCAACCGCCTGATCCTGCAATTGCTTGTGTACGTCGCGGGCCTCTTTGGCCTTGTCGAAGGCGCGCTTGCCGAGCTGGGTGTACAACGCGGTGTCAGTGAGCTTTTCGAGCAACTCGCTGCGTTCGTTGTCGTCGGCTTTGAGGAAGGCGCTGAACTCGCTCTGGGCCAGCATCACGGCGCGGGTGAACTGTTCGAAGTTCAGCCCCAGACGTGATTCAAGCTGCACCTTGTAATCGCCTTTTTGGCTGGCCAACAGTTGGTCGCTGTCCAAATCGCGCAGGCTCTGGCGGCTGGCTTGCAGTTTGCCGGTGGCTTTTTCGCGGGCGCGATTAGCTTCCCAGCGGGCACGATAACGGCGCCCGTCAATGCCGACGAAATCGACTTCGGCATAGCCTTCGCCCGTGCCTCTGCGCAGCAGGGTCCGTGGGTCACCGGTGGCAATCTCGCCGTCGGCATCCGGGACCTTGGCATCGCGGCCTGTGTTGTTGAGGCGCGGCACAGCACCAAACAGGGCCAGGCACAGGGCGTCGAGCAAGGTACTCTTGCCTGCACCGGTGGGGCCTGTGATCGCGAACAGCCCGGCACTGGCCAAGGGTTCGGCAGTAAAGTCCAACTCAAACGGCCCAGCCAGAGAGGCCAGGTTTTTCAGGCGAATGGCGAGAATTTTCATGGCTGTTCACCTTGCAGCTGTACTTCTTGCAGCAGCACTGCAAAGTCTTTGAGGGTCTGCTCGTCTGCCTCGCTGCCATAGCTGTCTTGCCAAGCCCGGCTGAACAGTTCCTGCGGGGTCAGTTGGTCGAGTTCAATCAGCTGCGTGGCGTCGTCATCCCCCGAGCGACTGCCGCTGCCCGCGTATTCGGCAGCAATGCGCACTAAACGCACGGCCTTGCCTTGCAGGGCGGTTTCGATTTGCTGACGCAAATCGGGCTGCGGCTCGTCGAGTTTGACCCGCACTTCGAGCCAGGGCTGGCGCTGGGTGTCGGCCAGCAAATCAGTGTCCGGCAGTTCGGCCAGTTGGCTGAGAATCTCTGCCAGGGGCGCCGGGCCTATGCGTTGCAGGTTAACGGCCCGTGGGATGAGGCGCGGTTCAACGCTGATCAGGTTTTCGCCCTCCAGCACGACATCGAGAATCTGATGCTGGTAGCCGATTTCTGAGAACGACAGCGGAATCGGAGAGCCGCAGTAGCGAATGCGCTCTTCGCTGTTGACCCGTTGAGGCTTGTGCAGATGGCCCAGCGCGACATAGCTGATGCTGGGGCCAAACAGGCTGGCTGGCAGCGCTTCGGCGTTACCGATGATCAGGCTGCGCTCGGAGTCTTCAGAGACCGAACCGCCCGCCATGTGCGCGTGGCTGATGGCGATCAGCGCTTGCCCCGGCTGACGTTTGGCGTTGGCGGCGGCAATCAGCCATTCATGCACCTGACCAATGCCGCGCAGGTAGTTGTCGCCCAGTTGTGCTCCTGTCACTTCGGCTGGGCGCAGGAACGGCAGGGCCAGGCACCACGCAGCGGTTTCGCCGGATGCATCGGGTAGCGGGATCAGCAGGCGCTCGGCATCCAGTTGCCCATCATCGAGCCATAACACCCGGCCCAAGGCGTGAGTGCGCAAACGGCGCATCAGGGGCGCGGGCAGTTCGATGCGGGAACCGGAGTCGTGGTTGCCTGCAATCATCACGATGGTCAGCGCGGGCTGTTGCTCGTGGGCGCTGACAATAAAGTCATACAGGCGCTCTTGCGCTTTGACGGGCGGGTTTACGGTATCGAAGATGTCCCCGGCAATCAGGAGTGCATCAGGTTGTTGCTCAGCCAGTTGGGTCAAAAGCCAGGTCAGAAAGCAGGCGTGTTCGAAATCGCGTTCCTGACCATGCAGGTTTTGCCCCAGATGCCAGTCGGACGTGTGAAACAGGCGCATAACAAAATCCGTAAAAAGTGCTTTAAATGCGGGTTTGTCTTCCTGGCCGCAGGTGCGTCTACAGGAAGCCAAAACCGTCAATTATTTGGGGTAGAGCGGCGGCAGGCTGCTGGTGTCGCTGCCTGCATCTTGCTCGCGTTCGGCGGCAGGGATGCTGCGAATCGCCTTCCACAACTCTTCACCTTGCCAATGCTGGCCGGTTTCGCTGTAGAGCGCACCGTTGAGGCCGTCCAGCGCATCGGACAGCAGCACAAAGCGTGCCGCCATCTCTGCCAGGGTTTCGGGTTGCTGGCGGGCCCAGGCATCCAGTGCCTGTCGTGTGGCTTGTGGGTCGTTAGCCAGGCAGGCGCGTTTGAGGTCATCGAGTAACGTGCGCGGGCTGGGTCCGGTTTGCGCGGCCCGCAAAATCGCAGGCTGCGTTCTTGCTCGCCACCACAGGCCAAAGCCGAGCAGGGTAGTAAGCGCCAGAATCAAGGTGCTGAGTTGCCACCGCCACAGGGTCGAATCGTCGCTCACGGCAAGCGGCTCGCTGCTGATCGGAGTGTCCACAGCAAGGCTCGGGTTGTCCGCTACCTGCAAGGTGCGGGCGGGCAGATAGCTGCGTTCCAGACGGTCTTCGTGGGTGTTCCACCACACCACTTCAACTGCAGGCAGTTCGACTTGGCCGACACGTGTGGGCACCAGTGCTTCACGTTCTTCGCGGCTGCCGATCAGGCCGTTCTCGCTGATTTGATTGCTCAGTTGAGGCAAGTCCGGGTAGCGCCGCAGACCGTTGACGTCGGTGGCCGGGAGGGCGGGCAACTGGGCGCTGGAAAGCCCTTCGGCCTTGAGGGTCAGGGTGCGCGTCAAAGAGTCGCCGACCTGGCAATGGTCGGGCTCGGGGTTCCACGTTTCGCTCATGCTCAAGCTGCGTGCCGGCAGCCAGGCCGCAGTAGCGGGGTAGTCCGCCGGCTTGGGCTTGACCTCCAGCGGAATCTCGGCCGAGGTGACGTGAATCATTTTTCCCGGTTTTGGGCCGAGCGGCGCAGGGGCCGTGGCTTGCTGGCTGTCGACTTGGGTGGCACTGAAGGTTTGTGCCGGAATGATCAGTTGGCCACTGTGTTGCGGGTAAATGCCGTAGCGCACTTCGATGACGCCATGGCGTACGCCGTTGATCATTTTCTCGTAGGTGCGTGACTCGCCCAGTTGCTCGACGATCGCGTCGCTCAGGTGCAACGGGGTCAGGCTGCTGTCGTCGTACAGGGCGACTGAGTGATAGATGCGCAGGGTCAGGAGGGACTGCGCTTGTACGTAGACGCTGGGTTGATCAAGGCTGGATTCGATAAACACCGGGGCCAGTTCGTTTTCGCGGTTACTGCTTGGTGAGACCGTCAAACTGATCGGCTGACTGTGATAATCACCGACCTGCAAGGGCGGAATGATGACGGTGCCGGACTGTTTGGGCTGCAACGTGATAATCCAGCGCGTGGTGGCTTTGTTGTCATCGCTCAGATTGGTCAGGTGATTGACCTGACGCGTACCGCGCACCTCGAACAGGGCGTCGAGGGGTGTCAGGTCGGGTTTGCCGAACAGCGTGGCGTCGCTGGACTCAAGCGTCAGTTCGACGGTTTCGCCAGAATTGAGCTGATCGCGATCCACACTGGCTACCAAGCCCAGCGCGTGGGCTGGCAAGGTCCAGCAACAGAGCAAAAGTAGCAAGACGCAGATGCGGTTCATTAAGGCGTGTCCTGATGTTGCTGCTGTTCGTACCAAAATTTTCGTCGCAACAGTTCGCTGGGGTTGTCGGGTATCTGTCGTAGCCACTGCTCCAGCGCTTGGCGATGCTCTTCGTCCAGATGGTCAGAGGTCGGTGCCAGAGGTCGCGTGGTGGTCGAGTCCTCGTTGGGGTTTTCACCGGGCTGTGGTTCGCTGCCGGGAGGCGGTTCGAGCGTGTCGTCGCTGTTCGCCGGCGCATCAGGTTCAGTGGCTGAACTGCTTTCCTGATGGTGTGTGGTATCGCCCGTCGCACTGTTGTTGCTGGTGCTGATGGGCGGCGCTTGTTCAGGTTCAGCCGGGTTTTGATCGGTTTTATCGGGCGTCGGGTGACTCTCGGCGCTCTGTTGTTCGAGTATTTGCTCAATCAAGGCTTTGTTCTGCGCTGCCACCTGTAAGTCGGGTTGCAGCTCCAGTGCCTGCTCGTAGGCATCGATGGCGGCTTCCAGCTCGCCGCTTCTGGCCAATGCATTGCCGCGATTATAATGCGCGCTGGCGCTGTTGACCTCAGCAAAACGTTCGGCGGCAGCGGCGTAATCACCGGCCTGATAGAGGGCAATGCCCTGCCAGAGAGGGTCTTTGAAGTGCTCCACCGCCTCCAGCGGTTTTTTCTGTTCCAGCAAACGCTGGCCTTGTTGGTCAGGACGCAGCCACAGGTCGGTGAAGCTCATGGCATAGCTGGGCTGGGGCAGCATAAACAGCAAGGGCAAACACAGCAGCCAGCCGCGACGTCCGGCACACGCGGCCAGTAGCAATAAAGGCAGCAATAACCAGTAACCTTGATCGGCCCATGTGTCCAGGTGCACGGTCTGGTCCCGGTCGCGCAGGTGCCGAGGGCCGTCGAGCAGGCCAAGGCCGCGCAAATCGTTGTCGTCCAGCCGGGCCTGACGATAGCGGCCGTCGACTTGAAGGGCGAAAGCTCGCAGGGCAGGGCTGTCGAGGCGCGGTACAAGGATTGCGCCCTGATCGTCCTTGAGAAATTGCCCGCTTTCATCCACCACAGGTGCGCCGTCCCGGCTCCCGATGCCCAGCATCAATAATTGCGGGGTATGACCGTTAAGGGCCTGGCGAATCCCTTCGCGCTCCTGCTGGCTGAGCGATGAGGTAATCAGCAGCAAACGGCCTTGGCCCAAGGCGCCCTGATCGAGAAGTTTCAGGGCTTTTTCCACGGCCAGATCAGCACGCTGGCCGGGCTGAGGCATCAGCGAGGGCTTGAGGGCTTCGAGCAAATTGTGGCTAGTGGCCAGATCATCAGACAGCGGTACCAGCGTGTGCGCGCTGCCCGCGTAAACAATAATGGCCGTTTGTGCATCGTGGCGGCTTTGCAGCAGGTCATAGAGTTTGCGCCGCGCCTGCTCAAGCCGGTTGGGTGATTTATCGGTCGCGAGCATGTCCGGGGTGAGTTGCAACATGACCACCAGTGGGTCGGCCGGTTTTTGCGTGGATTGTTCAACACGCTCCCAGCTTGGGCCGAGTAGCGCCAGCACGGCCAGCAGCCAAGCACCACCCAAGGAGATCCAGGGCAGTTTGCTGGACCGGCCATTGCCGCCACTGAGCAGTACGCGATGAAAGGCGACAGGCAGAATCATTTGCCAGCGACCGGTGCGCTTTTGCCGGTGCCAGAGTTTCCACAGCAGCCAGCCGAGCAACGGCAGGGCCAGCAGCCATTCGGGACGAAACCAGTGCGGCCAGAGGGCACTCATCGGCGTCTCCGCAGGCGCAGGCGTGTAAGGCGTGAGCGCCAGTCAGGATGTTGTTGCAGAAAATGTTCCTTGCTCAGCAAGCGTTGCAGCGGATTGTTGGGCCACAGTTCACGGATGACCAGCAACACGCTCAGCAGTAGCGCCCCGGCCAGCGGCCAGCTGTACAACGACTGGGCAGGGCGTGCCTGGGTGGGTTGCTGGGCTACGGGTTCGAGCTGGTCGAGGGTGTCCTTGATGGCTGCTAACTCTTGACCATCGTGGGCGCGGAAGTATTGGCCTCCGGTTGCTTTGGCAATCTCCTGCAATGCAGGTTCGTCCAGATCGATGCCGGGATTGCTGCCGAGCATGCCGTTTGCGCTACTGGCCTGCGGGTCGGCGCCAATGCCGATCGGGTAGATGCGCACACCTTCCTCTGCGGCCAGTCGTGCTGCGGTCAGAGGGTCGATCTGGCCACCGTTGTTGGCACCGTCGGTGATCAGAATCAGTACCCGGCTTTGCGCTGGTCGTTGACGCAGGCGTTTCAAGGCCAGGCCGATGGCGTCGCCAATGGCGGTGTTTTTACCGGCGATGCCGATGCGTGCGTCGTCCAGCCAAGTGCGTACGGTGTGCCGGTCGAAGGTCAGGGGCGCTTGTAAATACGCCTGGCTGCCGAACAGGATCAAGCCGACCCTGTCACCCTCACGCTCTTCCAAAAAGTCGCCGAACAGGCTCTTGACCAGGTCGAGACGGCTGATGTCTTCGTTTTGCCAGTGCATGTCAGGAAAGTCCATTGACCCGGACACGTCTACGGCGACCAGTAAATCACGGCCGCTGGCGGCAATGGGCAACGGCTCGCCTAACCATTGCGGGCGTGCCGCAGCCGTTAGCAGCAACAGCCAGATCGCTAAATACGGAATTTTCTGACGCCATACGGGTATTTTGCTCCGTGCTTTGCGTTGAGCCAGTTCTTCGAGGTCGCTGAGAAAGCTGACTTTGAGAGCGGCTTCGCCACTATCGGCTGCTGGCAGGACCCAGCGCATCACCCAGGGCAAAGGCAGCAGAACGAAGATCCACGGCCAGGCGAATTCAAACATGTTTGCGAATCCAGGTTTCGACCGCTTGATTGAGCCCGGCAATGGCCTTGTCATCGAGCTTGCACTCAGGCTTATAGGCGCCTTCTACCAAAACCATCCAGCGCGTGAGTCCCGCAGCCGGGCAGCGGTTATCCAGGAACGCCAGCCATTTGCGGCCGTTGAGGGTGTGGCTTTGGCTGTAGGGGTAATGCGTACGGCACAGGCGCTTGAGCAGGCCATTGAGTTGTTGCAGCCAGGCCCCGGCGGGGGCGCCGTCGTAAGGTTTGGGAAAATTGGCCAGCTCTTCGAGCGCAGCCAGTCGCACCGGGTCCAGAGGTTGTTCGACGCGTGCGCTCTGGCGTTTGGCCGGCAGGTAACGACGCAGCCACCACAGGCCCCAGCTCAGGGCTGCGACAACGATCAGCAGCAGCCACCAGCCCGGAGCAGGAGGCCAGAAGCCGACAGTCTCAGGCTGTATCAGCGGTTGCAGGTGCTCAAGGTCGTTCATGGCGTTTTGCCAGGTCGTTTGGCGTTGAGGTATTCACGCAATTGCTCGACCATTTCGCTTTGTGTGCTCAATGGCATCAGCATGACCCGCAATTTTTGCGCAAGCAGCTCCCAGCGGGCAATACGTGCTTCGGCCTGCGCGCGGTAAGCTTGACGCAAGTCGTAATTAAGCGTGTCGAGTTCCAGTTGTGCGCCGCGTTCGGCAAACCGCAGCAGCCCGGCGGCGGGCAGGGCGTGATCAAGTGGGTCAGACAGCGGCAGCAGCATCAAGTCGCAGTGGCGCGCCAACAGGCTCAGTTGTTGCTCGGCGGCGTCGGTGAGGGCACGCTCATCACAGATCACAATCACCAAGCTGCCGGGACGCAACACTTCTCGGGCCCGAATCAGGGCCATTCCCAGGGCATCGCGATCGGACTGCACTTCTGTGTGCAGTGACTGGTTGACCCTCACTAACCGGTTCAGCAGTTGCAGCAGGCTCTGCTTGCTGCGTCGCGGCTTGATTTCGTAATGTTCATGGTCGCCGAATACCAGCCCGCCCACCCGGTCGTTGTGGCTCAGGGCGGCCCAACCGATCAGACTCGCGGCCTGGGCACAGAGGACTGATTTGAACAGCAGGCCTGAGCCGAAAAACAGCCGACGGCTTTGTTCGGCCAGGATGAAAATGGGTCGCTCGCGTTCCTCATGGAACATTTTGGTGTGCGGCTCTTGGGTGCGTGCCGTAACGCGCCAATCGATGGTGCGAACATCGTCACCTGCCTGATAGACGCGTACCTGATCGAAATCGACCCCGCGCCCGCGCAATTTTGAGTGATGCAAACCCGCCAGCGGGCTGCGCTGGCTAGGGGAGGCGAAGAGTTGGACTTCGCGTACCCGATGACGCATTTCGATCAGTTCGGCGAGTGTGACCCGAATACCGGGTTCGGCGGGCAAGGGGTTGTTCATCGGTCAGGCAACGGCAACAACATCAAGAATGCGCTGCACGACACGGTCCTGATCAATGCCGGCTGCCTCGGCCTCAAACGACAAGATAATGCGATGGCGCAACACGTCAAACAGCACGGCCTGAATGTCTTCAGGGCTGACAAAGTCACGCCCGGCTAACCAGGCGTGTGCCCGGGCGCAACGGTCCAGAGCGATGGAACCACGCGGGCTTGCACCGTAGGCGATCCAGTCGGCCATTTCCGTATCGAATTTACCGGGTGTGCGTGTGGCCATGATCAATTGCACCAGGTATTCCTCTACGGCATCGGCCATATACAAACCAAGGATTTCCTTGCGCGCTGCGAAAATGGCTTGCTGGCTGACGCGGCGTTCGGGCTTGGTTTCGCCGTTCAGCGCTTCGCCGCGCGCCTGTTGCAGGATGCGGCGTTCGACGGCGGCATCCGGGAAGCCGATTTTGACGTGCATCAGAAAACGGTCGAGCTGAGCTTCAGGCAGCGGGTAAGTGCCTTCCTGCTCAATAGGGTTTTGGGTCGCCATCACCAAAAACAGCGGTGACAGTTCGTACGTGCTGCGACCTACGCTGACCTGTCGCTCGGCCATGGCTTCGAGCAAGGCGGATTGAACCTTGGCGGGCGCCCGGTTGATTTCATCGGCCAGCACCAGGTTGTGAAAAATCGGCCCTTGCTGGAAGACGAAGCTGCCTGTTTCGGGGCGATAGATTTCGGTGCCGGTGATGTCGGCAGGCAACAGGTCGGGAGTGAACTGAATTCGGTGGAATTGTGCTTCGATGCCTTCGGCCAATTCTTTGATGGCTTTGGTTTTGGCCAGGCCGGGAGCCCCTTCGACCAGCATATGGCCGTCAGCCAGCAGCGCGATCAACAAGCGGTCAATGAGTTTTTCCTGACCGAGAATCTGTGTTGAAAGAAAGGTTCGCAGCGCTAACAGCGCTTCACGATGTTCCATCGATGACTGTTCCTGAAAAGGCCGCCTGCGGCGTAAGAATTACGCCGGGGTTGGGGCCGTTACTTTAATCCATTGCAGGGGGTTGGGACTAATGGCGGAAGGGCTTTTTATTGAAAAAGCGCAAATCCGCAGGGTTGTTGAGAATCGTGCTCATCTTGGTGAGGCTAAGCAGGTGCGAAATGCTGGCGATGATGATTTTGGGCAGTGAAATCGCTCCGGCCGAGAAAGTGGGGGGAGCATTGTTGCGGGAGCAGGATGAGTCGCAACCGTTCAGCGCCAGTCATCCGGTAGTCGCCGCGACAGCGGCTACCGGAGAGAGTCAGGCCAGTTGACTCACGTACTTGCCAGTACCGCCGAGGATGTTTTGCAAGGTTTGCTCAACGTCGGCTAGATTATCGGCATCCGTGGCGTGAGTGATTTCGAGGAAGTTTTCTTCTTCGAATACACCGGTATCAACGATTTCTATCCGCAGCAGGGTGGGACTCAGCGTCACGCGAACAATTTCAACCGAATAATCGTCGTCTTCGAAGGAAATGACGACTTCGTCATCGTCCGGGTAGCGGGCAAGAATGACATCAACGTTGTCGTCGTCAATGTGGCAGCACAAGGATGCCAAATTGTCTTCTTCTTCGTCGCATGGGGTGCCGATGAGAGTGTGGGTGCTCATGTACATGGGGAAATCCTGGCGCTAAGTGCGCATCTACAAGCGGAAGAAAGGCCTGATTTTGACACTCTGAACAGATTTTTGCTGTGTTGAATGAATATGTGTCATCAAGGTCTGTAAGAGTCAGGTAAGTCATTTCTGATAATAGCTGAGGTTTTAGAGTTTCCTTTAACAAGTTTTTTCACCCGAGAATGCTAGGGTTGTTCTCTAACAGGTCACAAGCCTACGTCCTGATGTCCGAATATGTCGCCGCACCGCAAGCAGGCCGGGGGCTTCAATCGTTAAGCTGCGTTCGGGATTCTTATCTCTTGAAAGAACCGGCCTGTTCAATCGGCAGTCCTTTTGCAGATACCCATCCTGGAACGTGAATGTGACCCGTGGGTCGCGGCCAGCTTCACCTCCTTGCCCTGCTGGATTTAGTCAGCACTGGCAACTCCCCTAGCGGGAACAGCACATGCGACGCTTCTCTCAATAACAAGCCCAAGCGGAGTACCACAGATGGCGTTCTTCACCGCAGCCAGCAAAGCCGACTTCCAGCATCAACTGCAAGCCGCACTGGCCCAGCACATCAGTGAACAGGCATTGCCACAAGTAGCCCTGTTTGCCGAGCAATTCTTCGGCATCATCTCTCTGGATGAACTCACTCAACGGCGCATGTCCGATCTGGCAGGCTGCACGCTGTCGGCTTGGCGTCTGCTGGAACGTTTTGACCCGGCGCAGCCGCAGGTCAAGGTGTTCAATCCTGATTACGAGCGCCATGGCTGGCAGTCCACGCACACGGCGGTAGAAGTACTGCACCACGATTTACCGTTTCTGGTGGATTCGGTTCGCACCGAACTGAATCGTCGGGGTTACAGCATCCATACCCTGCAAACCACGGTATTGAGCGTGCGTCGTGGCAGCAAAGGCGAGTTGCTGGAAATTCTGCCCAAAGGCACCAGTGGCGAAGGCGTGTCCCAAGAGTCGCTGATGTTCCTTGAAATTGACCGTTGCTCCAATGCGGCTGAATTGAATGTACTGAGCAAGGAGCTGGAACAGGTTCTGGGTGAAGTCCGTGTCGCTGTTGCTGATTTTGAGCCGATGAAAGCCAAGGTTCAGGAGCTGTTGGCCAGCATTGACAACAGTCCATACCTAGTTGCGGCGGATGAAAAAGCTGAGATCAAAAGCTTTCTCGAATGGCTGGTGGGCAATCACTTCACCTTCCTGGGCTATGAAGAGTTTGTGGTGCGTGATGAAGCGGATGGCGGTCATATTGAATATGACCCGCAGTCGTTCCTGGGCTTGACCAAATTGCTGCGCGCCGGGCTCACGGCAGACGACCTGCGCATCGAAGATTACGCGGTGAGCTACCTGCGTGAGCCGACCCTGCTGTCGTTTGCCAAAGCCGCACACCCAAGCCGCGTGCACCGCCCGGCTTACCCGGACTATGTATCGATCCGTCAGATCGACGCCGATGGCAAGGTCATCAAAGAATGCCGCTTCATGGGCCTGTACACCTCTTCGGTGTATGGCGAAAGCGTGCGGGTTATTCCATACATCCGCCGCAAGGTCGCTGAAATAGAGCGCCGTTCGGGCTTTCAGCCCAAGGCTCACCTGGGCAAGGAACTGGCTCAGGTGGTTGAAGTGTTACCCCGTGACGATCTGTTTCAGACGCCCGTGGACGAACTGTTCAACACCGTGATGTCGATTGTGCAGATTCAGGAACGCAATAAAATCCGCGTCTTCCTGCGCAAAGACCCGTATGGCCGTTTCTGCTACTGCCTGGCCTACGTACCGCGTGATGTGTATTCCACCGAAGTTCGCCAAAAAATCCAGCAAGTGCTGATGGATCGTTTGCAGGCTTCGGATTGCGAGTTCTGGACCTTCTTCTCGGAATCGGTGTTGGCCCGTGTGCAGTTGATTCTGCGCGTCGACCCCAAGAACCGCATCGACATCGATCCAGTCATGCTGGAAAAAGAAGTGGTTCAGGCGTGCCGCAGCTGGCAGGACGATTACGCCAGTCTGGTGGTTGAAAGCTTCGGTGAAGCCAATGGCACCAAGGTGCTCAGCGACTTCCCTAAAGGTTTCCCGGCGGGCTACCGAGAGCGCTTTGCCGCGCATTCGGCCGTTGTCGATATGCAGCACTTGCGCAGCTTGAGCGATAAAAACCCGCTGGTGATGAGCTTTTATCAGCCGCTGGGTCAAAGTGCCGGTCAGGAACTGCACTGCAAGCTGTATCACGCTGATACACCGCTGGCGTTGTCCGACGTGCTGCCTATTCTGGAAAACCTCGGTTTGCGTGTTCTGGGCGAGTTTCCGTATCGCTTGCGCCACGCCAATGGCCGTGAGTTCTGGATCCATGACTTCGCCTTTACGGCAGGTGAAGGGCTGAATCTGGACATTCAGCAACTCAATGACACGTTGCAGGACGCCTTCGTGCATATCGTCAGTGGCGATGCTGAAAACGATGCCTTCAACCGTTTGGTGCTGACCGCAGGCTTGCCGTGGCGTGATGTGGCGTTGCTGCGTGCCTATGCGCGTTACCTCAAACAGATTCGTCTGGGTTTTGACCTGGGCTACATTGCCAGCACCCTGAACAACCACACCGATATTGCACGTGAACTGACCCGGTTGTTCAAAACGCGCTTCTATCTGGCCCGCAAGCTGACGGCAGAAGACCTGGAAGACAAGCAACAGCGTCTGGAACAGGCCATCCTGACGGCCCTTGACGACGTTCAGGTGCTAAACGAAGACCGTATCCTGCGTCGCTACCTGGACTTGATCAAAGCCACCCTGCGGACCAACTTCTATCAGCCGGATGCCAACGGCCAGAACCGTCCTTACTTCAGCTTCAAGTTCAACCCGCACCTGATTCCTGAGTTGCCCAAGCCGGTGCCGAAGTTTGAAATCTTTGTGTACTCGCCACGGGTCGAAGGTGTGCACTTGCGTTTCGGCAACGTAGCGCGTGGGGGTTTGCGCTGGTCGGACCGTGAAGAAGACTTCCGTACCGAAGTGCTGGGCCTGGTAAAAGCGCAGCAAGTGAAGAACTCGGTCATTGTGCCGGTGGGCGCCAAAGGCGGGTTTGTGCCGCGCCGCTTACCATTGGGCGGCGGTCGCGACGAGATTCAGGCCGAAGCAATTGCGTGCTACCGCATCTTTATCTCCGGGCTGTTGGACATTACCGACAATCTGAAGGACGGCGCGCTGGTGCCGCCGCTGAACGTCGTGCGTCACGACGACGATGACCCGTATCTGGTGGTTGCTGCGGACAAAGGGACTGCCACTTTCTCTGACATTGCCAACGGCATTGCCATTGATTACGGCTTCTGGCTAGGCGACGCGTTTGCCTCCGGTGGTTCGGCCGGTTATGACCACAAAAAGATGGGTATCACCGCCAAAGGCGCGTGGGTGGGCGTGCAGCGCCACTTTAAAGAGCGCGGCATCAATGTCCAGCAAGACAGCATCAGTATCGTGGGCGTCGGCGATATGGCCGGAGACGTGTTCGGTAACGGCTTGTTGATGTCCGACAAACTGCAACTGGTTGCTGCATTCAACCACCTGCATATCTTCATTGACCCCAACCCGGAGCCGGCCAATAGCTTCGTTGAACGTCAGCGTCTGTTCGATCTGCCGCGTTCGGCCTGGTCGGACTACGACACCAGCATCATGTCGGCGGGCGGCGGGATTTTCTCGCGCAGTGCGAAAAGCATCGCCATTTCGCCTGAAATGAAAGAGCGTTTCGCGATCACGGCCGACAAACTGACCCCGACCGAACTGCTCAATGCCTTGCTCAAAGCGCCGGTAGACCTGTTGTGGAACGGCGGCATTGGCACCTACGTCAAGGCCAGCAGCGAAAGCCACGCCGATGTCGGTGACAAGGCCAACGATGCATTGCGTGTCAACGGTAACGAGTTGCGCTGCAAGGTGGTGGGTGAGGGCGGTAACCTTGGCATGACTCAACTGGGTCGTGTGGAGTTCAACCTCAACGGTGGCGGCTCCAACACCGACTTCATCGACAACGCTGGCGGTGTGGACTGTTCTGACCACGAAGTGAATATCAAAATCCTGCTCAACGAAGTGGTGCAGGCTGGCGATATGACCGAGAAGCAGCGCAACCAGTTGTTGGGCAGCATGACCGATGAAGTGGGCGGTCTGGTGTTAGGCAACAACTATAAGCAGACCCAGGCCATTTCGTTGGCGGCCCGCAAAGCTTATGAGCGGATTGCCGAGTACAAGCGTCTGATGAGCGACCTGGAAGCCCGTGGCAAGCTGGACCGTGCCATTGAGTTCCTGCCGACCGAAGAGCAACTGGTCGAACGTGTCGCTTCAGGCCATGGCCTGACTCGCGCCGAGTTGTCGGTTCTGATCTCGTACAGCAAGATCGACCTCAAAGAAGCATTGCTCAACTCTCAGGTACCCGATGACGACTACCTGACCCGTGACATGGAAACGGCATTCCCGCCCATGCTGGTGAGCAAGTTTGCCGCGGCCATGCGCCGTCACCGCTTGAAGCGTGAAATCGTCAGCACCCAGATTGCCAACGACCTGGTCAACCACATGGGTATCACCTTTGTGGAGCGCCTCAAGGAGTCGACCGGCATGAGCGCTGCCAACGTGGCCGGTGCTTATGTGATCGTGCGTGACATTTTCCACCTCCCGCACTGGTTCCGTCAGATTGAGGCGCTGGATTATCAGGTACCCGCTGAAATCCAGTTGGCGCTGATGGATGAGCTGATGCGTCTGGGTCGTCGAGCCACGCGCTGGTTCCTGCGCAGTCGTCGCAACGAATTGGATGCGGCACGTGATGTGGCCCACTTTGGTCCACATCTGGCGGCATTGGGGCTCAAGCTTGACGAGCTGCTGGAAGGGCCGACCCGCGAAGGCTGGCAGACCCGTTATCAGGCGTATGTGGCTGCTGGAGTGCCTGAGTTGCTGGCCCGCATGGTGGCCGGTACGACGCACTTGTACACCCTGCTGCCCATCATCGAAGCGTCGGATGTGACGGGTCAGAACGCAGCGGATGTTGCCAAGGCCTATTTCGCGGTAGGCAGTGCGCTGGACCTCACCTGGTACTTGCAGCAGATCAGCAACTTGCCAGTGGAGAACAATTGGCAGGCGCTGGCGCGTGAAGCCTTCCGTGACGATATCGACTGGCAGCAGCGAGCAATTACCGTATCGGTACTGCAAATGGCGGATGCACCGCTTGAGATCGAAGCGCGTCTGGCGTTGTGGCTTGAGCAGAACCATTCGATGGTTGAACGCTGGCGTTCAATGCTGGTGGACCTGCGTGCAGCGACGGGCAACGATTATGCAATGTATGCCGTGGCCAACCGTGAGTTGTTGGACTTGGCACTGAGTGGTCAAACAGGGCTCTGACAGCCTGAGTGATAAAACAAAGCCCCGGCTCGGATGAGTCGGGGCTTTGTTGTTTTTGGCTATTGCGGACGTTTAGATGCCGATATTGCCCAAGGTTTGCACAATATTACGCAGCGTACCGGCCAGCGCTGGGTGTTCCAGTTCAAAGCGCTCTATGGCTAGATTGACGCCATCTGCCAGGCTTTTGTCCTTGGTGCTTTTATCAAGATCAATCTGAGCCTGAATTTGTGTCGAGAGATCGTTTAATTGCTGACGCTCATCTTGAGTGAGCGGCGGATTCTGTTCCAGTTGCTCGCGCAAGGTGTCGAGTTGTTGTTGCAGTTCGCGGGCAGGCATAGCATTCATCCTTTATTGATAGGCTCTGGTGTAGACCTTCGATGTTGGCAAAAGGTCGATAACGGGTGTCTAGATTAATCCACCCGGGCTGCGCGTGCATGATCTCAATCAAAAATCCCTGGGCGCATAGACGAGCTTTATGGGCAATGACGCTGACGTATTGAACGTCGGGCGCGTGCATATGTCTGTGTAGGGTGTTTCTTTGGGGCTGTGATAAATGCAATTGCCGTTATACTCCACCACTGACCCAGGGCGTAGCGCCCAAGTAACTAAGTATTTTCAAGGAGCTGTGCTATGCGCTGGACTGATCGTCTCGCTCAAGTTTTAGTCTGTGCCGGTGTGGCGATGGCGCCATTCGCGGCCAATGCCGCGACCGAAGATGACCCATGGGAAGGGGTCAACCGTGTTGTTTTCATCTTCAACGAAAAACTGGACACCTATGCCCTGAAGCCACTTGCACAGGGTTATCAGTTCATAACCCCGCAATTCCTGGAAGATGGCATCCACAACATGTACCGAAATATCGGTGACGTGCGCAACCTGGCCAACAACGTCTTGCAAGCCAAGCCGCAAGCGGCTGGCGTAGACACCGCTCGTCTGTTGATGAACACCATTATTGGTGTGGGTGGTTTCTTTGACGTGGGCACAAAAATGGGCCTGCAACGCAACGATGAAGACTTCGGTCAAACCCTGGGCCGTTGGGGTGTCGCCAGCGGCCCCTATGTGGTTCTGCCGCTATTGGGCCCAAGCACTGTGCGTGACGCGATTGGCATCTACCCGGATACCTTTGTCGAACCGTACCGCTACATGCATGACATCCCGGCGCGCAACACCACCGCTGCCATGGAAGTCATTGATACCCGTGCCAGCTTGCTGTCGGCTGAAAAGTTGATTACCGGCGACCGTTACGTGTTTATTCGTAATGCCTATCTGCAGAGCCGTGAGTTCCGTGTTAAAGACGGTCAGGTTGAAGACGACTTTTAATTCGCCTGAAGCTTGGTAAAAAACGGCCCCCGCGGCCGTTTTTTTATGCGCTTGGGATGAGTATTAATCGCGTTTAAGCCTGTTTATACCTCGGTTTTTGTTGGGGTTGTCGGGGTTCTTATAACTCCCTGGAATTTAACCCGGCGAACACTCAAGTCCACCATCGCCCTAAGCTTGAAACCCCACGCGGATGGGAGTACCGTCTGCGCCTTACACGGGCACCTTTAGCGGATCGAGCACGACAATCGATTTGAAACAGGGATGTTCACAAGCCATTTCAGTCGTTGAGTCCGATGCGTTCGTGATTCGACGCCAACCTCATTCTGGCGCCGTTTGCCCACATGCAAAAAACCAGTGCCACGCTGCTGATCATCGATGACGACGAAGTAGTGCGCGCCAGTTTGGCGGCCTATCTTGAAGACAGTGGCTTCAGTGTCCTGCAAGCCAGTAATGGCATACAGGGTCTACAGGTGTTCGAGCAGCAATCGCCCGATCTGGTGATCTGTGATCTGCGTATGCCGCAAATGAGTGGCCTGGAGCTTATCCGTCAGATTGCCGAGCGCTCACCGCAAATGCCGGTGATCGTCATATCGGGCGCGGGGGTCATGAGTGATGTGGTTGAGGCGTTGCGCCTGGGGGCTGCTGACTACCTGATCAAGCCGCTTGAAGACCTTGCCGTGCTGGAGCACTCCGTTCATCGAGCGCTGGATCGTGCTCAGTTGTTGCTTGAGAACCAGCGCTACCGTGACAAGCTCGAGTCGGCTAACCGCGAACTCGCAGCCAGTCTCAATTTATTGCAAGAAGACCAGAATGCTGGCCGGCAGGTTCAAATGAACATGCTGCCTATCAGCCCGTGGTCTATTGATGACTTCGACTTTGCTCATCAGATTATTCCGTCCCTGTACTTGTCTGGCGATTTTGTCGACTACTTCAGGGTTGATGAGCGTCGTGTAGCCTTTTATCTGGCTGACGTTTCAGGGCACGGTGCCTCTTCAGCATTTGTGACCGTACTGCTTAAATTCATGACCACCCGCTTACTGTTTGAGTCCAAGCGAAACGGAACCTTGCCAGAGTTCAAGCCGTCTGAAGTACTGGGGCACATCAACCGCGGCTTGATCAACTGCAAGCTGGGCAAGCATGTGACTATGGTAGGGGGTGTCATCAATGAAGAGACCGGTGAGCTGACCTATAGTATTGGCGGTCATCTGCCATTGCCGGTGCTGTACACCCCTGACAGCGTGAGTTACCTGGAAGGGCGAGGGCTGCCTGTTGGCTTGTTCAACGAAGCCACGTATGAAGATCATGTTTTGAAATTGCCGGACGTTTTCAGCCTTACGCTGATGTCGGACGGCATATTGGATCTCTTGGATGAGCCTACGCTCAAAGAGAAAGAAGCTGCGTTGCCTCAATTGGTAAAAGCAGCAGGCGGCAGCCTGGATGGTCTGCGTCAGGTTTTCGGATTAGCTACACTCGGGGAGATGCCGGATGATATCGCCTTGTTGGTGTTGAGCAGGAATCTTAAATGAGTACCGGTAGAATTCAGTTCGCCGAACAGGACGGTACCTTCGTCCTGAAGTTTGTGGGTGAAGTGCGTCTGACGTTGTGTTCGGCCCTGGATGCGACAATCGAGAGGATCTTCACCGCGTTGAACTTCAACGCCATCGTGATAGACCTCACCGAAACACTCAGCATCGACAGCACCACATTGGGTTTGCTGGCGAAGCTGTCTATTTTGTCGCGCCAAAAAATAGGTTTGTTGCCAACAGTGGTCACCACCCACGAAGACATCACCCGACTGCTGGAGTCGATGGGCTTCGATCAGGTGTTCAACATTATCGGCAAGCCGATACCGTGCCCTGACTGCCTCACAGACCTGCCGTCTCAGGATCAGACTGAGGAGGTGGTGCGGGTCAAAGTACTGGAGGCCCACAAAATCTTGATGGGCCTTAACGACTCGAACCATGAAGCGTTCCATGACTTGGTGAACGCTCTGGAGCGGCATTGAGTCAGGTGTGACAGAAATCAAAAAAAGGGGCCGTTCCTGCGCAGGAACGGCCCCTTTTTTGATGGCTGAACGTCAGCGGCCTTCCAGCAGCTCAGCGGCTTGATCCAATAACGCCAAAGGATCTGCTGCTTTATGAATATCCACCGACAGCAACTGCCTGAAGCGCCGTGCGCCAGGGAAACCCTGACCCAATCCAAGAATATGCCGCGTGATGTGATGCATCGAACCACCCGCTGCAATATGCGCGGCGATGTAAGGTCGTAACAGAGACAACGCTTGTGCCCGGCTAATCACAGGGGCAGTACTGCCGAATAGCTGCTGATCGACCTCGGCCAAAATATACGGATTGTGATAAGCCTCCCGGCCGAGCATCACACCATCGAACACCTGCAAGTGTTCCTGGCATTGTTCAAGGGTTTTGATGCCGCCATTGAGGATGATCTCGAGTTCAGGAAAATCCTTTTTAACCTGTGCTGCCACGTCATAGCGCAGGGGCGGAATGTCACGGTTTTCCTTGGGTGAAAGCCCTTCCAGAATGGCAATACGCGCGTGCACAGTGAAACTGGTGCATCCGGCGTCACGCACCGTACCGACGAAATCACAAAGCTCGGCATAACTGTCGCGGCCGTTGATACCGATGCGATGCTTGACTGTGACGGGTATCGACACCGCGTCGCGCATGGCTTTCACACAATCCGCCACGAGCGCCGGGTGTGCCATCAAACAAGCGCCGATCATATTGTTTTGCACCCGATCACTGGGGCAGCCGACATTCAAATTCACCTCGTCATACCCGGCCTCCTGCGCCATGCGCGCGCACACGGCCAAATCTGCAGGCGTGCTGCCGCCCAATTGCAGGGCTAGAGGGTGCTCGGTCTCGTCATGGCGCAAAAAGCGTTCGGCATCGCCGTTGATCAACGCGCCAGTGGTAACCATTTCGGTATACAGCAATGCGTTTTTGGACAGCAGGCGCAGGAAGAAACGGCAATGACGGTCTGTCCAATCCATCATAGGGGCCACGCTAAAGCGTCTGGACACCGCAGAGCCTGTGTTTACGTGGGTTATAGCTGATTTCTGTACCATTTTGCTCTACGTGTTTTAGGCGTGTTTTAGGGGGTATAAGGACGTTTCTGACGGCCCACGGTACAATTTTCCATCTCATTTTTGAATTGTACCAGTTGACCATAGCCACGATCAGAGCGCGCAAACGCATCGCTGGCAGCATCAGTTACACGGCACAAATACCCTTGATTCGTGAAGGGGCGCAAGTCTACCAAGAGAGTCAGACTTTCGCCCGTAAACAGGCCGCCCAAGCTTGGGTGCGCAAGCGTGAAGCTGAACTGGACCAACCCGGAGCCATTGAGCGTGCACACCGCGTAGGTGCCACAGTCAAGGAAATGATCGAGCGCTATATGCTTGAAATGGAGAAGGCTCGCGCACTAGGTAAAACCAAATTGGCCACGCTCAAGGTGCTGGCGTGAAGTTCGACGCGGTGAAGTGGAGCGGGGTGCTGCTGGTTAGCTTTGCCCTGATGGCTGGCAGCGCTTGGGCCGCACGGGCATGGCAGGTCAACGGCTAAGGTCGCCAGTTGTCCGCTAAAGACGCCTCACACCAACCCGTGCTCACCGATATGGTCAATGCCAACGCCGCGTAACTAGTTGGCCGAGCAGGGCAAGTGCTTTGCCCTTACCAGTCTTGTTGGGTCTGCGAGATAATCAGATCGTTTACGGTGACGTTAGCCGGCTGATTCGGGGCGTAAACCACTGCCCTGCCTATCTCGTCGGGGGAAATGGCAATTTCGTTAAGTTTTAAGGCGGCCTTGCGGCCCTTAGGATCCTCAACCTTTTCAGCCCTGCGAGAAGCCCTAAAGCCGTGTCTACATTCGATTGACCCTATCAGTTCGACCTGCGTGAGGATATGAGATAGATCCAATGGCGCAGCGAACCTTTCGCTGGCGCCCGAAATGGACTAGCCAGGCAGCTCCAATGGGTGAAAGGTGCCCTGGTGGTTTTGGCAAGCTCCGCTCTTCGTGATTATAGGGTGCTGCGGGGAAAGGAACTCAGTAGATGCCTGATTCTGATCTACCCTGTACAGGCGGTTCAGTATTCAATCATTAAATTTTGGTACGGAGTCAAAATGAGAGCAAATCACCTGGCGGTTTTGACCGGAGTCTCTTTATTTTTAATAGCATCTGCAGCGTCTGCAGAACAATATTTGCCGGATGTCATCAGCAAAGACCCGTACAAAAACGCCTATGCACAGATGCTGAGCTTTCCAGATTGGGTGAGTAAAGCTCAGGGGACTGCAACGCCCGTTGAGAAGGTTTCGGCAGGTGGAAAAAGCTTTCTTGTGGGCCATATGTGCAAGCCACATGACTGTGCTAACAATCAGTTAAGCGTTGTTTTCAGTGCGAATGGCAAGAAGTCGTGGGGACTTCTTGCGACACGTTCTGCGGATGAGGAAGCCTTCACAAAGCAGGTGCTAGGAAATCCAGACAGTATTGTCGAAGGATTGTTGAATAAATCTTTTTCGGACAACAATCCATGAGTCTAACCGGAAAAAGACTGCCAGTTAGCTGGCTCAAACTCTGATTATGAAAGTCCTGAGGGCCTAGCTCTGGCAAGGTGATTGTAGTGGTCAACTAATCCCGGACACGACGTTAAGTTTTTCCTCGGCCCGCGCTGGCGCCTTTCCAACGTTGAATTGGTGAGGCCGAATCCAGTTGTAGCGATGCATCAAAAAATGGCTGATATCGCGCTGTGCTTCCTGCGCAGTTCGATAGCCCACGGTCGGCATCCATTCTGTTTTCAAGTTGCGAAATACGCGCTCCATCGGTGCATTATCCTGTGCTTTGCTCTGCGGGGTGACGCCTTTATGTTCTTTCTGAATCTGGTCAACCCAGCGACGCAATGCCGACTCACCAATGCCGAGTGAACGGCTGGCTTAGATGTAGCTGTAGTTTTGTTTGAGCACGAGGACGGCAGCCTCGCGCTTGAATTCAGGAGTAAAGGAGCGGCGTTGTTTGGTCATCTGACATCTCGATCTGGCGAGCATTCTCGCCTAAATGGGTGTCCTGTTTCATCAGACCACTACATCACCGGCCTTGGCAAAATCATCGGTACCGGTGGTAATACCCCAAACCATAAACATTGATTCTTTTTTTTAACTTTTACTTGCTCGCTAATATGTCTTTGTCAACTGCGAAAAGTGACAGTTGACAGAGGTTTTTATTAGGTCGAAGGTTTGTGTGTAGAACAAATATAATCTACTTGGTTGGTTATTTCAGAAACTCGAAAGGAGGTGTTCTGTGGGAGTATTAACATCTGTCCAGCTTGAGACGATAGAGGTTGTGTTTAAAACATCATTGGAAACGGGTCATCCCGTGACCTTCGGTAATGTTGAAGAGAAGCTTAAATTTGTTAACCCGATCCTCGCTCCGTTTACTCTGGCCGAGATTATAGATGTTATTGGCGGTGGTGGTGGGGAGTCCGGGCCTGACGATGAAATATCTTATCAGCGTTTCCTTAATGCTTATAATTCACTGCCTAAAGTTTGATGTTTAAAACTAAGCTGATTTGTGTTTTCTACTTAACCCGCCTTGTGCGGGTTTTTTAATGCCTGGAGAAACCTATGAGTCAGACATCAGAGCGCGCAAACGAATCGCTGGCAGCATCAGTTGCACGCCACAAATACCCCTGATTCGTGAAGGGGCGCAGGTCTACCAAGAGAGCCAGACTTTCGCCCGTAAACTGGCCGCCCGGCATGGGACTGTCAGGTCGATCGTCATGCAATGAGAGATGCCCGCAAGGTTTTGCGCAAGCTGGACCACAACATGCACAGACGTGAGCGTGACTGTCGCCCGGAGCTTGATGAGCAGGACATACCGCTCACGCACTTTCAAGGTATGTGTGCTTATCGTCGCAGCTCAATCAATAGGCTCAAGATGATCTCATTCGCGTTGTTCTCAACTCGACGTCAGGAAGAGATCACCCGCAGAGTGTGCAGATGCAAGCGTGCTAAGAACAAAGTCCTGAACCTGTATTGCAGACCAAGCAGTTACCAGTTTTATTGTCGTTCCGTGCGCTGGGGAAGAATACGCAGTACCTGAACCTCGTCATGCACTTGCCTGTACGGCGCATTAGAAGGGGATTTGCCCAGAATCAGTTCCCGAACATCGGGCGTCTGTGATGGGCGTCCGAGGCCGGTGAAAGTTTCCAATTGCTCCAGCGCTTCAATGATCTGGAACAGTACGGCATCGGCTGCAACAGAGCCTAAGCGTGATTCGTAGTACTCGTAAATCGAGTCGAGATCACTGCTCGCTTTGTCCGTCAACGCGATGTTTGGCACGATTCACCCATTTGGTTTTGATGGTTTTAAGGTCGGTCAGGTTGCCTGCGTTAGCGTCGGCTATGCCTTCGGCAATGGCCTTGATGTGCCAGGACTCAGCCTCGACGTAGCGAGCTAGGGCGCGTTTGAGGTGGTATTGGCGATCGCGATCCGTAGCTTCGGACAGCTGATCAAGCTGTTCCACCAGCGTCTGTTCGACACGGAATGACAGCACTGGAGAAGCCATGGTGTTGCCCTCGTGAGGTGTATACAAAGTTTCCGATGGTTTTCACTGTATACGTTCATTTTGAGTGGAACAGTCCTTTGCCGACTGACCTGACGAGCGTCTATTTGCAGTCGTGATCAGGAAGTACTCACCGAAATCACTGCCTTGAGCATCGACAAGAACAGGTTGGCCGGAGACCTTTTTGTTGACGATTTCTTTAGTGCCCGGTGAGCCATGGGTATACGTAGAGGTGATGAATGTTTTAGCCCCTTTTTGGTCGCCAACCATTACCGGGGCACTTATCCAATGTATGAGAAAACGGCGTAATCGGAGCCGTTGAATGAGAATCCAGCGACTTCTTTCATTCCCATTTTTAGGTGAGCACGAAGCGACGCTTCATTGTCTGTACGGATGAAAAGAACGCCCTCACGGCCCGGTTCCAGACGTCTGAGGTCTGCAAACAGTTTCTGTGCCAGGCCTTTGCCACGCTCTTGTTCGCCAACACAGATTGGGCCATAGACATAGGCATCAGGTGCTCCGTGATAGGCAGCGAACATCGCCTGTACGATGGGGAGATCGGCATTCATGGCCCGACTGGTCGTCATCAGAAATGCGGTCACACGCTCGCCACGTCGCGAAACAATCAGAGGCATTTCCTTCATCATATCCATCACGCGAGATCGAGGCAGGCTTGCAGAAAGTGAGCCTCCCCGTGCTGCCTGATTCTCGGCCTGAAGCTCTAGAATGCCGTCCAGGTCGGATTCGGTGGCTCTGGTGACAATGGTTTCATGATTCGTCATTCGACATATCTCTGTGAGCTATTAGGGGACTGCTTTACTGCGTGCTTTTCAGGATAGTAATAATTGCCGTGGTGATCTGCACGTTACGATCTGCCGCCCCAAGGGGGCAGTCACTGTTTGAACTGGAGAGGGGCATACCCAGAGGGCGCCAGTTTTTTACTGCATCGCGGCTGGAGCTGGGTGCTCATGTTGAATCAACGCTCTTCTCAGAACCTCATGGCTCGCAGGGGATGAGCAAACGCTCGATAAGGTGGCGCAACGTGTCGCGCTCGGCAATGCTCAGCTCTTGTGTGAGCACTCGCTCGACGTTGTCTACTCGGGGCTTGAGCTCAGCCAGCAACGCTCGCCCCGTTGTTGTCAGGAACAGGGTGTTGCGGCGTTTGTCATGGGGGTCGCTGATCCGTTCGACCAGACCGTTACGTACCATGCGCGCAGCCAGTTCGGCGATGGTGGAACGGTCAAGGTCAAGCTCATCGCCCAATTCGCGCTGACTGACGCCAGGACGTTGCTCAAGCACCAGCAGGACTGCGTATTGCACGCTGGTGACGTCAGTGGAGACTTCGCGCATCCAGATTGCAACGTGACGCTGTTGGGCGCGACGTATCAAGCTACCGGTGTGCGCGAGAATCCTGGGTGAGTTGTCAGTCGGCACGATGGGGCCTTAATTAGTGAGTGATCAAAACGGGTTCAAAGAATGCCTCCAGTTCGGTGTATCCGTCCAGTGCAAGGACATGCGCCACATACTGATCCGGCCGCACCAGTACCAGTGCGCCGCGTTGACGATCAATGCCGCGCAATTCAAAGATGTTGGCCTGTGGGTCAACGCTGAACGCTTTCTCGTAGTCAATCAGGTCAAGACTTCCTTTACGTGGCAACAAGAGGGAGGGCAGTTGCTCGACGTTAAGGTCTCGGTGCCCTTGCTGATAAACGGCGCGTACATCAAGCACGCTGTCGAGATCTGCGCCCGGGGCGGTGAATCTGCGAACAGGCGAGTCAGGATGGTGCTGCAGATAGTTGCACAGCGCGTGTAATGCCTCACCTGAGGCATCGGCAAAGGCGAAAAGCCTCCATCGGCCGTCGGCGGTTACCGTGTGACCTAATTGCATGGGACGAGCGTCGGCCACACGAATCACCGGTGCCGAGTGAAAACGGGTGCCGATGAGCAGACCGCTGGCGAGTGCTTGCCAAGTGCCGAGCCCGGTCAAAGGGCCTGGCCGATAACGGGTAGCGACCCCCGCCGTGTATTTGCCTGCTTGCACAAAATAGGCTTGCAACGCTGCCGGATCTACACCCCCGGCGGTGGGGTCAAGCGGGTCTTTTGGGCGCGCACCGATCATGGCTGACCATTCCTTGTCGAAGCCGATCAATTCTTGAGCCACTGGCTGACGCTCTTGTGAATAACTGGCCAGCAGTGAGCAGGGGCTCCGGCCTTCAAGCACAGCCGCGATTTTCCAGCCCAGGTTGAAGGCGTCCTGCATTGAGACGTTCATGCCTTGTCCGGCCTTGGCGCTGTGGGTGTGACAGGCGTCGCCCGCGATGAATATACGCGGTTCGCGGTGTGTGCCTGCCGCGTCAACGGCGTCATCGAATCGCTCCGTCAGGCGCTGACCCACCTCGTAGACGGAACACCAGACGACTTTTTTCACGTCCAATGTGTAGGGCTGCAAGATGCGTTGTGCCGTTTCGATCAGTTGTTCGGCGCTGGTTTCACGGATCGCTGCGCGGTTTTCTTCGGTGACTACACCCAGATCGACGTACATGCGAACCAGATGCCCACCTTCGCGTGGAATGAATAGCAGGTTGCCGGCATCAGCTGATTGAATGGCCACCTTGAGCCGAATATCGGGGAAGTCCGACACGGCCAGTATGTCCATAACGCCCCAGGCATGGTTGGCGGCGTCACCGCGCAATTGCTGACCAATAGCCGTACGTACCTTGCTGCGCGCTCCGTCGCAGCCGACCAGATAGCGAGTGCGAATCTTCACCGTCTGCCCGGTGTCGGTGCGTTTCAGCGTCGCCAGAACGGGGTGTGTTGAATGTTCATCGCGGATGACGTCGACCAATTCCAGGTTGTAATCGGGTTCCAGCCGTTGCGGCAACTTGAGCATGCTATCGAGCAGGTAGTCCTGGATGCGGGCCTGATTGACGATGACGTGGGGAAACTCCGAAAGGCCGTCCTCGGTATCCAGCACCCGACCGGTGCGTTCGATGCGCTGTCGGTCGTCCGCCTTGGGCCGCCAGAATGCGGTTTCATTGACCCAGCAGGCTTCGCGCAGCAGTTTTTCGGCGAGGCCAAACGCATGGAACATTTCAACGGTTCGGCAGGCGATTCCGTCAGCCTGTCCCAATTGCAATCGACCCTCACGGCGCTCGACTACACGGGTTGCTATGCTTGGGAATCTGGCCAGTTGTGCCGCCAGCAGTAAACCCGCCGGGCCACTGCCGACGATGAGTACATCCACGGTCTCTGGCAGCAGGAGAGGCGGGAGTGCAGCATGAAGTTCCGGGTCGCCCGACTGGAACCCGTTGAGGTGGAATTGCATGGCGTTATTCCTTGTTGTTATTAGTGGAGTAAGACGCTGCCATACAATATGCTCAGTATACGAACTATTACAACCCCCCCGACGTTCGTTGAACCAAACGCACATTTGGGGTCTACAACCGGTAGAAAATTTCCTTTTGAGAGTATTGATATGTTCAATTCACGTTCTTTGATGACTGCATTGACTTGCCTGGCGCTTGCCTGCGGTTCAGTGACTGCTCTGGCTGATCCTGGAAACGGCAATGGACCGGGTAATGGTTTCGACAAAGGGAACCCGCAAGGTCAGCAGGGGCAAAAACCTCAAGACATGCATCAGGGCAAGCCAGGCGGTAATCAGCAGCAAGGCATGCCTCAAGGCAAGCCAGGCGGCAATCAGTCGCAAGGCAAGCATCCAGAAGGGAAGGCACATAACAAGGGGCCAAGCGTTAACCGCCAGCATGCGTTGGGCATCGTGGGTCAACATCGCGATTACTGGAGTCCTGGCCCTGCATTGCCGCCGGGTGTTCAAAAGAACCTTGCACGGGGCAAGCCACTGCCACCGGGTATCGGCAAAAAACTTGACGGTCGTCTGGCCAAACAATTGCCTCACTATGAAGGCTATGAGTGGCGTCAGGCAGGGACTGACTTGATTCTGGTGTCTTTGGCCAGCGGCATCATCTATGAAGTGCTTAATGGCGCATTCCATTAAGCGCTGTAGGTCATAGACGATACCTCTGCGAGGATTTACCGGTTAACAGGCGCGTGCGGATGGCGACTCGGGAAATGTTTCTCATAGGCCCGACAGACCCTGAGCACTGCGTCATCGGCAAATCGTGCGCCGACCACTTGCAAGCCGACCGGCAAGCCGTTCTGGGCCAGACCACAGGGCACTGACGCGGCAGGTTGTTGAGTCAGGTTGAAGGGGTAGCTGAAGGGCGTCCAGTGCATCCATTCGCCGTAGTGCGAATCGGGTGGCACGTTATGCCCGGCCGCAAACGCGGTGATGGGCAGCATCGGTGTCACCAGAATATCGTAGCGTTGATGGAATTCGCTCATCTGCGCCACGAGCGCGGCGCGGGCCTCAAGGGCCCTGCTGTAATCGCTGAGGCTGATGCCTTGGCCCAGTGCGGCAATGCGTTGCAAGCCCGGATCGAGCAGGTCGCGTTGGGCACTGTCCAGTTGCCCGGCCAGACGCGCTGCGCCGGCAAACCATAACGTATTGAACGTCTCCAGCGGATCACTGAAGCCCGGGTCAACGTGCTCGACTTCTGCGCCCAGTTCACTCAGCCGCGCCACCGCACGGGCGATGACGGCAGCCACCTGCGGATCGACTTTGATGTGCCCCAAGTCGGCACTGTAAGCAATGCGCAGTCCCTTGAGACTGTGCTCTGCGGGTAACCACGGTGTGGCTCGCGGTGCGCCGATCAGGCCATCCCGGGCATCCGGTCGGGCGACGGTTTGCAGCATCAACACGGCATCCTCGACAGTGCGGGTCATCGGCCCCAGATGCGAGAGGATGGTCATTGAGCTGGAAGGCCATTGCGGCACATAGCCAAAGGTCGGTTTGATCCCGAAAGTGCCTGTGAAGGCACAGGGAATGCGGATCGAGCCTCCAGCATCGCTGCCCTGATGCAAAACCCCCAGATTGAGGGAAGCAGCGGCCGCCGCACCGCCAGATGAGCCGCCTGCCGTCATGCGGGTGTCCCACGGGTTGCGGGTGATGCCATACAGCGGGTTGTCCGTGACGCCTTTCCAGCCAAATTCCGGGGTGGTGGTTTTGCCTAGCAACACGGCTCCGGCTTGGCGCATAAAAGCGGTGAACGGTGCATCTACGTCCCACGGGCCTTGTGCCGAGGTGGTTCGTGAGCCTTTACGCGTGGGCATGCCCTGGGTCAGCGTCAGGTCTTTGATGGAGGCTGGAACACCATCCAGAGCGCCGCAGGGTTCGCCTTTAAGCCAGCGTTGTTCCGAGGCGCGGGCAGCGCGCAGTGCACCGTCGGCATCAATATGGCAGTAAGCGTTGACCAGCGGATTGAAGCGTTCGATACGTTCCAGCGCATCTTCAGTCACGTCCACCGGGGACAGGCTTTTATCGCGGTAGCGGCCCAGCAATTCAACGGCGCTCATTTGGCCTATGTCAGTCGGCTGGCTCATTTTTCTTGCCCCCCCTGCGCCGCATTGACCATGGCCCGCAGCAGCACGGCGCAGCCATCGGCCAGATCCTGCGGTGCGGCATTTTCAATTTCGTTATGGCTGATACCGCCTTCGCACGGCACGAAAATCATACCGGCGGGGCCCAGTTCAGCGACGAAGATAGCGTCGTGCCCGGCACCGCTGACAATCTCCATATGGCTAAGCCCCAACTGCTGCGCGCCTTTGCGCACGGCATCGACACACGCAGGGTCGAAGTCCAGTGGCGGGAAGTCGGCGGTGGGCGTCAACGTGTAGCTCAAACCGTGGGCGGTGCTGGCGTCTTCAATGGCGTTGCGCACTTCATCGACCATGGCTTGCAGCTGATCTTCATGCAGGTGACGCAGGTCGATGGTCATGTGCACCTGACCGGGGATGACATTGCGCGAGCCGGGGTGCAGGGTCAGGCAGCCGACGGTGCCGCAGGCGTGTGGCTGATGGTGCAGGGCAATGCGGTTGACCGCGCTGACGACGTGCGCGGCCCCGACCAGTGCATCCTTGCGCAGGTGCATCGGGGTCGGCCCGGCGTGGGCCTCGACGCCAGTCAAGGTCAGGTCAAACCATTTTTGCCCCAGGCAACCCATCACCACGCCAATGGTGATGGCCTGGTCTTCCAGCACCGGGCCTTGCTCGATATGGGCTTCAAAATACGCGCCCACGGGATGCCCCAGCACCGCACGGCTGCCGGCGTAGCCAATGCGCTGTAACTCGGCGCCGACCGAGACGCCTTGTTCATCCTGTTTGTCGAGGGTGTCTTGGAGGTCAAATTTGCCGGCGAACACCCCGGAACCCATCATGCACGGCGGGAAACGCGAACCTTCTTCGTTAGTCCACACCACGACCTCGATGGGCGCCTCGGTGACGAGATTCAAATCATTGAGAGTACGGATCACTTCCAGCCCGGCCATGACCCCGTAACAACCGTCGAACTTTCCGCCCGTGGGCTGGGTGTCGATATGACTGCCCGTCATGACCGGCGCCAGGTCGGGTTGACGCCCGGCGCGGCGCGCGAAGATATTGCCGATGGCGTCAACACTGACGGTGCAACCGGCGTCTTCACACCAGCGCACAAACAAATCCCGGGCCTGGCGGTCAAGGTCAGTGAGGGCCAGACGGCAAACCCCGCCCTTGGCCGTGGCGCCGAGTTGCGCGAGATCCATCAATGACTGCCACAAACGCTCACGGTTAATCAGCGGCGCGTTGCTGTTAAACACATTGGACAGGGCGATAGGACTGTTCATGACGAGTGTTCTCCTTCAGGCGCTCAGGGCCAGATAACGGTTTTTGATGGTCGGGTCGGCACGAAACTCGGCAGCGCTGCCTTCGTACACCACCCGGCCTTGTTCGAGTACGTAATGGCGGTCGGCAAGTGCGTCGCAGACCTTCAGGTTCTGCTCCACCAACAGCACGGGCAGGCCGTCTTCCTTGATCGTGCGCAAAATCTTCACCAGCTCATCGACAATCACCGGCGCCAGCCCCTCGGTAGGTTCATCGAGGATCAACAGCTTGGGGTCGTTGACCAGTGCCCGGGCGATGGCGAGCATTTGCTGTTCACCGCCGGACAACGCATGGCCCGCATTTTTGCGCCGCTCCTTGAGGCGCGGGAACATCGCGTAGACATCCTCCAGTTGCCAGCGGCTGCTTTTGCGCTGGGCGATGCGCAGGTTTTCCTCAACGCTGAGCAAGCGGAAAATGCCGCGATGCTCCGGCACCAAGGCGAGCCCCTCGCGGGCAATCTCAAAGACCTTGCGCCCGACCATGTCTTGACCGTTGAAGCGCACCTGGCCCTGGCGCGGGCAGATAATCCCCAGAATGCTGCGCAACGTGGTGGTCTTGCCCGCACCGTTGCGCCCGAGCAACGTCACCAGCTCCCCCGGATTGACCTGTAACGAAACGCCTTCAAGGACGTGGCTCTTGTCGTAGTAGGAATGGATAGTGTCGACAGTCAGCATCAGGCGGCTTCTCCCAGGTAGGCGGTGCGTACACGTTCATCGGCGCGGACAAATTCAGGTGTGCCTTCGACCAGAATCTGGCCTTGGCTCATCACAGTGATGCGCTGGCTGATGGACATGACAATGCTCATGTTGTGTTCAATCAGCAGCACGGTGTGGTCGCGTCCCAGGTCGCTGATCAGTTGGGTCATGATCGGGATGTCGTCGATGCCCATGCCCGAGGTCGGCTCGTCGAGCATCAGCAACTTGGGTTTGGAGCAGATCGACATGCCCACTTCGAGCACCCGCTGTTGGCCGTGAGACAGCTCTCCGGCCAGGGTGTTGGCGCGTTGAGTCAGTTGCAGGCGTTCGAGCACCTGGTCGGCCATGTCGTGGTGCTGGCGGCGGCTGTCCACGTGTCGCCAGAAATTTAGGGCGCCCAGTCCATCCCGGCCTTGGGCCGCCAGACGCAAGTTCTCGCGCACACTGAGGTTCTGAAACAGGCTGGTGAGCTGGAATGAGCGGGCCATGCCCAGCGCAACGCGGCCGTGGGAGGGCTTTTTAATGATGTTCTTGCCATCAAACACAATGGCACCGCCAGTGGCCTGACGCTCTCCGGTCAAACAGTGGAACAGGCTGGTCTTGCCTGCGCCGTTAGGGCCTATCACGGTGTGAATGGTGCCTTGCTCGACCTTCAGGTTGACGCCGTTGACCGCATTGAAGGCGCCGTAGGCCAGTTGCAGGTTTTCGGTTTGCAGCAGGGGCTGTGGGGTGCTCATGGCTGTTCCTCCTGAAGGGGCTGTTGGCTTTTACGCGAGCCCTTGATCCGTTCAAACAGGCTCGACAATCCGCCCCACAAACCGCCGCGCATAAACACCACCACCAGAATCAAAATGACCCCCAGCAGCATCAGCCAGCGTGGCCACAAGTCAGACAGGAAATCGCCCAGTAACACGATGGTGCCTGCACCCAGCAAGGAGCCGAACAACGACCCGGTGCCGCCGACAATGGTCATGATCAGAATGTTCTCCGACATGGCGAGGTCGATGTTGGACAGTGGGACAAAATGCAACAGCATGGCGTAGAGCGCTCCGGCCACTCCGGTGACGGCGCCGGACAACATAAACACCAGAATCTTGAAGTGTCGGGTGTCGTAGCCAATGGCGGCGGCGCGGGTTTCGTTTTCCCGGATGGCCATTAACGTGCTGCCGAAAGGCGACGTAATCACCCGGCGGGCGCCGATAAAAATCAGCAGGAACAGCACGGCGACAAAGCCGTAGAAATAGCGTGCGTCACTGAGGGACAACAGTACGGTATCGCCGATGCGAATTTCGGGGCGGGGCACGTCCAGCAGGCCGTTGTCGCCGCCGGTCCAGTCGCTCAGGGTATAGGTCAGGAAATAAGCCATCTGGCTGAAGGCCAGCGTCAGCATCACGAAATAAATACCGGTTCGGCGGATGGCCAGTGCGCCCACCAGAAACGCCAGAAAGGCGCCCACCAGCGCGGCACCGAGCAAGGCACTGAACAGGCCCAGATGCAGGTGAATCATCAGCAAGGCCGCGCAGTAAGAACCGGCACCAAAGAAAATGCCTTGGCCGAAAGACAGCAAGCCGGTGTAGCCCAGCAGCAGGTTGCAGGCCAGTGCAGCCATGGCGAAGATCAGGATTTCAGTGGCCAGAGTGGCCGAGGGCAGCACCAGCGGCAGGCCAATCAAGACCGCAATCACCAACAGCAGCATGGAGCGCGACTGGGTTTTGGCGAAGGGCAGGGGGTTTTTCTCATTCATGTCAGGCTCTCCCGAACAGGCCATAAGGGCGCAGCAGAATCACCACGGCCATTGCGCCGTAGATCATCAGGCTGGCGCCCTGAGGCCAGATAGTTGTCATCAGGCTTTGCACCACGCCCACCAGCAAACCGCCGACCAGCGCACCACTGAACGAACCCATGCCGCCGATAACCACGACCACAAAGGCCACACCGAGGATTTCCGGGCCCACGAAGGGCTGCGCACCGCGTAATGGCGCGAACAGCACACCGGCAATCCCGGCTAGACCCGCGCCAAGCGCGAAGGTCATGGAAAACAGTCGAAAGATGTTGGTGCCCAGCAGGGAGACGGTTTCGGTGCTTTCGCTGCCCGCGCGAACCAGCGCGCCAAAGCGTGTGCGCTCCAGCAGCAGCCACAGGGCGAAACCGATCAGCGCCGAGAAGGCGATCAGGAACAAGCGGTAGTAGGGGTACACGAAGTCGCCGATCACCAGCACGCCACGCAGCAGCTGTGGCACGGCCACGCTTTTACCCACCGGGCCCCAGATCATCACGCTGGCTTCCTGAATGATCAGGGCAATACCCAGCGTCACCAGAATCTGGAACATGTGCGGCAGGTGATATATGCGCTGGATCAGCAGGCGCTCGATCAGCCATGCCAGAGCCGCCACCAGCAAGGGCGCGAACAGCAGTGACAGCCAGAAGTTGCCGGTCAGGCTGACCACCGTGTAGCAGATATAGGCGCCCAGCAGAAAAAACGCCCCGTGGGCAAAGTTAACGAAGTTGAGCAGGCCAAAAATGATCGTCAGTCCCACTGCGATCAAGAAGTAGATCATCCCCAGGCCCAGGCCGTTGAGAATCTGAAACAGGTAAAGTTCGAGCATGCAGTTACCCTCGGCAGACGAACATGCGTCATCGACTGCCCGTTGAAAGGTGCTTGAAAACCGTGATTTAGCCCAGCACGCAACCCGTGCTTTCGACTGGCGCAAACGAGCGCCCGGAGCTGATCACCGAGGCCAGATCGTCCGCGTCCTTCATCTGATCGGCGGGTTTGCCCACCAGCAGGTAGTAATCCTTGATCACCTGATGGTCACCGGCGCGGATTGACTCCGCTCCCGTTGGGCCTTGGTAGTTCAGGCCTTGCATGGCTTTGGCGACGGTCGGCCCGTCGAAGCTGCCGGTCGCCGCGATGGTGTCGAGCATCACCTTGGTGCTGATGTAATCAGCCGCCAGCGGGTAGGTAGGGTTAATGCCGTATTTGGCCTGAGTGGCTTTGACCAGTTCGCGGTTGAGCGGGGTATCGACCTGATGCCAGTACTGCGCCCCGAGGTACACGCCTTCGAGAATGTCGCTGCCCAGCTCTTGAAATTGATCCAGCCCGGCAGACCAGACCAGCAGCACTTTCATCCGCTCCTTGATGCCGAAATTCACCGCCTGACGCAGCGCATTGTTCGATTGGCTGCCAAAGTTGAGCAGCACCAGCACATCGGGTTTGGCGACTATGGCATTGGTCAGGTAACCGGAAAACTCCTGCTCCTGAAGCGAGTGATAGCTGTTGCCGATGTGTTCCAGACCGTGCTCTTCAAGCACTTGGCGGGTGCCGTCCAACAGCGCTTCGCCGAACACGTACTGCGGGGTGATGGTGTACCAGCGTTTGGCATCGGGCAGGGTTTTGATCAGGGGCACCAGGGTTTCTCGAATGGCACCGTAGGTCGGCACCGACCAGCGAAAGGTCGCACTGTTGCAGTCCTTGCCGGTGACTTCATCGGCACCCACGGGCGTCATGAACACCCCGCCAGCCTTGTTCACTTCCTTGGCCACGGCCAGCGCCGATGAGGACAGCGTGCAGCCCTGAAAGAATCGTGCCCCGTCCTGGGCGATGGCTTCCTGCACTTTGCGCACCGCCTTGCCGGCATTGCCTTCCGTGTCGATGACCTTGTAATGGAGCGGTCTGCCGAGCAGTTGCGGGTATTGCTCAACAGCCAGACGCGAGCCCATGTCGGCAAACTTGCCATAACTGGCGAAAGGCCCGGACATCGACTTGAGGCCATAAAAGGTAAAGGGTTCGCTGGCGAAGGCCTGACGGATGCCCGGCGCGAGGCCAAGAGCACCGGCAGCCGCCAGACCCGCTTTCAACAACGTACGACGCTGCATGGAATGACTCCCTGATTTAATTATTGGCAGGAGTAGCAATGGCAAACCGCAGAACAGGGCCTGTGGGCAGGCCTTTTTTATAGGTGTTGGCTAACAGGGTATGGCTTTAGCTGTGATCGAACTCCAGCAGAAAGTGTGGGCTGACTTGACCTTCAAGTGCCGTCATATGGTGTTCGGCATCGCACATGTGCTCGTGCATCAACGTGCGCACGCGCGGTTCGTCTTCAGCACGCAAGGCAATCAATAGTTGCTTGTGATAGTCGAGGTTGGCCGCGTCGAATTGCTTGCGCTTGGGTTTATAGGCTTTTTTCAGCACCACCAGATCGCGCAGTAAATCGTTGAGGAATTGCGCCATAAAACTCAGTAACGGGTTGGGGCAGGCGCGGGCCAGCAGGGTGTGAAACTCAAGCTCCGCCAGACGTTGTTCGCGCTGGCCCGCCTCGCTGTCTTCGGGGGTGCTGCAAAAATCGACATTGGTTTGCAGGGCCGCGAAGTCCTGGGCACTGAGTCGGCCAATAACGGACACGGCTAGCTCGACCTCGATGACTTTGCGCAGTTGATAGACCTGCTCACCATCCAGATGCTGAAAGTGCAGATAGTTGCGCAAGGCGCGGCTCGCGGGTTCGGTGCCGGCCTGATTCAAATAGGCGCCGCCGCTGGGGCCGGTGCGGGTGCTGACCAGCCCTTCAACTTCCAGTGCCTTGAGGGCTTCGCGGGCCGACCCTTTGGAGCACTGAAAGCTCTCCATCAGTTCTCGCTCAGTGGGCAGGCGATCGCCGGGCTTGAGGGCGTCGGTCACAATCGAGCGCTTGACCGATTCGACAATCACATCGGAGAGCTTCTGGCGTTTGCGGCGCAGCGGGCGACTTAGCATATGTTCTATTTATCGTATTAATGCGGATTAATAGTAATAAATAGCGCTTGGCCCGATCAGTCAATGAAAGACCGGGCAGCGTGTCGCTTTCAGCTCAAAGAAGTCGGTAATGGATAACAATTTTTGTAGCAACTGACGAGGTGTGCGAGGCTGCGTTCGACAATGCAATCGTCGCAAGTTCTACAAAGGAGGTGTGGGTTGAAACCTCGCTCCCGCCTGGCGACGTGTCTGATGCATTGTGTTGACGGGTTTACGACGGCTTCGCCGCCGAACGCAGCCTCGCAGAGCTCGACAGCTGCTACGAGGTGTGGCGTTACTGTCAGCCCTTTTTTGACGAGACAATACTGGCCACCAACCGCGGTTTGCAGTTGAGGTAAGCCGAAGATTGCAGCCACTTTTGATCCGGGTACCAGGCAAACATGAACTGCCCGTCCTTGAGTTTGTCTACCACGGTACGGGCAATCTGCGGGCGTACGGCAGGGCAGCCCTGACTGCGACCGATGCGGCCTTGGGTCTGGCTCCACAGAGGATTCACGTAACTGGCCGGATGGATCACGATGGCACGGTCACGGGCGCTGTCGTTGAAACCCGGTTCCAGTCCGTCCATGCGCAATGAGTAGCCGTTGGCACCCTGATAGCTTTCTTGAGTACGAAACAGACCCAGGCTGGATTGGTGGCTGCCCTCGTTATTGGAAAATTGAGTGGCGAAGTTTTCACCGGACTTTTGCCCGTGGGCCACCAGGTCACGCAGCACCAGGGTCTTTTTGTGCAGGTCGAAGATCCACAGGCGGCGGGCCGTAGACGGTTGTGAATAATCAATCACGGCCAGGTTTTCGGCTGGGCTGGCGCCGTTGTTGACAGCGCATTGCATGGCACTCAGGGCGCTTTGCAGTACGAGGGGGTTGAGTTCCGGGGCGGCTTGGGCAAGGCTGTTGTAGAGCCCTTGTTTAGAAATATTGGCGGCGAACGCAGGGTTGCACAGAGCTCCCAGCGTCGCGGCGACCAGAAAGAGTCGTCGCAAAGTAATCGGCATAGGTAACGATATTCCACTGTTTAAAGGTTACAGAAACTCCGTCACCCGATGGCTGCTATGTTTAAGACAGACAGACACGATATAGCTGCTAGCCTTCGGGGTCAGCCGTGACGGTGATACGGTGAATTTCAACGCAACGGCCATGGATTGGAGTAAAGCAGTTGATCAAAAAACACGCAGTTTACTTGAGCATTGCCTTGCTCGTAGCGCCATTGGTCGCGTCGGCTGACGACATGGCTGTTCAGCCGGCCAACCCCGTGCAGATGGCATTGCTCCAATTGCCGCAGTCTTGCCCTGCGCTGGCCACTGGCGTGGACGCGCAACAACAGGCGCTATTGCAGGCTTTCTATCAGGCCCAGAATGATCAGATGGTGTGGACGGACCCTGCTCGGGTAGCCACCTTGAAGGCGGCGTTGGCGCAATTGGCCGATGATGGGCTGAACCCGGCTCATTACCCGCTACCAGCGGGTCACGACCTGTGTGCCGATATCGACACCAGCCGGCAATACCTCAAAGCGTTGCATGACTTGCACTTTGGGCGCCTGTCCCAAAGCCGCTACGAGCCGGTCTGGCATTCCGATTCTGTTGTAGAACCTGACCGTCAGGCCGAACTTTTAGCCCTCGCCGTACCCGGCGTGCAGGACGTGAGTGCGGCGTTCGCACAGGCCAGGCCAGCCTTCGAGCAGTACCAGAATTTACGTAAAGTCTACGCCCGCATGCGTCAGCAACCCCTGACGCAGTGGCAACCAATCCCCGATGGCCCCTTGCTGCGCCCCGGGATGCAAGACACCCGTGTGCCTGCACTGGCCCGGCGATTGGCCGACGAGGGGTATCTGAGCCGTCAGGCATCCGTCAACAACACCTACAGCAATGAAGTGGTCTCGGCGGTTAAAAGCTTTCAGCTGGATCACTCGTTGCAGGCCGATGGCGTGATCGGGCCGGGCACGATAAAGGAACTGAACGTCAGCCCGGCGACACGGCGCGACCAATTGCGGATCAATCTGGAGCGTCTGCGCTGGATGGCCCACGACTTCGAACCCACCAGCCTGCTGGTCAATGTCGCGGCGGCACAACTGGCGGTGTACAAGGATGGTCAACCGGTGTGGCAGACCCGCACCCAGGTCGGGCGCCCCGACCGGCAGACGCCGCTTTTGAAATCCACCGTCAACCGGCTGACTCTGAACCCGACCTGGACCATTCCGCCGACCATCTTCAAGAAAGACAAACTGCCGCAAATTCGCCGTGATCCCTCTTTCCTGAGCCGTCATGACTTGCAAGTGATCGACAGCAGCGGGCGGCCGATTTCCCCCGGCAGTGTTGATTGGGATCGCCCCGGCAACATACTCCTGCGTCAAGGGGCCGGGCCGCGCAATCCCTTAGGGCGTATTGCCATCCGCTTTCCCAATCCGTTCTCGGTATACCTGCATGACACGCCCAGCCAGGCGCTGTTCAGCAAAGGCCCCAGGGCATTCAGCTCGGGCTGTGTACGCGTTGAATCAGTGTTTGAACTGCGTGACTGGCTGGTGACCCCGTCCGAGAAAGTGCGCACCGAGGAGTTGCTCAGCACGGGGCGCACCAGCGAGTTCAGGTTGTCCAACCCCATGCCGATCCTGATGACCTATTGGACAGCGCATGCTGATAAAGATGGAAAAGTGGTGTACTCCCCGGATATTTACAATTTCGACCCTGCGTTGATCGCGGCGCTGGCCAAACAGGGCTAAACCCGGTTGATCATCCTTGTAGCCGCTGCCGCAGGCTGCGATGGGCGGCGAAGCCGTCGTAAAGTCATATTTACGAGCGCTTCGCGCCCGATCGCAGCCTGCGGCAGCGGCTACAGGTTCTTTACACGTTTTACTGTCATGAGATTTTTTATGCCCCGCTGGCCAGACTCACGCTTTACCGATTTGACAGGTATTACCCACCCCATTATTCAAGCCCCCATGCAGCCTGCGGGTCATCCCTGTAGCCGCTGCCGCAGGCTGCGATCGGCGGCGAAGCCGTCGTAAAGTCATATTTACGAGCGCTTCGCGCCCGAACGCAGCCTGCGGCAGCGGCTACAGGTTCTTTACACGTTTTACTGTCATGAGATTTTTTATGCCCCGCTGGCCAGACTCACGTTTTACCGATTTGACAGGTATTACCCACCCCATTATTCAAGCGCCCATGCTCGGTGCCGCCAGCGAGGTCATGACAGGCGTTGCTCAGGCCGGCGGGCTGGGGTCTCTGGCCTGTGCCACGTTAAGCCATGAGGCCATTCGCGCCGAAGTCGCAGCGTTCCGCGCCGTGTGTGATCAGCCTCTCAATCTGAACTTCTTCTGCCATCAGGCACCGCAGCCTGACGACGCCCGAGCGCAGCGCTGGAAAGCGCTGTTCAAACCCTATTACATCGAGTTGGGCGCCGACTTTGACGCGCCCACCCCCGTGTCCAGCCGTGCGCCTTTTGATGAGGCGACCTGTGCGCTGGTCGAAGAACTGCGCCCGCAGGTGGTGAGTTTTCATTTTGGTCTTCCTGCCGCCGCACTGGTCGCGCGAGTAAAAGCCAGCGGCGCAAAGATCATCAGCTCAGCCACCACAGTGGCCGAAGCTCAGTGGCTGGAGCGTCACGGCTGCGATGCAATCATTGCCATGGGGTATGAAGCCGGTGGCCATCGGGCGATGTTCTTGAGTACTGACCTGGCCAGCCAGATCGGCACCTTTGCCCTGGTGCCACAGGTTGTCGATGCGGTCTCGGTGCCGGTGATTGCGGCAGGCGGTATTGCCGATGCGCGCGGCATTGCGGCGGCATTTGCCCTAGGGGCCAGCGCGGTACAAATCGGCACGGCGTACTTGTTCTGTCCGCAGGCCAAGATCAGCCAACCGCATTACAAGGCCTTGCGCGAGGCAGGCTCCAGCGACACGGCGCTGACCAACCTGTTCACCGGGCGCCCGGCGCGCGGGATTCTTAACCGGGTGATGCGCGAAATGGGCCCGATCAATCCTCAGGCGCCGGCTTTTCCGTTGGCGGGCGGTGTTCTGCTGCCGCTCAAGGCGATCAGCGAGCCGGCCGGTTCCGGCGACTTTATCAACCTGTGGGCGGGGCAGGCCTTTGCGTTAAGCCCGGGCCGCACGGCACAGTTGTCGGCTTATGAGCTGACCCGCCGGTTGGTCGATGATTATGCGGCGCGCTCAACGGGCAAATAACCCGTGGGTGCGGCATGGCTGGAGGTGCGTATCAGCAGGGCAATGGAGCCCAGCACCGGCAGGCTGACCAGCAGCAGGGCATAGCGCAGCGATTCCACGCCGAACCTAGGCACCAGTGCATCACTGAGCAACCCGGCGAGCAACGGTCCGGTGCCTACCCCCATCAGCGTAGAGACGATGGTCTGCAAGGCCATCGCTGTGCCTCGGCGGTTGGCGGGCACCAGTTGCGTCACCAGATTGTAGGAGGGCGCTACCCACCACACCGCAAAAAAACTGTAGAACGCACACCAGAGCATGGCGCTGGGTACAGGCACCTCTCCCAGGTACAGCCACACCGTCGAAGGCCATAACAGATAAGCGGCCAAGGCACAGGTCGCCGCCACGTGGCCAATAATCGGAATGCCCACTTGCCAATGCGGGTTGCGCGGCGTCAGGTGATCGCTCAACCAGCCGCTGAACAGCGCGCCGATCCCGGCAACCCCGCCACAGATAAACCCGGCCAGTAAGCCTGCGTGTTGCAGCGACAGGCCGTGGGAGCGCACCAGAAAGCTGGTATTCCACATGCCGATGGCGTACGAACTGAGGGTGGTCAGGCCGCCCGCCATAATCAAACAACGGTAAGCGGGCAGGGCCCACAGCTTGCGTGCTTCGCTGACCATACTTTGCAAGGGATGGGCGGCGTGTGCGCTGGCCAGATCCCAGCGTCCACGGGGCGGGTCTTTGGCCAGCACGGCCAGCGCCAGCGAGAACAGCAGCGCTGGCATGCCGATCACGATAAACGCCATGCGCCATCCATAGTGCTCGACCACCCAGGCGCCTAGGCTCAAGCCAATAACGGCAGAAAAAGTCGGCGCCGCCGTGAAGCAACTGATCGCAAACGAGCGCCGATGCGGAGGATACAAGTCAGCAATCATCGACATGGACGCCGACGTAGTGGGGGACTCGCTCACCGCCACCGCCATTCGCGCCAGTGCCAACATCCAGAAACTTACGGCCAGCCCGCACAGCACCGTCGCCACCGCCCACAACAGGCAAGCGATGGCCAACAGTCGGGTGCGTGACATGCGATCCGCCAAGCGCCCGGCGGGCAGGGCGAGCAGGGCATAAACCCCGGCAAACGCCAGCCCCGAGATCAAGCCCATGGCGGTATCGCTGACCCCGAATTCGCGTTTGATCGGTTCTATCATCACCGCCAGAATCTGGCGCCCGACAAAGTTGTCGGCAAACACCGCAGCCAGCAACAACAGCAAAGCGTGGCTGCGCCAGCCGACGTGAGTGTCTGTCATAGTCGATTCCACCTTGAATAAAACGGCAAAGGCGCCGACCCGTGATGCGTCAGCGCCTTTGTTCAGAGCCCCCTCAGGCCCGCTGGCGGGCGAGGGTCATGGCGGTGTCTTCGATCATGTCTTCCTGGCCGCCGACCATGCCGCGACGGCCCATTTCGACCAGAATTTCCCGTGCTGGCACGCCGTACTTTTTCTCGGCGCGCTTGGCGAACAACAGGAACGAGCCATAGACACCGGCATACCCCATGGTCAGGGCATCGCGGTCACTGCGGATCGGAAAGTCCATGATCGGCACCACCAGGTCTTCGGCCACGTCTTGAATGCCGAACACGCTGACCCCGGTATCGATGCCCATGCGATCACACACCGCCACCAGAATTTCCATCGGCGTATTGCCCGCACCTGCGCCCAGACCGGCTGCGGCGGCATCGATACGCGTAGCGCCAGCTTCGATGGCCGCGATGGAGTTGGACACGCCCATCGACAGGTTGTGATGGCCGTGGAAGCCGATTTCGGTGTCCGGGTGCAGCGCTTCGCGCATGGCCGCCACACGGGCCTTGATGTCATGGGGCAGCATGTAACCCGCCGAGTCGGTCAGGTAAATGCAGTTGGCACCATAGCTCTCCATCAATTTGCCTTGCTTGACCAGTCCTTCAGGGCTGTTCATGTGCGCCATCATCAGAAAGCCGACGGTGTCCATGCCCAGCTTGCGCGCATAGGAAATGTGCTGTTCGGAGACATCCGCCTCGGTGCAATGGGTGGCGACCCGAATCGTATTGACCCCTAGTTCATAGGCCATTTGCAGATGGTCAACCGTGCCGATGCCGGGCAGCAGCAGGGCCGACACCTTGGCCTGCTTCATCATTGGAATCACCGCCGACAGGTACTGCTCATCGGTGTGGGCGGGAAACCCATAGTTCACCGAACTGCCGCCCAGACCGTCACCGTGGGTGACTTCAATCAACGGCACGCCGGCCGCATCCAGCCCGCAGGCGATGCTTTTCATTTGCTCAAGGGTGATCTGGTGACGCTTGGGGTGCATGCCGTCGCGCAGGCACATGTCATGCACGGTGATTTTTTTGCCGCGAAGATCCATGGGGTGCTCCTTAAGCGAGGGCGGGTTGAGCGGCGGTGGCCTTGAGTTGCAGCTCGCCGTTGAGAATTTCTTCGGCGAACATCTCGGCCGTACGCGCCGCCGCAGCGGTCATGATGTCCAGGTTGCCGGCGTATTTGGGCAGGTAGTCACCCAGGCCCTCGACTTCCATAAAGATCGACACCCGGTTGCCATCGAACACCGGGCCATTCACCAGCTTGTAGCCCGGTACGTACTGCTGCACTTGTTCGATCATGGCGTGCAGGGCTGCTGTAATGGCGGCTTGATCAGGTTCGGTTTCGGTCAGGCAATGCACGGTGTCGCGCATGATCAGCGGCGGCTCGGCTGGGTTGACGATAATGATCGCCTTGCCTTTTTTGGCACCGCCGACCTGTTCAATCGCATTGGCCGTGGTGCGGGTAAATTCGTCGATGTTTTTGCGCGTGCCGGGGCCGACCGATTTGGACGCCGCCGTGGCGACAATTTCGGCATACGCCACAGGCTGCACGCTGGAAACAGCCGCCACCAAAGGAATAGTGGCCTGACCGCCGCAGGTGACCATATTGACGTTCATCGCGCCGCGCTTGAGGTTGGCTTTCAGGTTGACCGGCGGTACGCAGTACGGGCCGATGGCGGCGGGGGTAAGGTCGATCATCAGCACGCCCAACTCGTTGAGCTTGCGGCTGTTTTCGGCGTGTACATAGGCCGAAGTTGCGTCGAAGGCGATCTGGATGTTGTCGGCCAGTACATGCTCAAGCAGACCGTCGACGCCATCGCTGGTGGTTTTAAGACCCATCTCCCGGGCACGGCTCAGGCCTTCGGAGGTGGCATCGATGCCTACCATCCACACCGGTTCCAGAACCTCGCTGCGCAGCAATTTGTACAGCAGGTCAGTACCGATATTGCCCGGCCCGATCAGGGCACACTTTATTTTTCTGGTCATGGTCAGGGTCTCAGACGTGATTTAAGGCACAAAGCGCAGGCGGGCAGAGCCCAGACCGCTGAGGGTCAGGCTGACTTCATCGCCCGGTTGCACCGGCACCAGTGGCGCCAGTGCTCCAGACAGGATGATTTCGCCTTTGCGAAACGGAATGTCGAACTTGCCAAGGGTATTGGCCAACCAGGCCACGGCCTCGCAAGGATGGCCCTGCACGGCTGAACCGAAACCGTGCCCGGCCGGCTGGCCGTTTTTCAGCAGGTGCAGCTCAACCTTGGTCAAGTCCAGTGTGCGCGGGTCAATCCGTTGCTCGCCCAACGCGAATACACCGCAGGAGGCGTTATCGGCCACGGTGTCCTGAATGCGGATTTTCCAGTCGGCGATGCGTGAATCGACAATCTCGAAACACGGCACGACAAATTCAGTGGCGGCCATGACATCTTCAGCCGTGATGCCAGGGCCGCTGAGGTCCTCAGCCAGGATAAAGGCGATTTCGCCTTCGGCCCGAGGTTGCACCAGATGATGGGCGCTGAAGCTCACCTCGCTGTTATCGGCGACGTGCATGCGGTTGGTCAGAAAGCCGAAGTCGGGTTGATGCACATCCAGCATGTCCTGAACGGCGCGGCTGGTGACGCCGATTTTTTTGCCGACTACCTGCTCGCCCAAGGCCACCCGGCGTTGCAAAAAGCGCAGGGAAATCTGATAAGCCGTTTCCAGGCTCAAGTCCGGGTAACGCTGGGTCAGCGGTTGCAGGCTGCGGCGTTCCAGCAACGCATGAAACAACTCATCGCCCAGCGCTTCAATCAACTGTGAGTCCATAAATATTCTCTCTAAATAGTCGTAGCAGTTGCCGAAGGCTACGTCCGGTTGCGAAGCAATCGTCAACCCACTGCACCCCGTTGACCTGACACAGCGCATTACCCTATTTGCGACGGCTGCGCCGCCGGACGTAGCCTTCGGCAACTGCTACAGGTTGGAGATGGCTTATCCCGGCCAGACGCTTGACTCGGCGCCGCCGTCGACTTCCAGAATCTTGCCCGTGACCCAGCGCGAAGCCGGGCTGGCCAGGTACAACGCCGCAGCGGCAATGTCTTGCACTTCACCCAGACTTTGCATGGGTGTGGCTTTGACCATGCTGTCGCGCATGGCCACCGGCAAAACGCGATTCAGGGCATCAGTCAAAATCGGCCCGGGGGCAATCCCATTGACCCGCACCACCGGCGCAAAATCCTGGGCCAGCAGGCGGGTCATATGGCTTAGCGCCGCCTTGGCGGTGCCGTAGGCGCTGAATTGGGTCTGCGCATAGCGCGCCGCCCCTGAAGTGATATTGAGAATGTTGCCCGTGCCGGCAGCGCGCATATGCGGCACGCAGAGTTGGCACAGGTGATACGCCGACGACACATTGAAGCGCAGTATTTCTTCAAAGCGTTCGACGCTGAGCGTCAATGGGTCGTTGGGGCCGGCGCCCCCGGCGTTGTTAACCAAATGAGTGATAGCCCCCATGTATTCGCGAGCCTGCTCGATCAACGCGCTGCGTTGTTCATCGACCGTTACATCACAGGCGATGGCCAAGGCCCGTCGGCCCAGGCTGCGCACTTCTTCAGCCACGGCCTCAACATCGCTCAAGGTGCGAGCGGCCAGCACCACATCGGCGCCCGCCTCGGCGTAAGCCAGTGCAATGCCCCGGCCAATGCCCCGGCCGCCACCGGTAATGACCGCCACGCTGCCGGTCATGTCGAAGCGTTTGATAATGCTCATAAGGGTCCTTTTCCTTCTTCTAATTAAAAATCAGCGGGGCGCCCACAAGTCTGGCAAGCCGGGATCGCTGACGCTGATCAGGCGCTTGAGCAGCACCTTGAGCGCTTGTGCATCACCGGGCCCCATCTTGGCCGCCAAGTCTTCTTCCACTGCCTTGGCCAGTGCCAACTGCTGCACAGAGGCTTCGCGGCCATTGGCGGTCAGGACATAGCGCGGGTCACTGCTGCTGCCTTCCAGAGCAACCATGTTTTGTTTTTCAAGGAAGCGCATGCTCGCCAGCGTCACCACGTGCCCGGTGTAACTGACAAACGTATTGATCTCACTCAGGCTCAAGTTGTCGCGGATACACAGCACCGACAGGATAAAAAACGCATGCTCATCGAGTTGCTGATTACTCAGCAGGCGGTGCAGGGCGTCAAGCAGTTGATAGTGGGCACGGCCCAGCAAGTACCCCAGCAGGTCTTCGGTGTAGCTGCACTCGGGCGGCGGCGGGGTGGTAGCCAGGCGCAGCTCGCTGCGGGGTTTGCGGGTGGCCAGTGCGTATTGCCCGCTTTGAAAGGCCAGTGGGGCGCGGTCACTGTGGTCGAATGCGAGCACCTCGCCGACAAAGATCACATGATCGCCGCCTTCGTATTGAAAAGCCGTGCGGCACTGGAAACGTGCCGTACAGTCCTGCAACAGAGGCGCTTCGCTGATACCGTTATCGAGCTGGATTTGCTCAAACTTGTTTTCACCTTGCATGGCAAAGCGCCCGGACAGTGGTTCCTGTTCAGTCGACAGAACGTGCACGTTCCAGTGTTTGCCGGACGTGAAAACCGGCAGGCTGCGAGCGGTTTTGGCCAGACTCCACAACACTAACGGCGGGTTGAGCGACACCGAGTTAAAACTGTTGGCGGTGATGCCAATGGGCGAGCCGTCCTCCGCCTGGGTGGTGATGATGGTCACCCCGGTGGTGAAGGTGCCGAGCGCGGTACGAAATGCCTGTGGATCGAAACTGCTTTGCACTGCCATGACGGACCCCATGGATTGAATTGGCGTGCTGGCAGTATTCCCCTGGCAAAGGTGTGTTACATCGTCTTAACGGACTAACGAATTTAGCCGATTATCGTCCGATTGGACGAGGCGTTAAGGCCACGGTTTGTCTAGCGTCGGCGGCACTTCAATGTCAGCGCGCCAAGGCCCGCATACACCCTGAGAGGACACGCCAAATGAATTATCCCGACACCGCACCCGAACAGTTGCCCGGCCTGCTGGCCGCGCAGAAAAAAGCCTTTATCGAGGCTGGCCCGGTCAGTGCCACCCAGCGTCAGGAACGGATTCAGCGGGTAATTGATCTGTTGGTGCGCTATCAGCAGCCGCTGGTAGAAGCCATCGACCAGGATTTTGGCGGGCGGCCCCAGGGTTTTTCGTTAATGAACGATGTGCTGGGCTCGCTGGCATCGCTCAAGTATGCCCGTGACCATCTTTCTGGCTGGATGCAAGACGAGCCGCGAGAAGTGTTTGCACCTTATGACCAGCTGGGCGCCAAGGCCTGGGTCATGCATCAGCCCAAAGGCTCCATTGGCATTCTGGGCACCTGGAATGCGCCGCTGTTTACCTTGCTCAGCCCGTTGGCGTGCGTGCTGGCGGCGGGTAATCGGGCGATACTCAAGCCTTCCGAAGTGGTGCCGCGCACGGCTGCCGTGTTGGCTAACGCATTTGCCGATATGTTTGACCCGCTTGAGGTCGCGGTGGTGTTGGGTGATGCCAACGTAGCCCAGGCGTTGACCGCGCAGCCGTTTGACCATCTGGTATTCACCGGTAGCACGGCAGTGGCCCGTTCGGTGATGCGCAACGCCGCCGAAAACCTGGTGCCGCTGACTCTGGAGCTGGGGGGCAAATCCCCGGTGATCATTTCCCGCAGCGCCGAGCTGGCCAAGGCCGCGTTCAGCATTGCCGTGGCCAAAGCCAACAACGGTGGGCAGATCTGCATCAATCCGGACGTGGTGTATGTCCCCCGTGAGCAGCTCGAAGACTTTATCGGTGCCTTGCACGTGGCCTACAACGACCTGTGTCCCACTGTTGAGGGCAACCCTGACGTGGTGGCCGTGGTCAATGCGCGGCATTTGCAACGTGTTGAAGGCTATGTGCAAGACGCACGCGAACGCGGTGCTCGGGTAGAAAGTTTTCCGCAGGCACTCAAGGCCGATGAGCAGGCACGGCGTCGACCGCTGCAAGTGGTCATCGACCCGCCACGGGACAGCCGGATCATGCACGAAGAAATCTTTGGGCCGGCGTTGGTGGTGCTGCCCTACGACCAGATTGAACAGGCGCTGGAGGATATTCACAGCCGTGAGCGGCCATTGGCGCTGTATTATTTTGGTCAAAATGAAGAAGAACAGCGCTACGTGTTGCAGCACAGCATTTCGGGCGGCGTTACGATCAATGACGTGATGATGCACGCCGCCTTGCACGATGCGCCGTTTGGCGGCATAGGCGCTTCCGGTATGGGGCATTATCACGGTCGCGAAGGCTTTTTGGAGTTCAGCCATATGCGCACCGTGTTCAAGGCGCCGAGCCATGATCCACGCCGTGAATGGGGGCTGCTGCCACCCTACGGCGAGCACTTTCTGCCGACCATGCAGTCAATGGTCACGGCCGACTGAGCCAAGCGTTCCATGGCAAAACTGTAGGAGCTGACGAGCTCTGCGAGGCTGCGATCGACGGCGCAGCCGTCGTTGAGAAGTTTCATCAGGGCGCCAGGCTATACACCGCGTTCATCGACCTTGCGACGATTGCATCGTCGAACGCAGCCTCGCAAAGCTCGTCAGCTGCTACAGGGAATTTGCTGAAGTGCCCATAAAAATAAAATTAAAGCTGGAGTATGATTTTGCAAAACCCTGCCGCAACACCTGAAGAATCTGCTGGTTGGCAACGACGCCACGTGCTCAAGGCGGGCGTAGTGGCCGCAGGCGTTGGCCTGCTCGGCCGTTTTGCCCATGCGAGCGGTAGTGATGCCGTTTCACCTGCCGACTATCAGTCGATGGACGCCTGGGACATGGCCAACGCCGTGCGCAAGGGCGAACTGGCGCCCGAGCACTTGCTGGCTGCCGCGATGGCGCGCTGTGATGCCGTCAACCCTAAGGTCAATGCGGTCAATATGCGTCACGACGAGTACGCGACTGCGTTGCTCAAGTCCCGCCGTGCTGGCGGTGCGTCGAACACGGGCGCTCTGGCCGGGGTGCCGATTCTGATCAAAGACCTCAACACGCCACTGGAGGGCACCCGCACCACCAATGGCTGTCGCTTGTACAAGGACGCGCCACTGGCGCCTCAAACCAGCACCTTGATTGCCCGGTATCAAGCCCAGGGGGCCGTGCCATTTGGCAAAACGACGTGCCCGGAATTCGGCCTGACCACCACCACCGAGTCGCTGCTGTGGGGGCAAACCCGCAACCCCTGGAACTTGGCCCATAGCGCAGGTGGCTCCTCCGGCGGGGCAGCGGCAGCGGTGGCCGCCGGGATTGTGCCCGTGGCCCATGCCACCGATGGCGGGGGGTCTATCCGTATTCCGGCGTCCTATTGCGGCGTGGTGGGTCTTAAGCCCAGCCGCTACCGCACACCCAGCGGCCCCGGAAAATATGAGGGCTGGTTTGGGGCCAGCGTGGGCAACGTGGTGTCGCGCAATATCCGCGATATGGCCTTGTTTCTCGACATCGGCCAAGGCCATGAGCCCGGCAGCCCGTATTGGGCGAAGCCACTGGTGCGCCCCTATGTAGAAGAAATCCAAACTGCACCCGGCACCTTGCGTATTGGTCTGGTGCGTGAATCCTTGACCGGCTCGCCCCTGGACCCGGACGTGGCGCGAGTCTTGGATGAGACCATCAAGCGACTCAGTGCGATGGGGCATAACGTTGAAGAGGTGCAGCTTAAAGTCGACCCGCGCCAATTGTTTGGAGCCCACGGTTCGGTGATTGGCGATGCCTTGCTGACCATGGTGCATGACCGTGAGCAAGCACTGGGGCGCACGGCCACGGCGGACGACTTTGAACGCATCACGCAAGTGGTGCTGGGCAATGCCAAAAATGTCACGGGCGAAGGGCTGTACCGCGCACGGCAATCGTTCGAAAGCATTGGCGGCTACATGGAACAACAGTTTCAGACATTCGACGTGATCCTGTCGCCGGTCACAGCCAACGTAACGCCGAAGCTGGGTTTGCTCAGTCTCGACCAACTGTGGGATAGCTACGCCCACAACGCCATGGGCAGTGCGGCGTTTACCGTGCTGGCCAATGTCAGTGGGCAACCGGCGATTTCGCTCCCGGTGGGCATGAGTGAGAACGGCTTACCCATCGGCATGATGTTTACCGGGCCATTGGGCGGGGAGGACGTGCTGCTGCGCTTGAGTGCGCAGATTGAGCAGGACCGTGGGTGGGCGAAGTTGCCTGAGATATAAATAAACATACCCTGTGGGAGCGAGTAAGCCGCGCCCCCACAGGCGCATATTATTCTTCGACAGGTTTAAGTCCTTCATGGGTGATTAGATAAGTTTGTTTTTGATGATACTGCGTCCATCGTTTGTCTAGCGTTTCATTGATGAGTATCAGGCCACTGACCGGCGTCTTATGATAAATAGTTAAGCGCTCTCCTCTTTCAGGGGAGACGGGGAATTCCCATGTTTGCATTTCCGTCTCTTCTCCGCTGGTGATAGAGAGGTCTAGCAGTATAACTCCGTTTCTATCTGTGTATTTCATTGAAACGATTACATTGTCGGAGCCATCATCTTGCGAGGCAGTATAAGTTTTCACAGCCAGTTTATTGGTATCGAGGTAGAGTTGAGAAACTATTGAAGCTATTCCACTCGGGTTTAAATATTCAAATGAAAAATAGCTCCCTGCTTTTATACTGTCGGGTGCGTCATTGTCCAGAGGCAAGCAGTCAGCATAGGCCTCCATCAATTCTTCGCGTTCAGGGCTGTCGAACGCTTGCAGTGCCAGATAAAGTTCTACTTTAGAAAAGCAGGCGGCTTTGCTCCTGATGGGGTCATTGCGAAGTTCATTTACCCAGTTTTCGATGCTGAGTAGATAATTGGCCTGAATGTCTGTGCTCAGTGCCACATTTTCAAAGCCAAATGGGGTGAGGTTCCACGTTTGATTTTGAGAGCTGTTGTCAATTATGCCAGGGGTAGTCGTTCTAAACCCCCCTGACTGTGAATGGATAACCTCAATCTGATATCCGGGCTTATAGGGGAGTTGGATTTCTAGAATTTCGGCGCCCTTACCAGGGACCTCTATAGAAAAGAACTCTTTGTCGTCAGAATTTTTAATTCCGATACGGGCATAAAAATCAGGGTAGTTGGGATGTGGTTCGACTTTTGTTATTGCCAATGTAATGGATTGGGTAAAAAAGTCTAATAGCATCCACCCAAACGACCAATTACCTGTGCCAAGTAGCCATATTTTCTGGGACCCCGTGATAGATGAGGTGTTGCGAGGGGTAAAGTTGATGGTGTACTGGTTATTACCGTCTTTGACGATTAGATATTCTGTGCTCGGCTGATATTTTTTATTTTTGCCAAAGGGCAATCTTAACGAGTAGGCGCCCACTGGAAGGGCTGGGATATAAGTATCATCGTCAGTGATGATGTGCTGGTGCACTACACGATCACCGTCCATTACGATAAAGGGATGCCCATAAATTTGGGAAAAATCATCGATGATGAATTTTAGTCTGTATTTTCCTGTCACGGGATGGCTACTGAGTTGCTCAACCTTGACAAGATCAAAGTCGGTGTCCAATCCCAAGGCGTTTTGTTGCTGTAGTAATGCGTCGCATTTAAATAAACGATTAAGAGAGTACACGGCGTTGGCACCACTGTAAAGATTACGCTCTCGTTGCAATGCACTAATAGGCGCGCCCCATAACTGCATAAAAGGAACGACGTCTATACGATTGCCTGATGTGGCTAAGCTGTCCGCTAACATATCTAGAATGGGATGGTTTTCGGGAACAAAGTCAGCAGAATTCATATTGATGCGGTACAGCTGATTGAAGTGGGTAAACGAACTGACACCCGCTGCGTCAATCATTAATATGAAAAAAAATAGGCGTTGCAAATCTCCCCATTTGGCCACAGGGTTGCGTTTTTCCAGTTGGTCTTGAATAGTCCATTCAAAGAATTCCTTTTCACCTTCATATAATCCACCTATTTTATTTCTGACTTCGGGATCCTTTGAATCCTGCCAGTAGACGACGTAAATATTGTTCCAGATTTCACCCGTGTAAAATGAAGTGTCTGATCCAAATTTCCCCTGATAACCATGACCAATTTCATGGGCGCAACCCCAGTTGGTAGTGTCAGGAGATAGCCAGTACTTATTAATATTCGAATAAGAAGACTGTCCCGTGTAGTAGGTCCCGTAATAGGCTGAGCCTGGTCCATTATTATCCAGCTTCATGAAGTATCGATTGGGGATGTTCAAGTCAGTGGGCTGCGCAGGCTCAAAAGAAAGACCCGCCGTTGCGTTGAATGAGGTGAAGAGTGAATCGTAGAAATCAATCAGTCCATCAATTCCGCCTTGCGACTTCAGATCCTGTACATGAATTATATCTGGCCCGGGTACTAATATATTTGTGAAGAAGCTTTCAATGTAGGCATATTCAGAATTTTGATTTTCCCATTGGCTGAGAAAGGAGTCCTCATCGTCGCCTTTTTTATAAACGGGAAGAGTTTTGCTATGGTCAGGGTATTCGAATTCAACTTGTGGCGATCCATCGATATAAGGCGTATCGATGAACGGCACTGTAGCAACTGAGGTGGTTAACGGTGTCCAATCGCTTCCGACATTGAGAACGATTTCAGTTGCACTGTCATTGTGTAACAGGCGAGCTACAAGCGGTGCAGTGAAATCAGGGTTAATTTGTCTAATGTTGATTGTTTCATTAGCGCCGAGAATCAAACCCAGATGTTGTCGGTCATGATTTATACCTTTGCTCATTCCTGCTGCATCCAACCACGTTGGCCGGACAAGGGTGTTGATATTTTGGGTGCGGGTGGTAGTGGCCATGATAAACCTCTTGTTAACAGGCAGGAATGGGCGATCGACACACCGGATTTGTCAGGTGTGCGATTGATTAACCAAGTTGATCGAAGTGTCAGGCTAACATCGACCCCTTCGCAGGGTAACTGTCAGTAATTACAGTCAGTGATTGTTTTAATATATGAGCGGCCATAGCAGTAATACGCAGAATTCATCAATTATTACGGACTCACTCTCCATACAATCAGGCATAAGCTGTTAACACTGGCTCATAGCGATTACCTGGAAATCTCTAGTCCGCTTTGACGATGATACCCATCGCCACAGGCTGGATTATTCGTCATACAGCGCCCGCGCATTCGCGCAGCGAGAGACTGACGGAGAACACACGGATGGATCAGATACGAGAGAAAAGTCCGATAGAGCTTGAGCTGCTGGAGCGCGCGCGGCAATTGATACCCGCGCTTAAAAGTCGCTCAGCTCAGGCGGACAAGGACTGCAAATTGCCCGACGAAACGGTGCGCGATATGCAGGAGGCCGGTCTGTTTCGTGCTTTGCAGCCCAAAATGTGGGGCGGTCACGAAGTGGATCCGCGCACCTTCTTTGAAATCCAGATGACCTTGGCCGAAGGCTGTATGTCGACCGCCTGGGTGTACGGTGTGGTCGGTGTTCACCCTTGGCAACTGGCGCGTTACCCGGTTGAGGCGCAACGCGATGTGTGGGGTGAAGACAGCTCCACGCTGGTGGCCTCGACCTATATGCCGGTGGCTAAAGTCACGCCGGTCAAGGGCGGTTATCAGGTCAGCGGGCGATGGGGTTTCTCCAGCGGCAGCCAGCACGCCAAATGGTGTTTGCTCGGCGGTATCGTCCCGCAAGATGAAATGGGCCCGACCGAACACGGCACCTTTTTGATCCCGGCCACCGATTACCGGATCGAGCAGAACTGGGATGTGCTGGGCCTGCGTGGCAGCGGCAGCCACGACATTATCGTCGAGGATGCGTTTGTACCGGCACATCGCGTGCAGCGCACCAACAACTACAGCATCGAAGCCACTCCAGGACGGCTGGTCAATACCCATCCGATGTATGCCATTCCCTTTGCTCAAGTGTTTGCTCGGGCCGTATCGACGTCGGCCATTGGCGCGCTGCAAGGGGCGATCAATGAGTTTCGCGACAACGCCGCCAAGCATATCGGCAAGCACGGTGCTAAAACCGCTGAAGACCCGGCAGCACAGGCGGCTGTCGCTGAAGCCACCATCACCGTCGACGCGCTCAGGCTGGTACTGATGCGCAACTACGCCAACCTCATGGCACTGGCCACAGCAGGCGAGTACCCGGACGTTGAAACCCGTTTGTTGTATCGCTACCAATCCTCTCATGTGACCAATGTATGCGCTGATCGGGTCAGCGACCTGCTGCGCTGCATGGCGGCCTCGGGGTTGTACAACACTAACCCGGTGGCGCGATATTTCCGCGACCTGCATCAGGCCCGCGGGCACATTGCCAACAATGAGGCGGCGTACCGACGCAGCTACGGCGTAGTGCAACTGGGCCTGCCGAACGCAGACCCGTTTGTTTGATCCTGTGAATTTCTGACCTCAGCGGATGGCATAACAATAATGACGGCTCAAGTTCAGTCTCAGTCCACCTATGACGTAATAGTGGTTGGCTCCGGTGCCGGGGCTATGACTTCGGCGCTTTTTGCTGCCGATCAAGGCCTTTCGGTGCTGATTGTCGAGAAAAGCGATAAGTACGGCGGCACATCGGCGATTTCCGGCGGGGGGATCTGGATCCCCAATAACCATTATTTCGCCGCCATAGGCGGGCAGGACAGCCCTGAGTTGTCGATGCAATACCTCAAGGCCGCCACGGGTGAGCACGGTGATCCTGTGCGGTTGCAGGCGTATCTGGACAACGCCGCTGCCATGATCAAAAAACTCACTGATACCAGCCGCGTGCGTTACGCCGTGGCGGCCAAATACCCAGATTACTACCCGCAGTTGCCCGGCGCGCTGGCCGGTGGCCGCACCCTGGACCCGGAACTGTTTGACACCAGCCTGTTGGCCGAGGAATTGCCCAACCTGCGCAAACCCTCGCCCTCGACCCTGTTAATGGGGCGCATTGCATGGACGGCACGGGATGCACACAAGGCCATGGCGCGTAGCTTTGGCTGGCAATGGCTGATTTTCAAGTTGATGGCGCGCTACAAGCTCGACTTCAAATGGCGACGCAAGAGCAAATACGACCGCCGCGCGGCACTGGGCAGTTCACTGGTGGCGTCCTTGCGTCGTTCGCTGATGGACCGCAACGTGCCGCTATGGCTTAACACCGATTTTCAGGACGTTGTGCTCGACGGCGACCGCGTGTGCGGGATCATCGTGAACACGGGCGGCAAAGTGATGGAACTCAAGGCCCGGCGCGGAGTGATTTTCGGTTCAGGTGGTTTTGAGCAGAATCAGACCCTGCGCGAAAAATTCCTGCCACAACCCACCTTGGCCAAATGGAGCGCCACGCCGCCGGGCAACAACACCGGTGCAGCGCTGGAAGCAGGGATGAACATCGGCGCGGCCACCGCGTTGATGGACTGGGCCTGGTGGGCGCCGACCATTGCCGTGCCCGGCGAAGAAAAACCCCGGGGCGTGTTTGCCGAGCGAGCGTTTCCCGGCGCCATCGTGGTCAATAGTCTGGGCCATCGGTTCGTCAACGAAGCGGCGCCGTACCTTGAATTTGTCGACGCCATGTACAAGGACAACCATAAAACCGGCGGCCAGTCGGTGCCGTCGTGGGTGATTTTCGACGGTCACTTCCGGTTCCATTATGCGATGGGCCCGTTGATGCCTGGGCAGGTCGTACCGGACAGCCGCTTGCGCAAGGAATGGCTCAACACCCTGTATTGGAAAGCCGACAGCCTGGACGCGCTGGCGGGGCAAATCGGCGTGGACGCTGGCGGGTTGAACAGCACGGTCAGCAAGGTCAATGCCTACGCGCAAACCGGCGTTGATCTGGACTTCGACCGGGGCGGCAACGTGTTTGATCGCTATTACGGCGACAGCAATATCAAACCCAACCCGTGCCTGGCCCCCCTGCGCAAAGGCCCGTACTACGCCATGCGTCTGGATGCAGGAGACATTGGCACCAAAGGCGGGCTACTGACCAACCAGTTTGCCCAAGTGGTGCGTGAAAACGGCCAACCGATTGCCGGGCTGTATGCCATCGGCAACTGCTCGGCATCCGTAATGGGCACCAGCTATCCCGGCGCCGGCGGCACCCTCGGCCCGGCGATGACCTTTGGTTATATCGCCGCCAACCACATTGCCCGCCATGTGCCTGCCACCGCAGACAGTCGCGAGAAGGTGCTGTCATGAACGGTGCCAAGGTGAACACCAATACCCCGATCCTTGCGCCGTTGCAGGCGCATACCCTGACGGAACAGGACTGGCACGACAGCTGTGACGTGCTGGTCATCGGCTGGGGCGCTGCCGGTGCTTGCGCGGCGCTGGAAGCCCGCAGCCAGGGGTGTGAGGTGATGGTTGCCGACCGTTTCACCGGCGGCGGGGCGAGTGCCAAAAGTGGCGGTGTGGTGTATGCCGGCGGTGGCACGCAGCAACAGCAAGACGCTGGCTTCAACGACAGCCCGCAAGCGATGTTTGATTACCTTAAGCACGAAACTCAGGGCGTAATCAGCGACGCCACGTTGCATAAATTTTGCGCGGACAGTGTGAGCAACCTGAACTGGCTGGAAGGCCACGGCGCACGCTTCGCCCACAGCGTGCCACCGGGAGGTAAAACCTCATACCCCAGTGACGGCTACTTTTTGTATTACTCGGGCAATGAAAAAGTGCCGTCTTACGCCGGTTCTCAACCCCCCGCACCCCGTGGTCATCGCACGGTCGGTAAAGGGCAGTGCGGGGCCGTGCTGTATGCGCAACTCAAAGACGCCTGCCTGCGCGCCGGGGTGCAACCTTTGCTGCAATCGGCCGCCCGGCGGATGGTCGTGGATGCCACCGGGCGCGTCGTAGGGGCTGAGCTGTGGAGCTTGCCCGCAGGCAGTCGCGAGGCGCATCTACATGCGCGTCTGGCTGCACGTGCCGAACGCTTGCAAAACTTTGCCCCCGGTTACTGTGATCGCTTGCGGCAAAAGGTTGCCCAGCTTGAACACGATCATGCGCAACCGATTTTGGTGCGGGCGCGACTTGGCGTGATTCTCAGCACCGGCGGTTTCATCTTCAACCGTGACTTGATCCGCGAGCATGCGCCCAAATTTCGCCGCAACTTTAAAGTCGGGGCCACAGGCTGCGACGGCAGCGGCCTGCGCCTGGGTCAGTCAGTGGGGGCGCAAGGTGAACGCCTGAGCAGAGTTTCCGCCTGGCGCTTTATCAACCCTCCGTATTGCTGGCCCAAAGGGATTGTGGTCAACACCCAGGGGCAACGCTTTTGCAATGAAGAAGTGTACGGCGCGACCTTGGGTCAGCCGCTCTGTGAAGAGCAGGGTGGTCAGGCCTGGTTGGTGCTGGATGCGCGCTTGCGTCAACAGGCGATTCGCCAGGCGTTGTTTGGCGGCTATTGGTGGTTTCAGAGCGTACCGGCGTTGGCGTTGATGTTGCTGCGGGTGCGCAAGGGGCAAAGCCCTGATCAATTGGCGCAGGCGTGCGGCATGCAGCCCGGCCAGTTGAATGGCGCGCTTCGCGCTTATAACGCGGCTGCCCGGGGAGAGGCCGAGGATGTTTTTGGTAAGTCCAAAGACAGCCGTCAGGTGCTCGACAAGGGCCCGTTTTACGCCTGCAACATCAGCGTCGATAACCCGATTTTTCCGCTGGGAGCCTTGACCCTGGGCGGGCTTAAGGTCGATGAAACCAACGGCGCGGTGCTGGATGATCTCGGCCAGCCGATTGCCGGGCTGTTCAGCGCCGGGCGAACCGCCATTGGTGTCGCTTCGCACCTGTATATCAGCGGTTTGTCACTGGCCGATTGTGTGTTTTCAGGGCGCCGTGCGGGTCTGGCGATCAGCAATACTCGCCATGCTGATGGCTCGGTGCAGCAGTCAAACGCCAGCCCTGTTTTAGAAAGGACAGCCCCATGAGTGGACGCGTGGCAGGTAAAGTCGCCTTGATCACCGGCGGTGCAAGTGGCGTGGGCCGGGCCAGCGCGCTGTTGTTGGCCCGTGAAGGTGCTCGGGTGGTGATCAGTGACATAGACGTCGAAAGCGGCCAGGCGTTGGCAGAAGAAATAGGCCCTTCGGCCTTATTCATCCAACACGACGCCAGCAGCGAGGCGGACTGGGCGCGGGTGATAGACACTCTGCGTCTGCGTTATGGCCAGCTCGATATTCTGTTCAATAACGCTGGCATTTTGCTCAAGGGCGACATTGAACACACGAGCTACAGTGACTGGCAGCGTGTTCAACGAATTAACTCCGACAGTGTCTTTCTCGGTTGTCGTGCCGCCATTGCCCTGATGAAAGAAGGTGCAGGCGGCTCAATTATCAATATGTCGTCGATTGCCGGCGTGGCCGGTCGTGATGATTACACCGCCTACAGCGCCTCCAAAGGCGCCGTGGCGGCACTGTCGCGTACCGTGGCGGTGCTGTGCCGCCGCCGCAAATACCGCATTCGCTGCAATTCCTTGCACCCTGACGGCATCCTCACCCCCATGACCACGGCAACATTGCCTGCAGGCCTTGACCCGTGGAGCCTGACCATCGACGCCGACCCTATGGGGCGCATGTGCCTGCCCGAAGACGTCGCCGCCAGCGTGCTGTTTTTGGCCAGCGAAGAATCGCGGGCCATCAATGGGATAGAGCTGCGCATCGACAGTGGCCAGTTTGTGATGAGTATTTAAGATGAATACACCGGCCTATATTTCCCTGCGTGTGGCGCACATCATCAGCGAGACCCACGACAGCAAGTCGTTGGTGTTCGACGTGCCTGAGGCCATGCGTGAACAATTTGCCTATAAGGCGGGTCAATTTCTGACCTTGCGCGTTCCCCACGAAGGCGGTTGGTTACCACGGTGTTACTCGCTGTCGAGCACACCGCTGGTGGACGAACCCCTGCGCGTTACCATCAAGCAAGTGCGTGATGGCCGTGCCTCCAACTGGCTGTGCCAGCAACTGCGCGAAGGCGATCAGCTAGACGTGCTGGTGCCGGCCGGGGTGTTTGTGCCGCGTCATTTTGACGATGACTTCATTCTGTTTGGCGGCGGCAGCGGCGTGACGCCGGTGCTGTCCATCCTGCGTTCTGCGTTGATCGCGGGCACAGGCAATATCCTGCTGATCTACGCCAACCGCGATGAAGCCTCGGTGATCTTTGCCGCTGAACTCAAAGCCTTGGCCAGCGCGTACCCACAGCGCCTGCAAGTGATTCACTGGCTGGACTCGGTACAGGGTATTCCGGCCGTTGCCCAACTGGCGCAGATGGCCAAACCCTTTACCCATGCCCAAGCCTATATTTGTGGCCCCGGGCCGTTTATGGATGCCGCCGTCAGCGCCTTGCAGCACATCGGCATGGACCACGGGCGCATTCACGTTGAGCGGTTTGTCTCGCTGCCTGAAGAGGGCAGCGTTGCGGCCCCGGCTGCGGTCAACACCGACGTGATCGGCAGCCAACTCTCGGTACGGCTGGATGGCGAAGAATACGAAGTACCCTGCGCCGAAGGTGAAACCCTGCTTAACGCCATGCAGCGTGCGGGTTTAAGCCCGCCCAGTTCATGCCTTGTCGGCTCCTGCGCTACCTGCATGTGCACCGTTGAGCGCGGCAGTGTCGACATGCTGCGAAATGATGCCCTCGACGCCCAGGAACTCAACGACGGCTGGGTGCTGGCGTGTCAATCGGTGCCCAGCAGCGAACACCTGCGTGTGTGCTTTCCTGAATAACCTGCCAGATGAGTATTCGATGACTTCCAGCCCGAACAGCATTCCCGAGTTAATTCAGTTTGCAGCCCAAGCGCATGCAGGGCGCACCGCCATCGAAGAAAATGGCCAGTGCACCGACTACCGAGAGTTGCCGCACCTGGCGCTGGGCGTCACCCGCAGCCTGATGGCGCTGGGCATCCGCAAAGGTGATCGCGTGGCGATCTGGGCACCCAACGGCCGCGACTGGATCATCGCCGCGCTAGGCATCCATTGCGCCGGTGCGGTGATGGTGCCGATCAATACCCGCATGAAAGGCAACGAAGCGGCCGACATTCTGCACCGCAGTGGCACTCGCTTATTGTTCGTGCAACCGAATTTTCTCGGCATCGACTACCTGGCGATGCTGGCACCTCATCGACCGACGGGGCTGGAGCAGTTGGTCAACCTCGGCGACGCCAATGCCTGGGACGCGTTTTTATCGCTGGGCGCGGCGATCAGCGAACAGGATGCCCAAACACGTGCAGCCAGCGTGGGTGCGCAAGACTTGAGCGACTTGCTGTTCACCTCTGGCACCACGGGCAAACCCAAAGGCGTCATGAGCGCGCATGGGCAAAATATTCGGGCGTTTAGTGAGTACGTGAAAGTGATCGGCCTGATGGCGGGCGACCGATATCTGGTCATCAACCCGTTCTTCCATGCGTTCGGCTACAAAGCGGGGTGGCTGACCTGCTTGCTGGCAGGGGCGACAATTCTGCCGCACCCGGTCTTTGATGCCGAAGCCGTGTTTGAACGCATTGCAGTTGAACGGATCAGCGTACTGCCGGGGCCACCAACGTTGTACCTGTCCATGCTGGCCCATCCCAAGCTGGCCGAGACAGACCTGTCGAGCCTGCGCATTGCAGTCACCGGCGCGGCCACCATCCCGCCCATCCTTATAGAGCGCATGCGTCGCGAGTTGGGTTTTGCTGTAGTGACCACGGCCTATGGATTGACCGAGTGTGGTGGCCTGGCCACCATTTGTGACCCCGACGCCGCCAGCGACGTGATCGCAGGTACCAGCGGGCGGGCGATCCCAGGCACCGAAGTGAGCATCCGCGACCCGCACAACCAAGCGTTGGCGGCAGGCTCAACAGGCGAAATCTGCCTGCGTGGTTTCCATGTCATGCAGGGTTATTTTGAAGACCCCAAAGCAACGGCAGAAACCATCGACCGTGACGGTTGGTTGCACACGGGTGATATAGGGGTGCTGGACACGGCGGGGAATCTGCGGATCACCGATCGCTTGAAAGACATGTTTATCGTCGGTGGCTTTAACTGTTACCCGGCGGAAATCGAAGCGGGCTTGATCGAGCACCCGGCGATTGCCCAGGTGGCGGTGATTGGTGTGCCGGATGAACGCATGGGGGAGGTGGGGTGTGCGTGTGTGGTGTTGCGTCATGAACAAACACTGGATGAGGCCAGCTTGATTCAATGGGCGCGCGAGCATATGGCCAATTACAAAGTGCCAAGGGTCGTACGGTTTTATGATGCATTGCCGGTCAATGCGTCGAATAAAGTGGCCAAGAATGAACTGCGGGCGGCGTGGTGTTAAGAACGTTTAAATGGCTATTGAGGAAACTCAAGGGACCAGTTCGCCATGTTCATCTAAGAATTCGAGAATGACCTCGTACGGGGGGAGGCTGGGGCTCAGCTGATTAATGTTACTGTAAATATTGATTCTGTCAGCACGCACCAATGAGTAGGTATAGCCTATGACCGTGTTGTCCGTATCCAACACTTCTTTTCGGGTGCCGGCAAATAGACGTACAAGTATCTTATTGAGCTTTATTTTATTGAAATCTTGATTGATAAGGCCTGCAACGAAGTGAGGAAACGTGTGCGGACTGCGCGAGTTTTCAGGAATGGCATAAATGCCTTCTTGGGCAAGAGTACGCCGATTGTGCATCTTTACTCGGATACGCAGACTTTGTCCGATAGGAACAGAAATGGGCTTGTTACCATCATAGAGCGCCGTGAGTTCACCGATTACTGGAGTGCGATCGGCAAATGTTTCTGTGTGGATAATGGGCAGTATCGGCTCCGGCTGAGCTTCTAAAGGCCGTTCAGAAGGGTCTACATCATGGACGAGAATATCTTTATTGAGGCGGTTAGATGCAGGAGCCAGTTCCGGATGTTCGCCTGTCGCGACAGTCTCGTCAGGGGCGTTATCCGGTTCAACACCCGTTGAGTAATTGATAATGACAAGCCACGTGGCAAGATCAGGAGTTAGTTTCTCCTTGAGCGTGTTGATTTCACCACGAAACGCTGAGTCAGCGAGGAAGTTGCGCGGAACTTCGTAGCGGGGTTGATAGCCAATATTCGCCGCGGCCTGAGCAGCTAGTCGTTGCATAAACGTTTTGACAGCCGACGTTGAAAAGGGAATCGTGCGGCGCATGTAGTTGCTGTATACATTGGTCATTAGCATTTCAAGCAGCAACTCAGTAATGATGTGGTTACTGGCGAACAACCACAGTGTGGTATCAATAAAATCCTGAGTGTATCGTGAAGGCCAACTATTAGGCTGCGTCATGTTAGCGTAGGTAATGAGGTAATCCAGCATGTCGAGTGCGTTTCTGTTTTTGCTGCCTTTTGCTTCACTCACTTGTAATGTTTTATTGAAATATTCGATTGTTGTGGTCATGTTCAGCGCGAGCAGCAGATGATCGCAATAAGCATTGCGTTCAGGGACGACATAGTGAGTCTCGTCAAAAAAACGAATACCTTCCCAAGATAAAGCGTCGTCACTTATGATCACGCCCGATGAATAGGCCGTGGGTTGGCCATCAATCGACACTGTATAGCGGACAGGATCGGCAGCTAACAGTGCTGAAATGAGATCTTTCGAGTTTTCTAGCGCTTCAGCGATTGTACTCCTCCTGCCCTTGCGGCCCTTGATAGACGCCCCTGTAGAATTCTTTGAACCAGGCGCTATCATGGAGTCGAACTCCCAGCAAAGACCATTTTCTGCGGCAGGTTGAAAGCTGAGTTGGATGTACTGGTTGTGATCGTCATTGAGCCTGATAGTGCCCGCTTGATTTAACGCCTCAAACTGTCTGAAGACATAATGATTAGCCCATAACTCTTTTTTACGCCACTGGTCTTCTTTATAAGGTCCGGGCAGTACAGTAATTATGTTCTCGGCAGGTGTTAGTGGTGTTGTTAGTGATGGTAGTGCTGTAGGTGATGACAGTAAGGCTGTGTCCCTGGGCACTCTCAGTATTCTGTTTATCGGAATGACAAGGGGTTGTTGGTTCGGAAGAGCCAGTGATACAGGTTTAAACAGGCCATGTTCGCTGAAAATATTGGTGGCGATGGCTTTCTCTTTAACCAACGGTGCGAGCCCCAACCCTTGTCGGGTGGCCTTGGATGCCAAAAAGCCACGGACGTTAGGAATGCTAGAAACGAGTTCAGCAATTCCTGATGCTGCAGCTTCCCACTGGAAGCGGAATTTCTCATCGGGCTGATCCTCCGCGAAGCTTTGTATAAGGGGGGCCAAGGGGCCGAAAATCAACCCCAGAACACTGGATGTGACGGTGAATGCACCTGCAAATATTGAAATAAGACTCCAGCCAAATTTTAACTGCTCCAGAAGTTTCAGGGTCTCGAGTTCAGATTTCGAATGAACCAGCAAATCGGCATCTTCGGTGAAAAGTTCCTGATAAGACTTTATGATTTCTTCAGCGGGATTCGTGAATAGCGTGAATGTCAGCGGCAGGCCAGCGATGCTGTGGTTAGTCACGTAGTTCTTGTGAAATTGACGACGGTCCATGCAGCTCTTAAAATCATCAGTGTTATTTATATAGGCATTATGCACAGCGATCGGTGTGTGAAATTCCCAGTGCTTATTGTCTGGGAAAGAATAAACAATCTGTTCATTTCGATTTTTAAAGCCCGAAATAACACCCGGGAGCACGCGGCCTTCCAAAGAGACTGAGCTAAAGGGTTCGTAAGCTTTCAGGGAGCGTAACGTGATGTTTATGAGTTCGTGTTGAAGCTTGATGGTATCGGTGTCCTTAAAGGTCTCTTCAATGAGCTTGATATAATGCGAATAAAAATCGCGATTGATAAGCACTTTAGCAACTTTGGCCGCGCCGGTTTCAGTCGTGCCCATGAACAGGGGGGAGTGGCTGTAGGTCAGTTGGGTACGTAGAAATTCGTGGAGTCGTTTTTTTTCGGTGATGCCCCACAGGATTTCCAATAAGCTGGTGGATTGATAACGGGGCTCGAGTTGTGCGCGTCTTTGTTTAGTGTTAATTGGATTTATAGACTCCTCCCTTTTTTCCCACACGCGAGTGCTACCACTAATACCCTCGCGATCTTGAAGGTTGGGGAGTTGCTCTTCTATGACCTGCTTTATGTAGGTCTCTGAGTATTGACGTACATCATAGGTTCTAAGGTCCGCGGTTTGCCCTGCACGCATAAGTTCAGCGGTGCGGTGCATGTCTCTGTTTATCTGTTTGACAATCTTCCACTCTTGCGTCAAAGCGAGTATTTCTGTTTGTGCTGGAACAGAGGTCAGGTTGTCCCATTTTATTACACAGATGGAGGGTGGGAGATAGTTGTTTGAGCGTGTGTGGATGCCGTTGGCAAGTTGAAGCAGTGTGAAGTGCTCTTTGTGTATGGCGTAGGGCACATGGTATTCAACCTCAAAAGTACTTTTGGCATTCAGTGGCGATCCAGGCATATATTTGTCAATGATTTCAGCGATTCTGCCAACCATAAAATCTTTTCGGTCTTTGTTCTTAAGAACCGAGGTGCGTGCATCAACCCTCTTATTATTTATAAATTGATACTCTATCAAGTCCTGGATTACTTCTCGAGTTTCAAGAATGACTATCATGTCTTGATTGTAGCGGTCGTGTACCGTGAACGTCACTTTTGGCGTCGCGTGGGTTTCATCACGCAACCTAACGATTTCTTTGATGAGGTTGTCGCAATAAATAATGGCGCGAACCAGTGTGTTTTCAGTTTTGAAACTCTCCAGTTTTCCGTGGGTATCGATACGGACTTTATCCCACGGGTAAGCGATAAGGGCACTGGCTGTTGTAATGCCGTGGATAGGGGCCGGTGGAGGGATATTTGCGTATGAAAAAAACAGGCTCTTGCGGGAGGTGGGGCTGTTAACTTTTGGAAGGTTGTTCAGGGCCTCCAAGAGCCGCTTTAATTTTGCCACCCTGTCATTGATTGCAGGTGTTAATTCTCTTCTGATTCGTGTGGTGTTGTAGCTGATTCTTTCATTGTAGTCAGCTATTGTTTCAGTCACTGGTCTCCCACCAAGGGCGACCTTTCCCCGTCTGGTGTAGTTTCTGTTGTTCTCTATAAACGGTTCTTGGACCTGACGTGTCCGTTCAGAAAGCTCGTTGATAAAGCCTGCCAGTACTCTCTTCGTCGCCTTGATGTCGGATTCTATCGTGTCCCGACTTTCCAAGTTTGGGGGCGTACTTTGGCTGATAGGCAAGGCAATAAATTCATAAGGCTGTTTCAATCTTTGTTCGGTTTGGTCAGATGTGTCTCGTTTTTTTCGACTGGCTAAAGGCGGCGTGCTGGGAGATGCAGTTGTTTCATCAGAGGGAGGGGAGGTTAGAAGGGCATCAAACGAGGCCAATGACTCATTGAGTGCGGCGACCTCAATAATGAGTGTATCCAGCCAATGATCGACTGCATCTGCAGTAAAATATTCTTGAGGAGCGGCGAGCATAATGAGCAGATCGTCGCATAGTTGTTTGATTTTACGGGCTGCATCAGACGCTGTGGGTGCGGGTGAAGACGTATATCTCTTGATCAGTGCGTACGCAGATGCTGAGAATACTAATAAGGATACCCCTGCCAAAGCGCCTTCTATTTGCCAGTTATTGGCCTTCTTTTTAGCGACGGGGCGGTCAGGAGGTGTCGTGTTTTCGATGAGGTTTTCTTGTTCCGATGTCGGGTCTGTATGTGCCGCGGATGACCTGACTAACAATTCGATGGCATCCGCATCTTCCTTCTGTTTCTGTGCCGCCAGTTTATCTTTGCGATAACTATGGCGGGCCTTGAAGGCCAATACCATTGCGGCCATGAAAGTGAAAGCAGCTACGCCCCCGAGTACGGGCGTTGTATCCATGGGTTCGGGTTTCGCCTTAGGCGTATCATCGGCCTCTGAACTTGTCGGTATCACGGCTAAAAACATGATCAAGGGCACCAGTGATGCCTGGGGCTGTAAAAGGCCCCTTATGACATCCCCCAGAAGACCTTCACTGGCATAGTTAACGGCACTTTTCATCAAGCGGAGCAGAGGTGGGGCAACATCGATAGCCAGATAAAGCGATTTGATCACGGCTTTTTGAACGGGCCCCGGTTGCGCCTCGACTTCTTCGATCACCGCCTGTCCTAACACGGCTTCAGGAATCGCGCCCAACCACTCCTGGGCGATGCGCTGCACCTGTTCGCGCAGCCAGATAATTTCAGGGTTAGCCTGCACTTCCGGCTGTGTATACAGGCTCACCAATAGACGGGTCACCCACTGGATGCGCTGACCGGTTTCTATGGGTTGAACCTGTTTCAATACGCGGTAAAGCCCTGGTAAAACGGGTAGCCATATCAGGGCTTTATCAAAGGCCCACACTGTTGTGTCATCGGCGTGTTCGACCAGCAGTTGACGTATCAGAGCAACGCTTTCATCTCCCAGTTGCTGCTTGTCTTGCGTGGCGTGCCACAAGCTCCACAGATTGATCAGGCGGGCAACGTTTTTGGTCAGAAACAGGCAGGTGTTTAAAACTTTTTGCATCTGTTCAGGCAGCAGTTGGCCCTTGTTGGCCATGCTTGTCACCATGCTTTTGACTGACTGCGTTGAGACCGTTAAGAAATCACTCCAATTGTCTCCTTTCCAAGAGCCGATGATGCTGGCTGTCGCTGTCAGTACGGGCTGGATGAGGTCTGCAGGCACCCCGCTGGCAATGGACTGAGCTCGGACGAATTGGGAGTCAGGCGCTTGTAGATCACGTTTCAGGGTGCCACCGATCAAAGCCGGCAGGTCTTGCCAGCTGGCGGTTGCGTATTCGTCCCAGAACTGGTTATCCAGCACTTGCGACAACGCCCGGATCATTTTTCCGTGCTGGAAAATGTCACTGGTCAGTAGTTTCCAGACCTGCTCCTTTTCCGGCAGCCAGAGTATCTCGGCGATGGTTTCCTTGGCGAAACGGGTCCAGGTCTGTTTGGGATCGAACAAGCGCAACACCATGTTCATGCCCGCTTCTTGTCTGGCAGAACCGCGCAGTGCCGCGTGCGCGAAAGACAGAGGCTCGGCCATCAACTGCCCGACTTCCCCTGCACCACTCATGCGCGCAATAAAAGGTTTACTGGTGTAGTGATCAAGGGTGAGCAGGGCGGCACTCATGCCGCTGGTGTCCTCTGGCGCCGCCTGCTGACCTGTTTTAAGCAGCGCGAATACCTTGAACAGACCGCCAAACGCGTCTCCAGCGTATTTGTTGAGTATTGGCAGCGCTGTATCGTCGACCAACAGGTGAAACAGCGCAGTGAATTTACTCAAGGCGTCGTTACTTTCATTGAACTGAGTCAGAAAGCGTTTGAGGGGAGGAGCGTCTTCAAGCTCGGCTTTAGATTCGGCCTGCACATACAGCGCATCCAGAACTTCGTAAAGTCGCTGACCCTGCTCGACAATTTCAATAACCCAGCCTGGTAACAGGTCGGCCTCGCGCAGCCCCTCAAACACAGACTCGGGTGAGTCCCACGATGCTTGAGACAGGTGTAGCCAGGTTTGAGCCATCTCCAGGGCGCCGCGTAACAGGTTTTGCACCGGGGCGAGGGTGTGCTTGCCTGCAAGCGCTTGCACTTCGGGCATATGAGCCAGCGCAACCAGGCTTTTGAGGGTCAAAACACTGTGCGCAACGGTGAATGCTGCTCGTTGCTGCTGTACTTCGATGATGTGATGAAGATGTTGGGCAATGGCGATATAGGGTGTAGCCGTGGGTGTGAGGCTGTTTTGAGCCTCGAGAAAATCGAGCAGTGCCTTGCTTTTGATAAGCATGGATATATGTGGCTCGGCCAACACGGTTACCAGTTGTTGGAAGCCTTTGAGCAGCGTCAAAGGTTCGGCAAAGTAATCCTTGAAGGCTTGCCAAACCCAGTCCAGAAACGAGTTGCCCACTTGCTGGAGCAGCGCTTCGATCATGGGCTGCCAGAGACTCTGTTCAAAACCCGACGTGTCAGTTGCTCCGGGCTGGATGATATTGCCGGGGGCGACCAGGTTGAGAAGCTCCGTGCCCCCTTGAAGAAGCTGGCTCGCCAGGGCCTGGTCAGGTGCAGCTTTATGCACGGGGACCGTCGCAGGTTTTTCGAGCTCAGATTTACCCATTGCTAACCACCCTATAAGGAGCAGGCATGAGTGAAATGGTAGCTTTTAGTGTAGGAGGGTTATCTGTTTGTTTTGAATGAAGTGAAACGTATTTGGATGATTGCGACGGTTGGTACGTGCCTAATCAGCTTCCTTCAAACCTGGCGGTACGCTTTCAATAAAGGCCTGCATCCCTTTCTTCTGGTCGCGCGAGGCGAACAACAGTGCATTGGCCTTGCGTTCCAGGGCCAGGCCACTCTCCAGCGGTGCTCTGCGAGCCGCTGCACTTGCTTGACTGCGGTCAGGAATCGGATGGCGCGTTGGCGATGGTGATGACCTCGTGTCCGGGGTGCGTGGTATAGAACACTCATCTAAGGGTAGGGAATTTCATCTTGATTTTGTGCTGGAATCGCCGAGAAACTCAACTTCATCAGTGGTGTTTTCAGGTTCAACACCTTCAGAGTTAAGGATCAAGACAAGCCACGTGGCAAGGTCAGAGGTCAGTTGTGATTTGAGCTTTTCAATATCTTCGAGAAACAGTGAGTCGGCAACATAGGAGCGCGGCTCTTCGTACCGGGGTTGATAATTAATGATTTGCGCGGCCTGAGCAGCAAGCCGTTGCATAAATGTTTTAACCGCCGATGTTGACAATGGAGCCGTGCGCGATTGGTATTTGCCATATACATTATTGATGAGCATTTCAAACAGTAATTCCATAATCACGTTGCTGCTGGCTAGTGCCGACAGGGTGGTATCAATAAATACTTGGGTATAGAGGGCTGGCCAAACAGTCTCGTGCACGCTGGCGTAATAAGAAATGAGGTAATCCAGCAGCTTGAGTGCATTTAGGGTGTTGCCGCCTTTCACCTTACTGATCTGGAACGTGTGATTGAAATGATTGATGGTTGTGGTCATGTCCAGCGCGAGCAGCAGGTGATCGCAATATGCATCACTTTCTGGGGCATTATAATTAACCTTGTCAAAATAGCGGGTACCTTCCCATGATAAAGCCTCGTCACTAATAATTGACCCCGAAGAAGATTCTGCGGATTGGCTGTCAAAAGACACCGTATAGCGGACAGGATCGGCAGCTAATAGTTTTGAAATGTCATCTTTTGAATTCTGCAGCACCTCACCCATCGAACTTCCTCTGCGGTTCCGCCTGTTGGAAGGTGAACCTGTAGAGGTATCTGATGCAGCCCTGATTTTAGCTTCGAACATCCAGCGACTGTTGCTGGATGCGGCAGGTCGAAAGCGGAGGTAGACGTATTGAGAGTGATTGCCGGTGAGCATAATAATGCCCGCTTGATTCAATGCCTCGAACTGATTAAAGACATAGTTGTTAGCCCATAACTCCTTTTTACGCCACTTATCTTTTTTATAAGGGCCTGTTAGCACAGTAGTAATTTCTCCGTCTAGCACTGTTGGAGAATGTAAGGCATTGGTTTTGCGCAGCACTCTTCCCAAAGGAACGACTAGGGCTTGTTTGTTCGAAAGAGCCTCTGGCACAGGTTTAAACAGGCCATATTCGCTGAAAACACCAGGGGTGATTGCTTTCTGATTCTGCGGCGAGAGCCTGAATGCTTTTCGGGTAGCGTTGGATGCCAAAAAGCCGCGGACGTTAGGAATACTGGAAAAGAGTTCAGCAATGCCTGCTGCTACAGCTTCCCACTGGTAGCGGAATTTCTCATCGGGCTGGTCCTCCGCGAAGCTTTGGATAAGAGGCGCCAAGGGGCCGAAAAGCAAGCCCAGAACACTAGACGTGACAGAGAATGCGCCTAAAAATAGTGAAGTAACGCTCCAGCCAAATTTTAAACGTTCCATGATTTTCAGGGTCTGAAGTTCAGATTTTGAGTGGATAAGCATGTCGGCATCTTCTGCAAAACGTTCTTGATAAGACTTTATGATTTCTTCGGCGGGGTTTGTGAATAGCTTGAATGTTAGGGGCATGCCCATGAGGGGTATGCCCTGAGGTGTTTGATTGACCATTTGATTTTTGTAAAACTGACGACTGTCCATGCACGTCTTGAAGTCATCAGTGTTGTTTATATAGGCCTCATGCACTGCTATTGATGTCTCGAATTTCCAGAGTCTATCGTCTGGAAAAGAATAAACAATCTGATCGTTGCGATCTCTAAACCCCGAAATAACGCCCGGAAGTACTCGGCCTTTCAAAGAGACTGAACTAAAGGGTTCATAAGGTTTCAGGGGGCGTAACGTGATGTCTATCAGTTCCTGTTGCAGCTTGATGGTTTCGGCGTTCTTGAAGGCTTCTTTGATGTGCTCGATGTAGAGGGGATAAAAATCTTTAGAGATAAGCGCTTTGGCAACTTTAGCCGCACCGGTTTCAGTCGTGCCCATGAACAGGGGGGAGTGGCTGTAGGTCAGTTGGGTACGTAGAGATTCGTGGAGTCGTTTTTTTTCGGTGATGCCCCACAGAATTTCCAATAAGCTAGTGGATTGATAACGGGGCTCGAGTTCTGTGTTTATTTGTTTCTTGTTTTTAGTGTTGATATCTTCTTCTCTTTTTTCCCATACGCGTGTACTACCACGAATGCCCACGCGATCTTCAGGGTCAGGAAGTAGTTCCGCCGTTATTTTCTGTATGAATGCTTCTGAGTACTGACGAACATCAAGGGCATCAAGGTCAGCAAATTGTTCATCACTCATAAGTTCTGCGGTTCGCTGAGCGTCTCTGTTTATCTGTTTGATAATCAGCCATTCTTTGTTCAATGCAAGAATTTCTGTTTGTGCTGGAACAGATGTTAAGGTTGCCCATTTCACAAGTTGTTTTGATCCGCTGCGAGTGTTTTTTGAGACGGTGTGGATGCCCTTGGCAATTTGAAGCAAGGTAAAACGCTCTGTGTGTATCACGTCGGACACATGGTATTCAACGTCGAAAGTACTGTCGGCATTGAGTGTCGATCCAGGCATATATTTGCCCAGGATTTCACCAATTCTGCCGAGCATGAATTCTTCTCGGTCTTGATTTTTACGAAAGAGCAAATTCCCGAGCACGTTCGGATTTTTGCTAAATTGATAGTTAATCAAGTTCTCAATTATTTCCCGAGTGTCCACAATGACCGTCAAGTCTTGATTGTATTGGCGGCGTATTGAAGGCGCGACTTGAAGGGACGCACTAGAGGCGTCACGCCGTTCAAGGATCGCTGCGATGAGTGCATCGCAATAAAAAGTGGCGATAATCAGTTCGTTTTGCTCTGTAAAACGTTCGAGTTTACCGCTGGTGTCGATAAGGACTTCACCCCAAGGGTAGGCGATGAGGTCTCTGGCTGTTCTAATACCAGTGATATTTGACTCTGGAGAAATACCTTCGTATGAAAAAAACAGGCTCTTGCGGGGGAGCGCACTGTTTACCTTTGGTTGTGTGGCGAGTGCATTTACAAGAATTCTTAGTTTTTCTGTTCTCTCATTGATTGCAGGTGTTAATTGCCGTCTGATTCGTTCGGTGTTGCGGCTTATTCTGGCCGTGTAATCTTTTAATGTTTCAAAAACCAATACAAAACTGGTCCCGCGGCGCTGCAAATTTCTTGTATGTGGATTGTTGGCTTTAAAGGGCTCTTTTATTTGACGTGCTCGTTCAGAAAGTTCGTTGATAAAACCTGCCAGTTCGGTCTTGGTTGCCTTGATGTCGAGCTCTATAGCGTGCCGGCTTTGTAAATTTGGGGGAGCACTTTTCCTGATCGGAAAGGAGACAGTGCTCATCTTAAATGCAGTTATAAAATCTTGTTGATTTTGAGAGAACGTGTCTCGTTTTTTTCGATTTGCTAAGGGCTGTGGGGTGGGAGACGTCGTTGTTTCATCAGAGGGCGTGGGTGTGAAAAGCGTATCAAACGACGCCAATGACTCATTGAGTGTTGCTACCTCAGAAATGAGTGCTTCCAACCAATGATCAGACGTTTCTGGAGTCAGCTCTATCTCTTCTTGAGGAGCGGAGAGCATAACGAGCAGCGTGTCGCATATGTGTTCGACTTTCTGGGCTGCATCAGACGCTGTTGGCGTGGGTGAAGACGTATATCTATTGATCAGTGCGTAAGCAGACGCTGAGAATAGTAATAAGGATACCCCCGCCAAAGCAGCTTCAATTTTCCAGTTGTTGGCCTTGTTTTTAGCGACGGGTTGGTCAGGTGTAGTCGTGTTTTCAATGAGGTTCTCTTGTTCCGAAGAAGCGCCTGTTAGTACAACGGGTGCCATGACTAAAGATTCGACAGCATCAGCTTCTTCTTCCTGCTTCTGTGCCGCTAGCTTACCTTCGAGATAACTTCTACGGGCCTTAAAGGCCAAAACTATCCCGGCCACGAAAGTGAAAGCGGTCACTCCCCCAAGTACGGGCGTTGTATCAATGGGTTGAGGATCAGGTTTAGGCGTCGATGTCTCTTTACTGGCCTCGGAACTATCGGGTATCACCGCCAAAAACATGATCAAGGGCACCAGTGACGCCTGAGGCTGTAAAAGGCCCCTTATGACATCCCCCAGAAGGCCTTCACTGGCATAGTTAACGGCACTTTTCATCAAGCGGAGCAGAGGCGGTGCAACATCGATAGCCAGATAAAGCGATTTGATCACGGCTTTTTGAACGGGCCCCGGTTCAGCCTCGACTTCTTCGATCACCGCTTTTCCCAATACAGCATCTGGAATTGCGCCCAACCACTCCTGGGCGATGCGCTGCACCTGTTCGCGCAGCCAGATAATTTCAGGGTTAGCCTGCACTTCCGGCTGCGTATACAGACTCACCAATAGACGGGTCACCCACTGGATACGCTGACCGGTCTCTATGGGTTGAACCTGTTTCAATACGCGGTAAAGCCCTGGTAAAACGGGTAGCCATATCAGGGCTTTATCAAAGGCCCACACTGTTGTGTCATCGGCGTGTTCGACCAGCAGTTGACGTATCAGAGCAACGCTTTCATCTCCCAGTTGCTGCTTGTCTTGCGTGGCGTGCCACAAGCTCCACAGATTGATCAGGCGGGCAACGTTTTTGGTCAGAAACAGGCAGGTGTTTAAAACTTTTTGCATCTGTTCGGGCAGCAGTTGGCCCTTGTTGGCCATGCTTGTTACCAAGCTTTTGACTGACTGCGTTGAGACCGTTAAGAAATCACTCCAATTGTCTCCTTTCCAGGAGGTGATGATGCTGGCTGTCGCTGTCAGTACGGGCTGGATGAGGTCTGCAGGCACCCCGCTGGCAATGGACTGAGCTCGGACGAATTGGGAGTCAGGCGCTTGTAGATCACGTTTCAGGGTGCCACCGATCAAAGCCGGCAGGTCTTGCCAGCTGGCGGTTGCGTATTCGTCCCAGAACTGGTTATCCAGCACTTGCGACAACGCCCGGATCATTTTCCCGTGCTGGAAAATGTCGCTGGTCAGTAGTTTCCAAACCTGCTCTTTTTCGGGCAGCCAGAGTATCTCGGCGATGGTTTCCTTGGCGAAACCGGTCCAGGTCTGTTTGGGATCGAACAAGCGCAGCACCATGTTCATGCCCGCTTCTTGTCTGGCAGAACCGCGCAGTGCCGCGTGCGCGAAAGACAGAGGCTCGGCCATCAACTGCCCGACTTCCCCTGCACCACTCATACGCGCAATAAAAGGTTTACTGGTGTAGTGATCAAGGGTGAGCAGGGCGGCACTCATGCCGCTGGTGTCCTCTGGCGCCGCCTGCTGACCTGTTTTAAGCAGCGCGAATACCTTGAACAGACCGCCAAACGCGTCTCCAGCGTATTTGTTGAGGATTGGCAGCGCTGTATCGTCGACCAACAGGTAAAACAGCGCAGTGAATTTACTCAAGGCGTCGTTACTTTCATTGAACTGAGTCAGAAAGCGTTTCAGGGGAGGAGCGTCTTCAAGCTCGGCTTTAGATTCGGCCTGCACATACAGCGCATCCAGAACTTCGTAAAGTCGCTGACCCTGCTCGACAATTTCAATAACCCAGCCTGGTAACAGGTCGGCCTCGCGCAGCCCCTCAAACACTGACTCGGGTGAGTCCCACGATGCTTGAGACAGGTGTAGCCAGGTTTGAGCCATCTCCAGGGCACCGCGTAACAGGTTTTGCACCGGGGCGAGGGTGTGCTTGCCTGCAAGCGCTTGCACTTCGGGCATATAAGCCAGCGCAACCAGGCTTTTGAGGGTCAAAACACTGTGCGCAACGGTGAATGCAGCTCGTTGATGCTGTACTTCGATGATGTGATGAAGATGTTGGGCAATAGCGATATAGGGAGTAGCCGTGGGTGTGAGGGTGTTTTGAGCCTCGAGAAAATCGAGCAATGCCTTGCTTTTGACAAGCAAGGTAATCTTTGGATCGACCAACACTGCAGCCAGTTGTTGGAAGCCATTCAACAGTGCCAAGGGTTCGGCAAAGTAATCCTTGAGGGCTTGCCAAACCCAGTCCAGAAACGAGTTGCCCACTTGCTGGAGCAGCGCTTCGATCATGGGCTGCCAGAGACTCTGTTCAAAACCCGACGTGTCAGTTGCTCCGGGCTGGATGATATTGCCGGGGGCGACCAGATTGAGAAGCTCCGTGCCCCCTTGAAGAAGCTGGCTCGCCAGCGCCGGGTCAGGTGCGACTTTAAGCACGGGGACCGCCGCAGGTTTTTCGAGCACAGATTTACCCATTGCTAACCACCCTATAAGGAGCAGGCATGAGTGAAAGGGTAGTTTTTAGTGTAGGAGGGTTCTCGGCTTTAATTGAATGAAGTGAAACGAATTTGGATGATTGCGACGGTTGGTACGTGCCTAATCAGTTGCCTTCAAGCGTGGCTGCCCGCTTTTCAATACATGCCAGAAGCACTTTCTTTGGGTTACGCAAAGCAAAGGACAGCGCATGGGCGTTACGTTCCATCGCCAACCTGATGATATTCGTAAACACTGGAAGTAAAAGGTGTGCCGAGCCGGATTATGCATACACGCTAATGGAGCGGGATTGGCGCTCACCTCAACGCCTGCCACCAACAGTTGGGTACGAAAGAAGAGTTAAATAAAGACAGGCTACTGAAACTTTTAACCCTGTGTATGCGACATGGCGTATTTGTAGGGGTCGTAGTCATCATCGCTTCCAAATTCTACGAGCACCTGAAATGTGCGTGGGATACCTAGCATATTCAAATTGCTATGAATAAAAATTTTCTTTTTGGGGACCGCTTTAACGTAATGGCTGGCGTTCGAACTATTGCCACCACTAAAGGTGATAGAGTCGCCGGCAACTACCGTGAATTCTAGATCATTACTCAGTGGCATTTTCAACTTTGACATGTTGAGATTTATAGCGTTAGCAATGTAGTACGCTGCCATGGGCGGAGAAGTAAATCCGGCGGGAAGTGTAATATCTAGAATATGAGTTTTAGTGGTGCCATCACTGATGTATATATTGACGTTCTGACCAATGGGCAAGATTTCATCCTCTGGGGCGGTAATTGACCCTGCCAGTAGAAAAGGTTGGCTAGTTGAAGCTTCAGGGTGGGTTGCATAATACTTAGGTTGTGCGGGCGGCATAATGGATTTTGGTAGGCCCCCGGCATAACTTATGACAGCGATCCAAGTGGCTAGATTGGCGTGTAATTTATCTTTTAACGAACTCAGGTCTGTACCAAATTGCGACTGTGGATGGTCCTGACTGTACCGGGACGTGTTGAGAGGTTGATGGAGGATATAAGAGGCTTCAGCGGCCAGATGTTTAAGGAATGCGGAAATGCCTGAGGCTGAAACAAGAAACTGAGTGTCAGCGTGTGGTGATGACCTTAAATCAAGATTTAACGTGAGAAACTCAGTGAGTATATCAGCAAGGATTAGGCTATAGGTGAGTTCTTCAAAACGCTCCTCTAGGTACTCGCGGGTGATGATCGCAGGCCAGGGGGCAGGATCCATCTGAAATTGAACAGCCAGCAAATAGTCCAGCAGGCCCAGAGCGTTAACATTCAAGCGGCCCTGAATACCCTTAACGGTAAGGTAGTGGGTGAAGTACTCATTTATATTGATAACGCTGAGATTTACCAAGAGACTATCCCCCAAAGCACCATAATCACGCAACGTTAAAGTTCTGAGCTCGAAGGGGAAACCCTCGTGTCGGAATAAAAAATCATCATCAACCAGTGAGCCTCTCTGGTCTGACTGGCGTGTATACAGCTCATAATTTGCTTGTGGATCTTTGAGCAGTATCTGGACAATTCTGTCATAGGTCGACAGTGGGGGTTCAAATACCGTGGTACTAAATTTTCCGGACGACTCTAGCGCAGGCGAATGGTTTTCTTGATCTGCAGCGAGGGAGGATGGTTTTAACCACCATTCGATAGTCAGTTGTTGTTGGCTGGAGAGGGTCATCGTGAACGCTTCTAAGTGAGTGTTTTGAAGTCTCAAATACCCGGGTGAACGGGTCTCAATGAAGTGCTCGAGCACATAGCGATTTGACCAAAGTTTTCGTTTATACCAAGGGTCTTTCAGGTAGGGGCCAGGGATAGTTTGCTGGGTGACATTCGGAACTTGACGGGGGGCGTCAGAAGTCTGTGCTGTGGTCGATGCTTCAGTTGTTGTCGGTACTCTGTTATTTGCTGGTGGATCTGGCTGATCTTTGATCGTGCCTTTTGCAAAAAACAGCTGCTGTCTATCAGGATCAGGAACGTCACTGAAAAGAGTACCCTCGCTTAATTTGACCAAATCATCAGCGGCAAGGATGGACGATGCGGGATCTAAATCAGGATGCAGTACGTTATTACCGATGCCTTGAAAGTGGCCACCACCGAGGCTGACAAGTACATGTTTCAAATGTGAGCCTGTATCAGGGAGCTTGTTCTTAGTCATGATAGTTATGAGCTCGCCTTTCCTGACCATAAAGAAATCACTGAAAATAACCTTCAAATAGATAATGTCCAGGAAAGTTTCTAAAATGGCAGTGTTGTCAGCGTTGGCTGGGCTTTTATAAGCCTGCTCCAGGGCACCCTTGATCCTTAACGTCTGTTTGGGTTTGTAACCTAACTTCACCAGCCTGTCCGCAACATAGTCCCAAGGTTCTTTATAGGCGGCGCTACCACCTGGCGTATTGAGCAGCATAAATTTTCTAGCCAATTGTCTTAGAATCTGCTTGCTCCCAGGAGCCATGTATTTTTGTGATTTGGCTAAGTGGCTCACTAACACCGTTTTCACACTTTTAGAGTTACCTATGCCTCCCCACGAGTAATCCATGAGGGCGTTCAAGAAGCTTGTCATGAAAATACTCCGTGCTTCTTCCTGAGTGTCCGCAACGGTTAACTCTAAAAAAGGGAGCGCTGCGAGACCTGCAGATACGAGTAATGCAATCGGGCCACTGAGGGGCAGCGTGGCCAAACCAATGTAGAGGCCGAGGTCAGTCATATATTGAAATATTTTATGAACAAAGACTTCAATATCGGATTTTATATAGACATCGACATCCTCTTTTAATTGATTGACCAGATGGTCGAACATGAGTTTCGTCATCAGTACTGGTGTGTCCAGTGTCATATCATCTTGTGGGTATTTGTTACTGTCAAAATTTTCATAGAGTTTACTATCCGCACCCAGGGACTCTCCAAGGGCAGCTGACGCTGAGTGGTCAGAATTATCTTTGAAATAGGTGCCTTGATGTTCTCGCAGCCAAAGAAGAAAACCCTCGTGCTGTCGCCTGGGCTCATTGCTTTTGCGGGTTCGCAAATCGTGTGCACGCCGCATATGTAAGCGGTCATTGAATTCAAAGTAAGTGTCGCTGAAGATTGATCGTAACTGGAAGCTGGTGCTTCCTGTGGGTATTTTAAATACACCGGGCAGGGGCCTGGAATCGTATATTATCGAGGTGATGGGGCTGTTTTTATAGGGCTGAGGTATTCTTGCATCAAGTAGGGGAGTAAAAATAGTTGCCCATGCTTGTTTTTGCACGTCATCCGCTTTATAGGCGTCCAATCGGCTGATTAGATTGACTTGCCAATCCTCACTGGATAGAAAGCTAATTATTTCTGGCAGGAATTTTCTTTCGATATCATATTCAATATATAAAAATCCATTTGTGTCTCCGTAACGCAAGGCCAGTTTGCTCATGACTTGACTGAGCGTAAATTCTTTAACCTCGGGCGCTGTCGGAGGCGTTAGAATCATTTCGGCCAGTCTGGGAATAGGAAGGGGTGACGTACCGAGGGCGTCTTTATAACTCATGCTGAATCTGACTTTTATAGTGTCTTTGAGTTGGAGCTTGCCCGGGTAGGCAGTGCTGGGTAAATATTTTTTTACTGCTGCATCGAGAGCATTTTGCAGAAGTCCTTCAGTCGTCGGTACATTCAATGTTTTACGCGCTTTTTCCAGCTGCAAAATTTCTATGATTTTAAGTCGAGCATGTTTGCTTTCCTGTATGAACTCTCGCAGCAATGGATCCGTTATCAGCAATCCTGCCGGGTCGCTGATGGTCACATTAGTGCTTTCACTGGAGCGCTCGCTTTCTTCAAAAAAGAAGTTTATGAGTGACCTTTGTGTGGATTTTGTAGCGCCCTCACTGTCGGTTGTCGCCAGGCCGATAGTTGAATCAAGATTCATCAGTTTTAATTGAGGGTGATTGCCAATTTTACTGGCCATCTTCGGTTCCTGCCAAAGCGCTTTTATAAATTGGAGGGTCAGGGTGTCTTCATCTTCATGGCGGGCATTCCAATGTGGGATGGAAGTGGTGCCTGCCAGATAAGCTTTTTTAAAACTGGGTTTGTCGAACTCTTTTTCCCACGCTTCCGGATAATGATCAGGCCACGTTATGTCATTTGATGTATACGAGGTATCTGTATACAACTTGCGAATGTACATGTCCAGTGATAGCGCGATGCTTTCGGGTTCGGCGCCTGCTTTATTGATTCTGATGCTCAGTCTGTCCGCGGTCGTCGGAGGAGGTATTTTGGTCATGATATCTATCGGGGTCATGAGTCTTTTGAGTGCTTTGTCTTTAGTCCATTTGCCTGGTACGTAATCTTTTAACCCCTCTAATAAGTCTTGTGCCACTTCAGTGTTGCTATACTTACTGCTGAACGTTATCGGCCTGCGGCCCTTGAATTCTTTTAGTCTCTTATCGATGTCTCCATTCAGGAAGTTGACCAGTGGAATTTGAGTGGCAAGTAGTTTGCCGTCTTGTGAGGTGAATCTAAAGGGAATGCGTGCGCGTGGATCGAATTGGCTCCAGACGTCGGCTATTTCGGGAGGGTAGAAGTTTTTCATTTCGTGCAGCATGTTATAGGCATAGACATTTGTCACAGTCAGGCGTTTGTTAGATTCGTGTACGGCACTTTTCATCAGCGCTTGGCTTTTTGCCAGTCGCTGAGTCAATATATCTAGTTGTGCGCGCATGACACGCAATGAGTTTATGGGCTTTCCTTCTGCCCGTAGATAATTCAGATTAACTTCCAGTTCCAGAATTTCGCGCATCAGGGGCAGTATCTGATCTTCTTGCTCTTCTTCTATGTCTTCATCTTCTTCAACCTGATTTTCTCCAGGGTCCTCCTCCTGTTCTTCTGAAGACGTATAGGGAGCATCCATCATGAGTTCGTCGGGGTTGAAGCTCTGCTCGTGCATATCGCCTGGATCATTCGACGCGGTCAAATGAATAACGTCGCGCGTTGCCAGCCTTTCACTTGTGTTATCTGGAGATTGACCATTGTCGGCAGGCTGCGATATGACACCGTTCAAGTCATGAGTCAACTGCAAGAACTCGCTGATGTTTTTGATGACCTGCTCTTTATTATCTGAAAATATACTTTCCTTTGTTTGGGTCAGTAATTTATCCAACTGCTCAAGCACGCGATTATTTTTACGCGATGCTTCGTAGGCAGACCATATTGCGTAAAGTGAACCGGCAAAAAAAACCGCTGACAGTGTTCCATAGATGGCCGGGTGTAACATCGTTGCCGGCTGCTCATGCTGTTGAAGGGATTTAGACAAGCCTGTATTTAAAGCGATGTGTTCTCTATCACTTTCTTCATTGCCGAGATCAATTGCACTGTCCGCTATAGAGTGTTCATCGCGGTTGACCGCAGCGTAAGCTTCTTCATCAGGTGCTGCCTCTAAACGTTGTTTTCTGCTCTGGTGTGCCTTCCAGGCAAACAGGATGCCTAGCCCTAGCGAACCTGTGGCGGAAGCGCCCCATGCTATGGGCACCACTTTAGAGGGCTGCGCATTGGAACCGGCTGCCAAACCGTAAATAGCACCTGCCACGGAGACTGTGGCCGCGGCTCCGATTGTTAGACCTGTTGCAGTGACCGCTCCAATCACAGGTGCAGCACCAACGGTGCCGATACTTGCAGCCCCTACACCCAAAAACAGTAATTGTTGGGCTGGCGTCAAGCGCATTTCGCCCATACCACCGCGCATACTGTTTTGCAGTGAGCGGGTAACGCTGCCTATGAATGGGCTGATGTAGGTTGCCGTGGCCGCTGTCATTCTTAGCCCAACGAAAAACGCTTTTGCTATTGCGCTGGGTTGTGCCTTGAGTTCTTCAAGGACGGCGGGGCCGAGCATTGCAACGGGTATACCGGCCAGCCAGTGTTGCGCGACATGTTCTACTTTTTCGCATAGGTCGATGGTTTCGCCCGACTCAATGGCCCGCAGGCTATAGAGGCGGATTAAAAGGTTGATCAGCCACTTGATCTGCTGCCCGGGCTCAATCGGTGGCAGGGTTTTCAATAATCTGTACAGCGATGGCATAAGCGGGAGCCAGGGCAACGCCTGATCGAAAGCCCAGAGTGCACGTTCCCCTGCAAAACTATTGATGTGATGGCGTATTTCCTCGATCGCCATTTGACCTAACACTTCTTTGCCCGAACGCAGGTTCCACAGAGTGCGAAGCATCATCAGGTGCGAAATCATTCGCGCCAGCCAAAGACCTATATCGACTGCTTTCTGTACTTTGTTCGGCAAAAAGCGGCCGGATTGATGCAATACCTTTATGAGACTTGTCATTGCCAACTGGGTTTCGCTTATAAAAGCCGCCCAATCGTCGTCCTTCCATGACAGCGCGATGCGCGTGACCTGATCGAGCACTTGCTGGATCAGACCCTCTGGTAAATCCGCTGCTGTGTTCAGGGCCAGCGCCAATTGTGAAGGCTTTTTTTGCATATCCCTTTTAACCGCGTTCGCAATCAAGACGGGCAGTTGGTGCCAACCGCTCGCTTTTAATTCCTGCCAGAGTTGTTGGTCCGGCACGCGGGACAGCGCGCGCGCTATTTTTAATTGGCCCACGATGTGACTGATCATCCCGACCAGTACATCCGATGCACTGGGCAACGCAAGGAGCTCCAGAGCACTTTTTTCAGCAAAATCCAGCCAGCTCATGTGCGGGTCAGTCAGGCGCATAAGCATGTTGAACCCTGCTTCCTGACTGGCGGAGCCGCGTAGCACGGCTCTGATTCTGGTCAGAGGCTCGGCCACGCTCTCGCCCAGAACGCCGCCTTCAGATTTGAGTTGATCGACAAATACCTGACTGGTGAAGTGATCAATGCTCAGTAAGGCTTTTCGCAGGCCAGAAGGATCGGCTTGACCTTCTTCTGGTGTGTCCGTTCTGAACTGAGCGGGCTGCACCATCGCATACACTTTAAATAGCCCTTGAAGGGCTGACGGCACGTAGTGCTCGATAAGTGCGAGGGCTTGATCATCTGCCAACACGTTCATGAGAATGGCGAATTTTGTCTCGACCGCGTCAGCCTCCTTGAACTGGATGAGATGATGTTTCAGGCGCCGCTGCGTTTCACTGTGTGTGGGGTCTGCGGGATCTGCGGAGCTCTCGAAGTAGAGCTGCAACTGCGCGTACAACGCTTGCCCCTGAACCACAAAGTTATTCATCCAGTCGGGCAGGAAATCGCCTTCCACAAGATCCTTGACTATGGCTTCAGGTGATTGCCATGACACTTTGGATAAGCGCTCTATCCAGAGAGTCCAGTCCTTAAGTGATGCAATCAACGTGCGTAACGGGCTGATAGAACTCGGGTCGGCCAATGCTTGAACAGCTGGGTTGTTGAGCAGGTGTTCTAGATGCTCGAGCGTGAGGACGCTGCGTTTGAATACAGTGCTGCCCGCTCCACCCAGATCAGTGACGATGCGCAGTAAAATTTGGACAAGCGCAATCTCATCTTTTATCTGGGGAATTTTATTTTTTTGAATTTCAAGAAAGGCAACGATCCGGGCGCACTTATCGATCATCGACAGCGTTGCGTCGAGCAAAACCCCTGACAGTTCAGTGGCGTCACTCAGTAATTCAAACTCCTTGGCGTATCGCTCTTTGATGGCGGCCCATAGGCTCTCCAGCATGACTTGAAAGGCGTGTTCAAGCATGTGTGACGAGATTGATTGCCAAAAGGCTTCGTCTTGACCGTTGATGCCCTCGCTGTGGGTGCCAGAGGTGAGGGGGGCACCCATGAATACAACGGGCGCTCTCGATTGCTGTGTGTGTTCACTAACCGGCTGCGCGGCTGTTGTAGCCTGTGCGGCAGTATTCGAGGGCTGCTTTGTTTCATGGGTAACCGCTGGCATGTCGTTCAACCCTGAAGGCTTACAGGTCTGAATCAGTACACAAAAGCGTAGGACATTTATGATGTTTTATTGAGCGAACATGAACCTTTTTGAATCTATATGACCGCTGGTAGTCTGGAATATTACCCAGGTCAGTTCCCGTTAAACTTGGCGGTACGCTTTTCAATAAAGGCCTGCATCCCTTCCTTCTGGTCGCGCGAGGCAAACAACAGCGCGTTGGCTTTGCGTTCCAATGCCAGGCCAGTCTCCAGCGGTGCATCCACACCGGCCAGGATCACTTCCTTGATTTGCTCAGCGGCTAAAGGCGGCATGGCGGCGATCAAGGTCGCCAATTTCAGCGCATGGGCTTGTACCTGCCCATCCTCGACCACGTCACTGACCAACCCTGATATCCAGGCTTCTTCAGCGGTGATGGGTTGCCCGGTCAAGGCCATGCGCATGGCTTTGGCTTTACCCACTGCCCGCACTAAACGTTGGGTGCCGCCAATGCCGGGCATGATGCCGATGCGGATCTCCGGCTGGCTAAACTTCGCGCTGGTACCCGCCACAATAATGTCCGCCAGCATGGCCAATTCGCAGCCCCCGCCATAGGCATAACCACAGACCGCCGCGATCACCGGTTTGGGGCAGTGCTGAATCGGCGCCCAGACCCGTTCGGTATGACGTTGGTAAATGTCGATTGGCCCCACACCGGCCATGCTGTTGATGTCGCCACCTGCAGCAAACACGCTGTCCCCACCGGTCAGCAGGATGCAGCGCACCTCGGGGTTCTCGGCCAACTCGGTGAAGTAGCGAGAGAGTAAGGCTTGCAGCTCAAGGCTCAGGGCATTGGTGGCCTGCGGGCGGTTAAGGCGCAGCAGGGCTACGCCCAGGGCCGGAAACTCCAGTAGTACCGGCGCAGCAGTCGGGTCAGACATGTGGGTCCTCATTGAGCAGGGAGCTGTCAGCACAGCCTGTGCTGGAGTGTTGCGTTCACACGCGCGCGCTTCATCGTCCGTTCAGACGACGAGCACCCTGAGCGTAGCCCCTAGAGTGGCTCTATCAGTAGAAGAGGAGCGTGTCATGGGCCAACTCTCAGGGCTGGACTACAGCGGTAAGGTGGTGCTGGTTACCGGCGGAACCAAAGGTATCGGGGCAGGGATCGCCAGCAGTTTTCTCCAGGCCGGCGCGCAGGTGATTGTGTGTGGCAGGGCGGCTCCTGAAGTGTTGCCTCGGGGCGGCGCCGCGCAGGCGATTTTCATGGCGTGTGACGTGCGTGATCTGGATTCGCTCAAGGCATTGTTTGACGGTATTCGCGCCGATTTCGGCCGTCTTGATGTGGTCATCAACAACGCGGGTGGCAGCCCGGCGGCCGAGGCTGCGACTGCTTCGCCGCGCTTTCACGAAGGCATTATCCGTCTCAATCTGATCGCCCCCCTGAATGTCGCGCAGCAGGCTAACGCCCTGATGCAGCAGCAGGCCAGCGGCGGTTGCATTGTGTTTATCGGCAGTATCAGCGCCTTGCGCGCATCGCCTGGCACAGCCGCTTATGGCGCGGCCAAGGCCGGTGTGCTGGCCCTTGTTCAGTCACTCGCGGTGGAATGGGCGCCCAAGGTGCGGGTGGTCGCGGTCAGTCCGGGGCTGGTTCAAACCGAGCAATCACACCTGCACTACGGCGATGAGCACGGCGTTGCCGCGGTCAGTGCCGGGATTCCCGCCGGGCGCATGGCGCTGCCCGAAGACATTGGTAACGCTTGCCTGTTTATCGCTTCGCCCATGGCCGGATATGCCAGTGGCTGCAATCTTTTGTTGCACGGGGGCGGTGAACGTCCTGCTTTTCTGGGTGCCGCGCAGAGCGCAGTGCATTGATCGACCTTAAGCGGCGACCAGTGGGTTGCCGTTCTCTACACGCAGGAGACGAACGTGGCTGATTCTCAATTGCTAACCGACGTGCGCGCCCTGGTGGGGCGTGAATATGGTCGCGTCTACGCCTGGGACGAGGTCAACGCCCCGATGATTCGCCAATGGTGCGAGATCATGGGCGTCGACAACCCGCTGTACACCGATGCGGTCACGGCCGCTAACAGTGAACAGGACGGGCTGGTTGCACCACCGGCAATGTTGCAGGTCTGGTGCCTGGAAGGCTTTCATGCCAACAACTACCCGCCGGGCTCGACCACGGAAAATCCGTATGAAGTGCTCAAGCTGATCGAGAGTTACGGCTATCCGTCTGTGGTGGCGGTCAACTCTGAGCTGACTTTCAACCGCAACTTGCGTCCGGGCGAAAAGCTCTACTACACGACGCGTCTGGACGCGGTGGGCGACGAGAAAACCACGGGGCTGGGCACCGGCTTTTTTGTCACTTTGGTGATGAGTTATTTCGTCGAGCACAAAAGTGGCGACGAGGCGGTGGGCGAGTTGCTGTTCCGCGTCTTCAAGTTCCGCCCGGCCAAGGATCACAGTGTCAAGGCTGAGCCGGCCAAGGCGGATGCCGCACCCGTTATCAAGCGTCCTAAACCGGGCATGAGCGATGACACGCGGTTTTTCTGGGAAGGCTGCGACGCGGGCAAGTTGCTGATTCAGCGCTGTACCCAATGCCAGACCCTGCGTCATCCGCCTGCACCGGTGTGTATCGAATGTCACTCCTTTGATTGGGACAGCGTTGAGGCCAGTGGACGCGCCAGCCTGTATTCGTTTGTGATCATGCATTACCCCGAAGTAGCGCCGTTCGATCATCCCAATCCCATTGGCTTGATCGAGCTTGAGGAGGGCGTGCGTCTGGTGGCGGGGCTGGCGGGTGTAACCCGTGAGGACCTGCGTATCGGTCAGGCCTTGCAGCTTGAGTTCCAGACCTTCGACGGTGAAATGACCTTGCCGATGTTCCGGCCAGTCGCCGAGCAGGGGGCATAGCATGGATTTTGAATTAACCGAAGAGCAGCTCGCGATTGCCGAAATGGCTCAAAGCGTGTTTGCCGACTATTGCACCGATGACCGTTTGCGTCAGTACGACACGCGCGATCAAGCCTATATGGAACCGTTGTGGCAATTGTGCGTGGAGACCGGTTTGCAGGCCTTGGCCATCCCGGAACAGCAGGGTGGCAGCGGGCTGGGCATGACCGAGTTGATGTGCGTGCTGGAGGCGCAAGGGCGTGCACTTGGGCAAGTGCCGTTGTGGCCTCATCAGTTGACCGCCGCAACCTTGGCACAGTTCGCAGACCCGGCCTTGCAAGCATGGGCTGATGACGCGGCGGCGGGACGTACCCTGCTGACCCTGGACTTGAGCGGGCTCAACACGGCTCACGGAATGACACTGCACGCTCAGCCGGTTGAGGGCGGATGGCGGCTGAGTGGGCGAGTCGGTGCCTTGGCACTGGCGCAACAGTCTCAGGCTGCTTTGCTGCTGGTCAACGCTGAAGGTCAGCCGCGTCTGGCGTTTGTCGAACTGGCCGCGAAAGGGATCACCCATGTACCTGGGCGTATGACCCACGGCGAAGGGATTGCCGATCTGCATATTGACGGGCTGCCCATTACTGCCCAGCAGCTGCTCCCGGTAGCCGCACTGGACTGGCTGGAGCCGCGCAGCACGGCGGCTTTGGCGGCATTGCAGCTGGGCGTCAGCGCCGAACAGATTCGCCGCACGGTGGAGTACGTCACCGACCGCCGCCAGTTCGACCGCAGCATTGGCAGTTTTCAGGCGGTGCAAATGAGCATGGCCAACGCCCATATCGCCCTTGAAGCGTTGCGCAGTTGCTTGTGGCAATTGTGCTATCGGCTCGACGCCGGTTTGCCTGCGCCGAGCGAAGCACTGGCCACCGCTTGGCAGGCCTGTGAAGCGGGCCATGTGATCGGGCATAACGCTCAGCATGTACATGGCGGTATCGGCGTCGACCTGACGTACCCGATGCACCGTTTTCTCTACTGGAGCCGCGCGCTGGGCAGTGCCCTGGGCGGATCGGCAGCAAGCCTTGAACGCCTCGGCGATTGGCTGAGCCATAACGACAAGCTGGGATGGAAATATGACCTTGAAGAACACCAAGCGCTTTGATGACGTACGCCCCGGCGAAGCACTGCCGCCTCTGGCGATCCCGATCACTGTGGGGCTGGTAACGGGCGGCGCGATTGCGACCCGCGACTATTTCCCTGGTCACCATGACCTCAACGCCGCACAAGCGCTGGGTTCACCGCACATCTTTATGAACATCCTGACCACCAACGGTCTGGTGCAACGCTTTGTCGAAGAGTGGGCCGGCCCGGCAGCGCGTTTTACGTCGCTGAAAATCAAGCTCGGTGCACCTAACTACCCCGGCGATTGCATGACCTTCAACGGCGCCGTGACGGGCCAGGATGCCGCCACCCGCACGGTGGAAATCACCCTCAGCGGCAAAAATTCCATGGGCAACCACGTGACCGGTACGGTCGCGCTGGTTCTGCCTTGATAGCGGGAGACAGCACACATGACGCAATCGTCACTTTCCGGTAGCGCCGCCATTGTTGGTTTGGGTGCCACTGAATTTTCCAAGAACTCTGGCCGCACCGAGCTGCGCCTGGCCATGGAAGCCACCCTGGCAGCGCTTAAAGACGCCGGCATTGATCCCAGTGAAGTTGAAGGGTTCAGCTCGTACTCCGTGGACAAAGTTCCGGAATACGAAATTGCCCGCCTGCTGGGTTGCAAAGACGTCAAGTTTTTCTCCCAGGTGCCCCACGGCGGAGGTGCCGCCTGTGCGCCGATCATGCATGCCGCGATGGCCGTGGCGACCGGCGTGGCCAAGGTGGTGGTGGTCTATCGCGCCATGAACGAGCGTTCGTGGTATCGCTTCGGCAGCGGCAGTTACGGCTTTGCTTCCACCCCGATTTTTGAAAACGTCAATTACGGCTGGTACATGCCCCACGGCTTGCATACACCCGCGTCCTGGGTCGGCATGTTTGCCCAGCGATATATGCACACCTATGGCGCGACGTCAGAAGATTTTGGCCGCGTGGCCGTGGCCGTTCGAGATTTTGCCGCGACTAACCCGGCGGCGTTCTTTTATGGCAAGCCCATCACTCTGGAAGAGCATCAGGCGTCACGTTGGATCTGCGAGCCGTTGCACTTGCTTGATTGCTGTCAGGAATCGGATGGCGCGGTGGCGATGGTGATCACCTCAGCCGAGCGCGCCAAAGACTTGCGCCAAAAACCGGTAATGATCAAGGCCGGTTCTCAGGGGATTACTTCTGGCCAGCAAATCATGACCTCGTTCTACCGCGATGACATTACCGGGCTGCCGGAAATGGGCGTAGTGGCCAAAGAGTTGTATCGCCAGTCAGGCCTCGGCCCAGAAGCCTTGCAGACGGCGGTGATCTACGACCACTTCACTCCGTTTGTATTGCCCCAGCTTGAAGAGTTCGGCTTGTGCGAGCGGGGCGAAGCCAAGGAATTTATTCGCGCGGGGCACCATGCCCGGGGTGGCAAGTTCCCGATCAACACCCACGGCGGGCAGTTGGGCGAGGCCTACATCCACGGCATGAACGGCGTGGCTGAAGCCGTACGGCAAGTGCGTGGCAGTGCCGTCAATCAGGTGGACAGTGTCGAAAACGTACTGGTCACGGCCGGTACAGGCGTACCCACCAGCGGTCTGATTTTGGGAGCAGCCTGAATGTACGTCGACCTCACGCCCGAGCAACACGCCCTGCGCCATAAAGTGCGCGACTACTTCCAAAACCTGATGACCCCTGAACTGCGTGATCAATTGCGCGGCAAGGAGGGCGGCGAACTGTACCGCGACACCATCCGCCAGATGGGCCGTGACGGCTGGCTGGCCGTGGGCTGGCCCAAGGAGCACGGCGGTCAGGGTTACGGCCCTACCGAGCAATTTATCTTCTTTGAAGAGGCCAATATTGCCGGGGCACCGCTGCCGTTTGTGACCATCAGCACCGTGGGGCCGGCCTTGATGGCCCACGGCACCCCGGCACAGAAAGCCAAATTCTTGCCGGGCATTGCGGCAGGCGAAATCATTTTTGCCATCGGTTATTCCGAGCCGGATGCGGGCAGCGATCTGGCGGTGCTGAAAACCACCGCCCGGCTTGAGGGCGACACCTTCGTGGTGAATGGCAACAAACTCTGGACGTCGGGTGCCGAGTCGGCCGATTACATCTGGCTGGCTGCGCGTACCGATCCGGAACGGCCTCGGCACAAGGGCGTGTCGATCCTGATTCTGGATACGCGCGCCGAGGGCTTCTCGACCACCGTTATCCCGACCACCAGCAATCCGACAGCGGCCACTTATTACGACAACGTGCGGGTGCCCTGCGACATGCTGGTAGGTGAGTTGCACGGCGGCTGGAAGCTGATAACTGCGCAACTGAACCATGAGCGTCTGGGGCTCGGCGCCTGGTCCGACAAAGTGGTCGGATTGTTTCGCCGGGTCTTGATGTGGGCGCGCGAAGCCGACGAAAACGGTGTCAAGGCGACTGACAAAGCGTGGGTTCGGGCGGGTTTGGCGCAGTGCTATGCCCGACTCGAAGCGATGCGCCTGATCAATCTGCGCATCGCCGCCGACCTGGAACATGACCGCATGGACGTGGCGCTGGCGTCGACCACCAAGGTGTATGGCTCGGAATCGGCTATCGAGATTCTGCGTGTGCTGAGCAACATCGTCGGTGCCAACGGGCTGGTGCGCGGTGGTTCGCCTGCTTCGCTCATGCAGGGCGAACTGGAGTACGAAGTACGTGCCTCAGTGACCTTGACCTTTGGTGGTGGCACCAACGAAATCCAGCGTGAGCTGATTGCCCAGTTCGGCCTGGGCATGCCGCGAACCCAGCGCTGAATCGCAGCGAAAACACGGCAAAACCTGTAGCCGCTGCCGAGGCACGAAGGCTGCGATGGGTGGCCCTCTATGCGAAGGTCCTGCGGCCCTTATCGCAGCCTTCGTGCCTCGTCAGCGGCTACGGAATTACCATCCGAAAGGAAATTACATGAGCGCGATTGAACAGTTCAGAGAGCAGACCCGCAGTTGGCTTGAGGCCAATTGCCCGCCATCGCAGCGTAAAGCCATCCCTGAAGGGGAGTTGGTCTGGGGAGGCAGTGACGTCGAGTTTCCCAATGCTGACGCCCGGCTGTGGTTCGAGCGCATGCGTGACAAAGGCTGGTTCTGCCCCGACTGGCCGCAAGCCTACGGCGGTGGCGGCCTGAGTGCAGAATATAACGCCGTGCTTGAAAGCGAGCTGCGGCGCCTTAAATGCCGCCCGCCGCAAATCAATCTGGGCATCTGGATGTTGGGGCCCGTGTTGCTGGAGTTCGGCACCGAAGAGCAAAAACTCAACCTGTTGGCCCCGATGACCCGTGGTGAAGTGCGATGGTGCCAAGGGTTTTCCGAACCCAATGCCGGTTCTGATCTGGCCAGCCTGAAAACCACTGCCCGCGATGAGGGCGATCACTTTGTGGTGGATGGCAGCAAGATCTGGACCTCTTACGGTGACAAGTCGGACTGGATGTACGCATTGGTCAGGACCGATGGCAGCGCCAGTAAGCACGCGGGCATTAGCCTGATTGTGCTGGACATGAAAAGCCCCGGTGTGAGTGTCGCGCCGATTGATTTGATCAGTGGTAAATCGGCGTTTTGCCAGGTGTTCTTTGACGGCGTGAAAGTGCCAAAAAGCCAGTTGATTGGCCCCTTGCACGGCGGCTGGAACCTGGCCAAGCGCCTGTTGCAGCACGAGCGTAAAGCCATGTCCAAGTTCGGCGAGTTCAGCTTGCCGACGCATTTTCACCTGCTGCCGCTGGTGCAGGAATACCTGCCCGAACCCACCGGGTTAAGCGAGTCGGCATTGGCAGCGCGGGCGGTGGCCTGCGCGATGAACGAGCACAGCTACAACCTGACAGTGCAGCGCATGGGCGAAGAAGCCCGCGCCGGGCAAGACGTCAGTGGGCTGATGTCGATCATGAAGCTGGTGCACACCGAACAGGAACGCGACAAGTTTGAGGTGCTGCTGGATGTCATGGGGGTGAATGCGCTGGGCTGGGACAAGGCGGCGTTTACTCCACAAGAACAGGCGATTACCCGTGGTTGGTTAAACAGTTTCGCCCTGACGATTTCTGGCGGCGCGTCGGAAATTCAGCTCAATGTGATCGCCAAGCGGGTCTTGGGCCTGCCTGAAGTCAAGTAAGGATCCAGACCATGAACCTGCTTTATAGCGAAGATCATCGGCTGTTGGCCGACAGCGCCCGCGAGTTTCTGGCGGCGCGCAGTCCCGTATCCCGCCAGCGTGCCTTGCGTGACGAGGGCAGTGAACTCGGCTTCGACAGCCAGCTGTGGCAAGAGGCGGTAGCACTGGGCTGGAGTGCGATTCCATTCCCCGAAAACCTCGGCGGACTGGATTTCGGCTGTATGGGCCTGGGCCCGATTTTTGAATCCATCGGCAGCAACCTCAGTGCTTCACCGTTGCTTTCAAGCGTGGTGCTGTGCGGTTCGCTGTTGCACTTGCAAGGCAATGCGCAACAGCAAGATCGCTGGCTGTCGGCCACCATCAGCGGCGAGCAACGCCTGGCCCTGGCACTGGACGAGCGCCCACGGCACAGCCCCGCGCAGTTGGCGGTGCAGGTTGTAGCCAATGCGCAGGGGTTCTGTCTGAACGGGCAAAAAACGTTCGTCATAGACGGGGTAGGGGCTGATGGCTATCTCGTTGTTGCGGGCAATGCGCAGCAGGGTGTCAGCCTGTTTCTGGTGCCAGCCGATGCGCCGGGTTTAAGTGTCGAACCCTTGTCGCTGATTGACTCGCGTAACCACGCGCACTTGCAACTGGATCAGGTGCAGGTCGGGCCGGATGCCCTGTTGGGCGATCCTGGCTCAGCCAGTGCAGCATTGACCATCGCACTGGATCGCGGCCGTGTGTGTCTGGCTGCCGAGATGCTGGGCATGGCTGAAAAGCTGTTCGCCTTGACCCTCGACTACCTGAAAACCCGTGTGCAATTTGACGTCGCCATTGGTTCTTTTCAGTCCCTGCAACATCGTTCGGCCCAGCTCTATGTGGAGCTGGCGCTGGCCCGTAGCGCAGTGATGGCCGGCTTGGCAGCGCTGGATGATGCCGACTTGAGCGAGGTAGAGCGTCAGCGGCTGGTCAGCTTGGCCAAGTGGAAGTCCGGGCTGATGGCCGTGAAAGTAGCCAATGAGGCCGTACAAATGCACGGCGGTATTGGCGTCACCGACGAGCTGGATGTCGGTTTGTTTCTCAAGCGCATCCGTGTCGCACAAGCGTGCCTGGGGGATGCCGAATATCACTGCGAGCGCTATGGCGCACTCGCTTAAACCTGTGGGCATTGGTTCGAGTCAGGAGAATAACAAGATGAAACTTGAACAATGGCAGAGCGCCTGGGATCAACTGATTGGTCCCGGCTCGCCCTATGAAGTACTGACACCTGTGGCCGGCGGCCCCAAGCACTTTCGCCACAGCGCTCCAAACCTCTGGGCTGCAATGGATGCTGGCCGGGCCCACGCGGATCGCGAATTTCTGGTGTGGGAGCAACAACGCCTGACCTTCCGACAGTTTTTTGATCAGGTCGATCGTCTGGCGGGCCAATTGGTGCACCGCTTTGGCCTGCGCAAGGGCGACCGTGTGGCAATCGCCATGCGTAACCAACCGGCCTGGCTGGTGGCGTTTGCTGCGATCCAGCGCTGCGCCGGTGTGTGCGTGCCCTTGAACAGCTGGGGCCTGCGCGACGAGTTGTTCCATGGGTTGCAGGACAGCGGGACGCAACTTTTACTGTGCGACGAGCCGCGTCTGCAACTGCTCAAAGATGACCTGCGCGAACAAGGTTTGGCGACGGTTGTGGTGGGCATGGATGCCAACCAGCCCCGTGACGAGCACTGCCAGCGTCTGGAAGACCTGCTGGCCGAGCCGCTGCAGGATGCGCCGGTGCCGACCATCAGTGCCGATGACCCGGCGATGATCCTCTACACCTCGGGTACCACCAGCCTGGCCAAAGGCGTGCTGTCGACCCATGGCGCAGTGTGTCAGGCCTTGGTGGCGCTGGAATTTCAGGGCGTTTTTTGCGCGGTCAGCTCGCCTGAGCGCATCAGCGTCGTGATCAACAGCGGTTATGCCCCGACCACGTTGATGGCGGTGCCGCTGTTTCATGTCAGTGGTCTGCACGCCCAGTTTTTGCTGGCCTTGCGCGGTGGTCGTCGACTGGTGCTGATGTACAAGTGGGACGTGGAAAAAGCCTTCGACCTGATCCGCGACGAACACTGCACCCAGTTCAACGGTGCGCCGGTCATGATGCAGCAACTGCTGACCTCGCCACGCTTCGGCAGTGCCGATACCCAAAGCCTGTTCGGCCTGGGTCTGGGTGGGGCTGCCCCCTCGGCCAGCCTGTTGGCGCACTTGACCCAACGCAAACCCGAAGCCGTCGGTGGCAGTGGTTACGGCCTGACCGAAAGCAACGGCATTTGCGCAGCCATTGGTGGAGATCAGTTTGTCTATAAACCGGCGTCGGCGGGCTGGCCGTTGCCGATTGTCGATGTGCGCATTGGTGAAAGCCCGCAGCGTGCACTGCCTGCAGGCGTCAGCGGGCTGATTTGGGTGCGCTCACCGACCCTGATGAACGCCTACTGGAACTTGCCTGAAGCCAGTGCCCAGACACTCAATGACGGTTGGCTCGACACCGGCGATATCGGTCATCTTGACGAGGAAGGCTTTCTTTACATCACTGACCGCGCCAAGGATTTGATCAACCGTGGCGGCGAGAAAATCTCCGCAGCCGAGATTGAGTCCTGCGCGTGTGAAATGCCCGGCGTGATTGAAGCGGCAGCCTTTGCCGTACCGGACGATGTACTGGGCGAAGTGGTGTTTGTGGTGGTGCGCGGCAACCCTGACGACTGCCCTGACCGCGAGGCCGTGCGTGGTTATTTTGCCCAGCGTCTGGCGAGCTACAAGGTGCCAGCACAGATTCATGTGCAACACACCCCGTTCGCCCGTAATGCGTCGGGCAAGATGCTCAAAGGTTTGCTCAAAGAAGTGCTGGTAACGGCCTGATTAGTCTTTGTGGACGATGTGCTCGCCGGTGGATGGCGAAGAATGAACCCATACCCAGCAAGCCTTATTCGCGTAGGAGGCAATACATGAAAATAACAAGAACAGGCGTAGTGCTCGCAGCCACCCTGGCCGTCAATGGACTGGTCATGGGGTCGGCATTCGCTCAGGTATCGCCCGCTGAAGCGGCCAAACTGGGTAAAGAGCTGACCTGTGTGGGGGCTGAACAGGCCGGTAACGCGGCGGGCACCATCCCGCCTTACACCGGTAAATACCTGGGCGAAGTGCCGGGTTGGAACCACGTCAAATTCTCCGGTGACCAGCCGGTTGATCCCTATGCCGCTGAAAAGCCCATTTTGGTGATCACCGCGCAGAACATGGACCAATACGCCGACAAGCTGACAGAAGGCCAGAAAGCTCTGTTCAAGCGTTATCCGGCCACCTACAAGATGAATATCTACCCCGGCCACCGTGATTTCCGCTACCCGGATTATGTGTGCAAACGGGCGATGAGCAACGCCTTGAATGCCAAGCTGGTGAACGATGGCATGGGTTTCGAAGGGTTGGGCCAAGTGCCGTTCCCGATTCCGAAAAACGGCATGGAATTGCTGTGGAACCACCAATTGCCTGCGCGTGCCTGGACCGAAGAAAAAACCAGCGATCTGGCCTCTGTCTTGCCTAACGGCAGCATTGGCTGGGGCCGTGCATACGCCCGTAACTTGTCCCAGGCCAACTCGCCAGAAGTTGAGCCCGTGACCTCGGGCAAGATTCAGGCAATGAGTAACAACATGACCCTCAAGCCTGCGCGTGACAACGGCACGCTGAACATCGCCCACGAACCCTACAACTTTTCCACGGACCCGCGTCAGGCCTGGACCTACAGCCCTTCAACCCGGCGCGTGCGCCAATTGCCGGGCTACGGGTATGACCAGCCGATGATCGGCACCAACGGCACCATGACCGTCGACGAAGACCGTTTGTACAACGGCTCGCCGGAGCGCTTTAACTGGAAATTGGTGGGCAAGCGCGAAATCTACATTCCGGCCAATGCCTATAAGCCGAACGCAGGTACGGTCAAATATGCCGACATGCTCACGCCTAACCACCCCAATCCGGATTTGATGCGTTATGAACTGCGTCGTGTCTGGGTGCTTGAAGCGGATCTGAAAGAAGGCTACCGCCATGTGTATGGCAAGCGTGTGCTGTTTCTCGACGAAGACACGTGGAACTCGGTACTGGCTGACAACTACGACGCCCGCGGCCAGTTGTGGAAGCACGCGATGATCAACTATTACTACCACCCGGACATGAGTGCCTGGCAGGCCGGCTCGCAGTTCTTTATCGATTTGAACTCGGGTCAATACACCGGCTACGGCATGACCAACGAAGCGAAGAAGGGCCCGATTCTCAATGAGGGTAAATTCACTGCCGATCAGTACACCGCCGACGCTGCACGGGCGATGGGGCGCTAAGGCAAGACCACGCTGCAAACGGTAAGCTGCAAGCAAGATCAAAAGCCCTGTCGGTTAGACGGGGCTTTTGCGTTTTCAGGGGTGAACCGCAACCCCTGAAAAGTCTGCGCTCTACGCCCGAGCTCGCCTGGGCCCACTCTGCCTCCTCTGGGGGCCCTCAATTTCCCCTCTTCAAACTTCTGCCCTTAATCAATCCCCGCTTTATGTCGCCTTTGAATCCTACTGAACTTTTGAGCTGAATAATCCGGAAACAACCTTTCCGGCCCACTCAAGCCCTCTGCGTGAAAACGGAAATCCTGCTTCACAAGAACAAAAAATACTTCATATAAAACAACACGTTATCTATTGGCACCGGTTTTGCTAATTAGCAATTAAGGAGAGCACGTACATGGCTATCGATACCGACTACATCCAGGCTCAGGCAAAACTTCTCGCTGAATATGAAGTTCAGCGCGAATTAGCGCAGGCCCAGCGTAACGAGACCAAATACAAGGCCCAGCTGGAAGCAGTCACCGCCCTGGATGCAGCGCTCAAAGCCTTGGGCAATGCGATCAAAAGTTTCAAGGGCACCGACAAAAGCATGCTGATCAATGCGGCGACCTTCAGCGCTGAAGGCATCGCCAGTGCCACCGTTGGTGCCAGCGCCAAAGAAGGCAGCTATCAGTTTTTTGTTGAACAACTGGCGAGTCGGCATCAGGTCGCCGTCAGTGGTCTGGGTAATGATGCTGCCGACTCGGGCAACTTGTATATCAAGCAGGATGGCGTCGAGTTTGCCGTCGATCTCGCCGCTGCGGACAGTAACGGCGATGGCGCACTGTCCCAGGAGGAGCTGGCTTCGGCGATTAACAATCACCCGGATAACGAGGGGGTCAAAGCCACGCTGGTTCGCAGCGGCGGTGAGGTGACCATGGTTCTGAGCGCCGAAGAAACAGGCGAGCAGTACGCCATTGAAATGCGCACAGATGCCGCAGGCAGCCCGCTGGAAACCAGCCTGGGAAACACCAAGGAATTGTCCAAAGCCCAGGACGCCATTGTCTATCTGGGCGCAGACGCCAGCGGCATGAAGCTGCAGCAAAGTTCCAACACCTTCAAGGACATGATCGAAGGCGTCAGCCTGACGTTCAGCAAAGTGCATGAGGCGGGGGACGAGCCGCTGACCGTCAATATCAGCCGTGACCAAACAGCGACCAATGACAAGCTCAATGAGTTTGTCACTGCGATCAACACGATGTTGAGCACCTTCGATGATTTGACCGGTTCGGGAGGTGAGAACGGCGAACGCGGTGCGCTGGCGGGTGACTCCAGCATCCGTGCCATTGAGGCCATGCTCAACTCGGTACTGCGCACGCCGTTTGGCGGCGTCACGTTGATGGAGTTTGGTGTGGTGGCAGGGGCGGACGGCAAGCTCAAGGTGGATACCAAAGCCTTCGAGAAAATGCTGGATGCAAACCCGGACGGTTTCGAAAAACTCTTTTCAGGCGCGGGAAATCTGCTGGAAAGCCTCGATAAAAGGCTCGGCACTTATACCAGCGGCAGCACCGGGGCCATGAAGGCGCGCAAGGATAATCTCAATAACCTGCTGCAACGGGTCGACGAGAAATACGAGGATCTGGAGATCAAATACCAGAATCACTATCAGCGCTATCTCAAACAGTACACCCAGTTGGCGCAGGTTATGGCGGCGATGGAACAAACCTTCAGCATGTTCGGATGATCTGAAAAATGAATGACGGCTATGACAGCTACCGCGCAATCGACCTCGACACTCAAGTGTCTTGCGCTTCGCCTTATCAATTGGTGCTGGTGCTGTTCGATGGGCTGCTGGATGAGTTGTCTCGCGCCCGTGGACACATTGAAACCCGGCATTACGATCTCAAAGGCCAGTCGCTGGAGAAGTGCATGAACATCATCAACGCGCTCAATAGCACGCTCGATCATGAGCAGGGCGGGGAGCTGGTGATCAGTCTGTCGCGTCTTTACGACTATTGCCTGCATCGGCTGGTGGAGGTCAGCGCCTCGTTGTCCATCTCCGGGATCGATGAAGTGATGCACCTTCTGGAGCAGATTCGCGAAGGCTGGGAGGGTGTCAATGTCGCTCGAAGCTGAATTCAATCGTCTGGCCCATCTGCAAAAGCTCCTCGCCGAAAGCCTGGCCAAGGAAGACTGGGTGCGCATCGGGGAGGTCGACGGGTTGATCAGGCAATGCCTTGAGCGCTTGCAAAACGCCCAGCCCTTCAACGATGAAACTCGACGCAAACTGGCTCCGCTCAAGGCGTTGCACGGTCATGCCTTGCAGGCTTGCGCGCGCGAATGTGCGCGCTTGAGCCAGATGTTGGCAAACCACACCGAATATGCAGAAGGGCGTCACGCCTATTCATTGGCAGACAGCCTGCAAGGAGTGAACTAGGCCATGTCCGCATCGCTTTCTTTGCTCGGTGGTTTCAGCCCGCTGGCGGCGCAACTCGGGCCTGACGCTGGGGTGGAAGGTGCTAGTGAGGCGCTGGCGCAGTGGGTCGATGTCATACAAGCGCCCGCGCTTGAGCTGCCATTACCCTTGATTGAAATGCCAGCCGGGCAAGCGCAGGCACCCGATCAAGCGGAGCAAGCGCCCGCTGTCGAGCTGCTGGCGGATCCTCAGCAATGGCTGCTTATGATGCTCAATCAGCAAGCGGTCAACGTGCAGGCCCGCGACTCAAACGCAACGGCTGCACCGCCGCTGTCTTCTGCGCGTGTGTTGACGCGACTGGTAGCAGGTGCCGGTGTGATGCAGGGGTTAAACGAACCGTTGCCACTGCCTGATGCGCCCTTGATGCCGGGTCGTGCAAAACAGGCTGAGGGTGAACGTATGGCGTTATCGCTTGATAGCCACGTTTTGACAGCAGGACGAGGGGGCGCGCCAGCGCCCGTCATGACCGCTGCAACCGCCGTAATCAACGCACTCGCAGAGGGGCAGGGGGCAGGCTTGTCGTATGCAGGGGCCGTGAGTGCCGAGCAGGTTGATGCGACGGTGACACAACCCGTCCTGACAGGCTCGACCGCCACAACGGAGCCTGTTCTTGAGCGTGGGCTCAAGTTGGTCGCCCCTCAAGCACGCTGGGGTGAACAGATGCTCAATGCCTTGCGTGAAACCGTTGAAATCCAGGTTCAGCAGCGCTTTCAGCAGGCCACTATTCGTCTGGATCCGCCAGAGCTGGGCAGCCTTGAAATTTTTATCAGTCATGAGTCAGGTCGCTTGAGTGTCCATATTTCGGCCGCCCAGACCGATGTTGCCCGCTTGCTCGCGCATTCCAGTGAGCGCATGCGTCAAGAATTGGTGCAGCAGAATTTGCTTCACGTTGACGTGCAGGTTTCGAGCGACTCTCGAGGGCAGTCGTCCCGAGAGCAGGCGCGCCAGCAGCATGAACCCGCCATTGCTCAGGCGATAGAAGACGCACAGATGCCTGACAGTGTGCCCAAAGGATATGGCAGTGACGTGCTTGTCACGGTTTAGCCGAAGAAGTGGCGTTTGCACCCCGCCCAAATTGAACTTCATGTGGAGTGAGAGACTGCTATGTGGATGCCGCGTGTCATTTTATTAATCGTGGGGCTGAACACGGTCATCACTCTTGGGAGTGTGGTGTTTGGCTATCTGTACTTGCGCCCTGACAAGTCTGCGGGTGTTGAGCATGAGCAACAGGCGGGTGAGGCTCCGCTTGTTCAAGATCCGGAGAACTACGTGTTTTATCCGGTAGAAAAAATTGTCGTGAATCTGCGAGGTGAGGACCGTGAGCACTACTTTGTGCTCGACCTTGCATTGCAAGGGGATGCCAAACAGTCAGTGAGCGCTTTTAAGCAGGCCGACCTGCTGGTACGCAACGCAGTGGTCGGCTCATTGTCGACGCTGCCGTTCATTCAGTTGCGGGCTTTGTCACTCATCGATTTGCAGTCACGTCTTGAGGCAGATCTGCGCAAGAGTTTCAGTGCCAAAGGGCTGGACATACCGTTCACGTCGGTGTTGGTCAGCAAGATGCTGGTGCAGTAATTGCCCTCATGAATAGCGAACGTCTGGCTGATTACGGCCCCGATGCGGGCGACTCTTGCTCGGTGGTGATGGCGCCTGAAGCAGAACAGCAGTGGCTGGTGAATTACCTTCCGCTGGTCAAGCGGATCGTCAATCAATTGTCTCTGCAAACCAGTCAGGTACTGGATCGAGAAGACATGGAGCAGATTGGCCTCATGGGCTTGCTTGAGGGGCTGCGCCGTTATGGCGTGCCCGATGAGCACTTTGCACGTTTTGCGGCGATGCGAATTCGTGGCGCCATTCTTGATGAGTTGCGCAGGCTCGATTGGCGCCCGCGGCAAGTGCGCCAGCAAGCCCACAAAACCCGGGATATTTTGCGCAACCTGACGCGTCAACTGGGTCGTCAGCTGCGCGATGAGGAAGCCTTGCAAGCCACCGGGCTTAGCCCTTCGCAGTTTCAGGCTTACTTGCAAGCTGAAGCCGGAGAGGCGCTGGAGAGCCTTGATGCTTTGTTGCAGGACACCAGCAGGGACTTTCATAACGGCGCTGCCAGTGTCGAGGCGACTGTGTGCAGCCAACGCATGTTGACTCAGGCGCTGGAGCAACTGAATGAACGTGAGCGACTGGTATTGACGCTCTACTACTTGCACGAACTGAACCTGAAGGAAATCGGCCTGGTGCTCGAAATCAGTGACGCACGCGTGTGCCAACTGAGCAAGCAGGCCATCGATAAAGCTCGAGCCTTTTTAACCAAGAGTAAATAACGTGCAGAAACTGTTAGGTGCATTAATCATTATCGGCTGCGTGCTGGGCGGTTTTGTGATTGCCGGCGGGAGCATGTCCGTGTTGTGGCAGCCCTCGGAGATGCTGATTGTGGTGGGTGCTGCTCTGGGTAGCATGATTATTGGGAACCCCAAGGAAGTGCTGCTCGAAATGTGGGTGCAGGTCAAGGGGGTGTTCTCCTTTCGCCGCCGCGGCGAGGCGTTTCAGCGCGAGTTGCTGATGCTGCTGTATGAGCTGCTCGAAACCGTCGACATGGGTGGTCTCAAAGCACTCGATGCACACATTGAAGAGCCGGACCAGAGTGATCTGTTCACAAAATACCCGCTGATTTTGCAAGAGAAAAACCTGATGGCTTTTATTGCCGATAATTTCAGGTTGATGGCCATGGGCAAAATCAGCGCCCATGAACTTGAAGGTTTTCTCGAGCAGGAACTGGACGCCATGCACGAGGCTTTGCTATTGCCTTCGCGCTCGTTGCACAAAGTGGGCGAAGCCATGCCCGGGTTCGGCATTTTGGCGGCGATCATGGGCATTATCATCACCATGGACAGTATTGGTGGGTCGGTGGCTGAGATTGGAGCCCACGTGGCTGCAGCCCTGGTGGGTACATTCCTCGGGATTTTCTTCTGTTATTGCATGATGGAGCCGCTGAGCAATGCAATGGCCCAGCGCATCAGGACCGAGTTATCGGCTCTGGAGTGTGTGCGCACGACCCTTGTCGCCCATGTGGCCGGCAAGCCAACCTTGTTGGCGGTCGATGCGGGTCGCAAGTTGATTGAACAGGACGTCAAACCGGCCTTCCAGTTGCTCGAAAGATGGGTGACCAGTTTTGAGGACGGACGCAATGAGGACGCGTGAAGACAAACATGACCCCATTATTGTCAAGCGTCGCAGCAAGCGGGGGCATAACGAAGACCACAGTGGCGCCTGGAAAGTAGCCTTTGCCGACTTTGCTCTGGCGATGATGGCGCTGTTTATGGTGCTGTGGGTTATTCAGCCGCAAGCCGACGCTGAACGCATTGCAAAGGTTGTGCTGGCTTCGACGGTCATAGAAGGAGGGGCAGGGGTTTTTGAGGAGGTCAGTCGAGTTCCCGTGGCATTCGACAGTGCCCCGGAGTTTGATGCGGTGCCCCGGCCCCAGGAAGTTCGCTTCAATGCCCCCCGCTCAGGGGATGTGCAACGTTATGACAGCGAGCCAGAACTGCAGGCGTTGGCCAAGCTGATGGCCTTGTTGGCTGAGCGCACGGATGCGATGGCCAATCTCGAAGTGCATGTCGTGCCCCAGGGCTTGAGAATTCTGATCAAGGATGATGACAAGCGTTTTATGTTCGAGCGTGGCAGTGCGACGCTTGATCCACACTTTCGTACCTTGCTGACGGCTCTGGCGCAAGAGCTGGCCAAGGTACAAAACAAGTTGATTGTCAGTGGGCATACCGATGCCGCCCCGTACCGTGACTCACGGGGTTATGACAATTGGAATCTCTCAGGTGAAAGGGCCTTGCAGGCTCGAAGTGTACTGGTGAACGCAGGGTTGCCGGCTCACGGTATTTTGCAGGTTTCGGCGCAGGCCGATGTGATGCCTTTGCGACCTGAGGAGCCTTTGAGCGGGGCTAACCGGCGGATTGAGCTGCTGGTACTGACCGAACAGGCTGAAACCCTGTACAGGCAGTTGTTCAGCGAAAACTTCGCGCGCTATTCTCCCGGGGCGGTTGACTATGTGCAACCCGTTACTGAGCCCGCGGACAAACCTCGCTAACCTTCCCCAAGACACTGCGCAGCCGTTTGGCCGCGCAGTATCGCTAGGCCCTCACCCTCAATGGATGGGCTGAGTGACCCCTTCTATGCATTCACGCAGCTGTGTGTCGCTGACGGTGTGAAGCTCATTGTCGTTCAAACTTATATAGTTCGCGCCGGCTTGGCCTGAGCAATAAATATGATAGGTCTGATCATCGATTGTCACGATTGACAGTTCCATCGGATTTTTGCTCAAGCTTACGAGCCGTGTACTGAGCCCGTGCGTCAGGTTGATAAGTTGCTTGAGTTGATCTTTCTTTGTTTCGACAAAGGTCACCGTGTGGCCGCCCATGATGTGCAGGCTGGCAAACAACTGACTGGGATGTGAGGTCAGGATGTAGCCCACAAAACCCGCTGCCGCCATGGCCCTGAGTGTCCATTTACGCTGGATTTCAGCGCGCGAAATCGCTAGCAATGAAGATGCGTGATCTGTGCCAGCTTGAGGTTCAGTGTTTGATCCATTGTTCTGGTCCACAACGAAGGCAGGATTGAATCGATATCCGCGCCGTGTGACGGTCTGAATGATCTTTCGATCTTTTTCATCGCCCAAAATCTTGCGCAAGGTATAAATCTGCTGATTCAGGCTCCCCTGGCCGACGACCCGGTTGGGCCAGGCGTAGGCGGTCAAGGTATCGCGATCAATCATTTCTCCCGGCTCTTGCATCAGGCGGGCAAGCAGCCGCCCACCCGAAAACCCTAAATCTATGATTTGTCGATTAGCGTTTTTGTACAGTGTCAATGTACAAAGCGCAGAGCAGAAAAATGCCAGGCAATCGCCGTGTCCGGTCTTTAAGTTCGCGGAGAGTGTGTTCATCAGGGGTAAGCTTCTCTACGATTAAGTCAGAGAATTTTCCCGAGCTGGATGTAAGAATGATGCAGGACGTTTCTTCTTTTGATGTAAACCATGAGCTATTTACCAAAAAAAACGCCCTTGATTGCAAGGGCGTTTTCTTTTTGCGGGCGGCTTAGCCCAGCAAGGACATTACCAGGCCAGGCATCTGACCGGTTTGCTTGAGCATGGAGATACCCGACTGCATCAACATCGAGTTTTTGCTCATCATGGCACTTTCACTGGCGAAGTCTGCATCCATGATGCGACCCCGGGCCATCTCGGTGTTGTCTTTCATGTTGGCCAGGTTGTTGGCGGTATGGGCCAGACGGTTGATGTTGGCGCCGAACTGGCCACGTAGCTCACCGACGTCTTTCAACGCTGCGGACAGTACGTCGATCTGAGCATTGGCAGCGCCACTGGTGCTGATTTCAGTACCTGGTGTGCCGGAAGTGGTGTAGTTCGAGGACAGGCCGTCCAGGGTGGTGCCCAGGGCGGACGATTGTGCTGTGACGTCCAGGGTCAGTGTTTCAGCAGCGGTCGCACCGATTTGGAAGCTGACAGCGGTACCGAATTTGCCAGTGGTGCCGTCCTTGCCGAACAGCTCCTCGCCTGCGTAGGAGGTGTTGTCCATGATGTTGCCGAGTTCTTTACCCAGTTCATCGTACTCAGCCTGCATGGCTCTACGATCGTCGTCGCTGTTGGTTCCGTTGGCAGACTGTGTGGCCAGGTCTTTCATGCGTTGCAGGATGTCGGTCATCTCACCGAAGGCGCCATCGGCGGTTTGCAGCAGCGATGAAGCGTCGTTCACGTTACGCCCGGCTACTGCCATGCCTTTGGTTTGAGCGTTAAGGCGGGTGGCAATTTGCAGGCCTGCAGCATCGTCAGAAGCGGAGTTGATTCGCAGGCCCGTACCCAGGCGTTGCTGGTTAACAGCCAATGCATTGTTGGTTTTGTTCAGGTTGGTCTGAGTGAGCAACGATGAGTAGTTGGTATGAATGGTAAGAGCCATGGGTCGGTATCCTTGATTGCACTAAAGTGAATGCAGGCGCTGAGTGCCCGCTCCCCCTAACAAGGCGACGCACTATTTATGAGCCTTAAGTTTTATTTGTACATTTTTATAATCCAGGCCTTCACCCTCGTAGTGAGAGGAAGTGTGATTTCCCCATGCCCGGCAAGCGGGCGGTTAAAAGAGGAAGGCATCAGCACTTTGTTAGGATGGCGAAGTTATTAAATTGCTTTTAAATCATGTGCTTATACCTAGTTATTGAAGTTGGCATGACGTCTGCATTTCCACGTATATACCCGTTATGACTGTTCACGTGAGTGCCCGTTATTGGCGAGCAGGCAGGCACACGTCGGAGGCGTTTAACAGTTGACGGTATATCCGATTTGCACGCTCATTCGAAGTCAGCGCTCATGAATAAAGACCTGTATGTCAGCAGCCCACTCTTGCCTGAACTGGATGATTTTATTCCTTATTTACGCACTATCTGGCAGAGCAAACGCTTGACCAATGCAGGGCCTTTTCATCAGGCCTTTGAGCAAGCGCTTGCGGATTACCTGGGCGTTGAGCATCTATCGTTATTCAACAATGGCACCACCGCGTTAATGGCCTCGCTGCAAGCCTTGGCCATTGATGGAGAAGTCATTACTACCCCTTACACCTTCGCGGCCACGGCCCATGCGCTGGTGTGGAATCGGTTAACGCCGGTGTTTGTCGATATCGACTCGCAGACCTTCAACCTTGATCCAGCCGCTATTGAAGCAGCGATCACCCCGCGTACCCGCGCGATCTTGCCCGTGCACTGCTATGGCGTGCCGTGTGATGTCGATGCCATAGGGGAAATAGCCCGGCGTTATGGTTTGCGGGTGATCTATGACGCGGCCCATGCCTTTGCAGTTCGGGACGGGCAGGGCAGCGTGTTGCGTCATGGCGACATGAGTATTTTGAGCCTGCATGCGACAAAGGTGTTCAACACCTTTGAAGGTGGCGCGATCATCAGTCCGACGCTGGAGACCAAACGCTTGGTGGATCAACTGCGTAATTTTGGTTTTGTCGATGAAACCACGGTGGTCACCTGCGGCATCAACGGAAAGATGAACGAAATCAGCGCCGCCTTGGGTCTGTTGCAACTTACCCAGATTGATGCAGCACTGCACAAGCGCGCCACGCTTGATGCGTTGTACCGCAAGCGTCTGGCCTGTGTGCCCGGCATTACGCTGTGCCGTGAAGCCGCCAACCACGGCTACTTCCCTATTTTGATTGAAGATGCCTATCCACTGAGTCGTGACCAGCTTTACGACGCCTTCAGGCAACAGCAGATTTTTACCCGCCGTTATTTCTACCCGCTGGTCACCGACATGGCTGCTTATCGCCAGCATCAGCAGGCCGGTGTCGCTGCCTTGCCTGTGGCCAATCACGTTGCCCAGCGAGTGATTTGCCTGCCCCTGCATCCCGATTTAAGCCTGAACGATGTTGAACGTGTGCTGGCCGTGATCTGTACGGCTTCATCTGCCGCCCTGCGTTCTCGCGCTACGCCTTTTTCTGTGTCTGATTTGAAGAGACTGCAACCATGAGCACTGAAGCCTTTATCGCCAACTTTATTGATGCCACCGATTTTCAGGTGCCTGTCGACATTACGCTGGACACCCCACTGTCTGCTCTGCCCGAGTGGGACTCCCTCGCTGCGTTGGGGGTCATTGTGATGTTTGACATGATCTATAACAAAAGCCTCACCGGCGAAGACCTGTATGCCGCCACCACGGTGGGTGATTTGTACCGCAGGGTGGGTTGAGCCATGCCTCAGTGCACCCTGCAACACGTCCGCTTTAGCGGCATGGCCACGTGTGTGCCCAAAACCCGCGTCTCCAACCTGGTGGATTGCAAGCCGCAACTGCGCGCTGAGCGTGAGCGACTGGTGCGTAACATCGGTATCGAGTTTCGCCGCGTGGCTCCCAGCTGGCAGTGCTTCTCGGATTTGGCCTTTGACGCCGCTCAGACACTGCTCGACGCCTTGAATTGGCAGCACAGTGAAATTGATGCGTTGATTGTGGTCACTCAGTCTCCGGACTATCGGGCGCCTGCCACCGCGATCATTTTGCAAGATCGCTTGGGTTTGCCCCATTCAACGTTGGCCTTTGACGTCAACCTTGGCTGCTCTGCGTATCCCTATGCGTTGCACCTGCTGGGCTCGATGATTGCCAGTGGCAGTGTCAAAAAAGGCCTTGTGTTGGTCGGTGACTGCACCTCCACGCCTAACGATCCATTGTTCTCTGATGCGGGCACTGCGACAGCGATGGAGTTCGACGCCCATGCGGCGCCCATGTACTTCGACCTGAACAGTGATGGCAGTGGTTACCAGGCCATCATTCTGCCAGTGGGAGGCCACCGTGAGCCGACCGCCATCGAGCACCTACTGCCGCACCGTCAGGACCCGCAAGCGCTTTGGCGCCGGCCTTTAGACCTGATACTTGATGGCCCGGCAGTGCTGACCTTCTCGACGCAGCGCATCCCGCCTGCGGTCGAAAAATTGCTGGAGTACGCACAGGTGAGCAAGGAGCAAGTGGACTACTTCATCTTCCACCAGGCTAACCGGATGATTAACGACACATTGCGCAAAAAACTTGAATTGCCCGTCGAAAAGGTGCCCAGCAGCCTGCGCGACTTTGGTAACACCAGCGGCGCGTCTGTGCCGTTGACCATGACCGCACGCCTCCATGAACAGCTTGAAAGTGGGCCTCACCGCTTGCTCATGAGCGGTTTCGGGATTGGTTTGTCATGGGCGACATGCCTTGTGGACATTGACGGCGCGTGCTTCCCGGCATTGATTGAATCATGAGTGCCTTCAACCCCTTCAGCTTGCAGGGCAAGCGAGTACTGGTCACGGGGGCCAGTTCTGGATTTGGTCGAGCGATTGCCTTGGGTTGCGCGAGCATGGGTGCAGAGGTGATTGCTACAGGGCGAAATGTTGAGCGTCTACATGAAACGCTTGAGCAACTTAACGGCCTGTCATCCCTTGGCCACCGTGCGGTCATCGGCGACCTGACCGAACCGCATGACCGAGCAGCCTTGGTGGAGACACTGGGCCAGATACACGGGGTGGTGCACAACGCGGGCACATCCGTCATTTGCCCTACGCGGCAGATGTCCGAGCAGCACCTGCGTGACTTGCACCGACTCAACGTGGAGTCGCCCATGATGCTGACCCAGGCGATGCTTCGTAAAAACCTGATAGCAAATGACGGAGCCATCCTCTTTATTGCCTCGATTGCCGCGTTTCAAGGGGTTCCCGGCGTAGGGGCTTATTCGGGCACCAAGGCCGCGGTTATAGCGATGGCGCGTTGCCTGGCGCTTGAAGTGAGCAAACGCCGGATACGGGTCAACTGCCTGGCGCCGGGGTTAGCCAACACCCCTTTATTGGAATCCCTGCGCAAATCGCCGGCCTCGGTGAGTGAACAACTGGCGAGTTACCCGTTGGGTTTTGGCGAGCCGGAAGACATCGCCCATGCTGCAATTTTTATGTTGTCCGGGGCAAGCCGCTGGATAACGGGTGCCACGTTGGTGATGGATGGAGGGATGAGTGTGCTTTAAAGCGCGAGCCAGCTTTTGATCTGGCTTTTGATCTGGTTTTTGATCTTGATCTTGATCTTGATCTTGATCTACCGCCCCTTTCGGGAGGCCGAGTGGAGGTTCTGCGGAGTGGGTCGACCGGCATGGATGCCGGGAGAGCTGCGATCGGGCCATGGATGGCCCGTCGCAGCGTGCCCACGGAGCGGGACCGGAGCGAGGGACACCTGAGCGCAGCGAGGGCCGTACGCAGGGGCAAGGACCTTTTGCTTACTTTTGGGGCTGTTTGCCAAAAGTGAGCCGCCGTAAGGGCGGAACCCGTAGATAGTCGTTAAGCATCAAATGGATATGTACGCGGTTTATATAACTAGAGCTCTGAGTACACATCCAATGGATATGTGCGCGGTTTATATAACTGGAGCTCTGAGTACATATCCATTGGATGTGTAAATTCTTTCTACGGGTTTCGCCCTTACGGCGAGTTCCTTTTGGCAGACGCCCCAAAAGGAACCAAAAGGTCTGCGCCCTACCATACGGCCGAGCTCGCCTAGGCTCGCCCGGTGCCTTCACTCCGGCACTGTTATGGGGGCACGCCGCGACGGGCCATCCTT
>NZ_SCFI01000011.1:0-157345 GCF_022496705.1 Pseudomonas sp. TMW22091
TGGTAGTGTGGGGTTTCCCCATGTGAGAGTAGGTCATCGTCAAGATTAAATTCCAAACCCCCTGTCTGCTCACGCAGACAGGGGGTTTGTTTTTGTGCGCGAAAAAGCCCGAGCGATCGACAAGCAACACGTTTGAATATCCTCGGTATGCCCCAAGCCGTTCGCTTACAGCTTGCAGACAAAGTCCTACAAATAGGCGCAGTTATTTTGCAGTCTGCGCACTAGAATAGGCACAGTCATTTTTGAGTCCGAGACTTCATATATGCCAGATTCGGTTGACACCCGCAGGGTGTCAGATTTACCGCTGGACGAGTTAGTGGCTTGCCATGAATGTGATTTGCTGATGCGCAAACCACAGCTCGCCCTCGGTGAGAAAGCTCAATGCCCGCGTTGCGGCTATGAGCTATATGCACACCGGCATAACGTAGTCGAACGCAGCCTTGCACTGGTGATAGCCGCTCTGCTGCTATACGTGCCTGCGAACTTTCTACCCATCATGCAGCTCAATCTTTTGGGGCAGTCGTCGCAAGACACTGTCTGGAGCGGTGTGCTCGGATTGTTCAATACCGGTATGCCAGAGATCGCTGTTGTGGTGTTCCTGTGCAGCATGGCCATTCCTTTGCTGAAGCTCTTGTGCCAACTGGCAGTTTTACTCAGCATCCGTTGGAATATCGGCCGTAGCTATGGTCTGCTGATCTACCGCATTTATCACCATTTACGCGATTGGGGCATGCTGGAGGTGTACCTGATGGGTGTGCTGGTCGCGATCGTGAAACTGGCCGATTTGGCCGAGCTGAGTTTTGGCCTGGGTTTAATCTGTTTTGTCAGTTTATTACTGGTTCAAGTCTGGCTCGAAGTGGTGATGTCGCCCCATCAGATCTGGCAGGCACTATCAGGGGAGGATAGCCATGCGGGCGATTGATGCTGGTATCTTGACCTGCAACGAGTGTCACGAACTCAACAAACAAGACCCTGAAACAGATGAGCAAACATGTACCCGCTGCGGCGCGCTAGTACACGCCCGTCGACCTGACAGCCTGATGCGAACCTGGGCGCTGCTGCTGACTTCAGCCATTCTCTACATTCCGGCCAATCTTCTGCCAATCATGACCATCAACTCACTGGGTCAAGGTTCACCCAGCACGATAATGGCCGGTGTTATCGAGTTAATGCAGCACGGGATGATTCCGATTGCCGCCGTTGTGTTTGTCGCGAGTATTCTGGTGCCGACCTTTAAGCTGGTTGGTATTGCCTTACTCTTGTTCTCGGTGCAACGACACCAGCCCTTGTCGGCTCGTCAGCGCATCATCATGTACCGATTTATTGAATTCATTGGGCGCTGGTCAATGCTCGATATTTTTGTCATCGCCATTCTGGTGGCGGTGGTGAATTTCGGGCGGATAGCCAGCGTCGAGGCTAATCTCGGCGCTGTTGCCTTCGCCAGCGTAGTGGTGCTAACGATGCTTGCAGCTGTAACTTTTGATCCCCGACTGATTTGGGATAATACGGAGTCGGACGACGACCATGAGTGATTTACCTACCGCTAAAACCCGACCGGCTTCCAATTGGTCTGCTATCTGGATTCTTCCCCTCATTGCCCTGATCATCGGTGGTTGGCTGGGATGGCGTGCCTATACCCAAACGGGAATCGACATTCAGGTGCGTTTTGAAAGTGGCGAAGGCATCGTCGCCAACAAGACCGAGGTGGTCTATAAAGGCATGCCTGTGGGTAAGGTCAAAACCCTTGCCCTTGATGAGGACGGCCCTAACAAGGGCGTGATTGCCACCGTCGAAATGGACAAAGACGTTGAGCAGTACCTCAAAACCAATACTCGCTTCTGGTTGGTCAAGCCCAGCGTCTCTTTAGCGGGGATCACCGGTCTTGAAACACTGGTATCGGGCAATTACATCGCCGTCAGCCCTGCCGATGGTGAGCCCGCCCGTAAATTCAAGGCACTGTCACAAGAGCCACCCCTGTCTGATGCAAAGCCAGGTCTGCATTTAAGCCTTAAGGCTGATCGTCTGGGTTCGCTCAATCGCGGCAGCCCGGTGTTCTACAAACAAATTCAGGTGGGGCAGGTCAAAAGCTATGTGCTTTCAGAAGATCAAAGCACTGTAGAGATCAAAGTCTTTATCGAGCCGACTTACGCCAATCTTGTGCGCAAACATACGCGTTTCTGGAATGCCAGCGGGATTAGCATCGACGCGAATCTCTCGGGATTAAAACTGCGCAGCGAATCACTGGCCAGCATCGTAGCCGGCGGTATTGCGTTTGCCACCCCGGAGAATCGTCAAGACAGCCCGCCAACGGATCCCAACTTACCGTTCCGCTTGTATGAAGATTTCGACGCTGCTCAGGCGGGCATCAAGGTCAAAGTCAAACTCAGCGATTTTGAAGGCCTTCAAGCGGGTCGCACACCTGTGATGTACAAAGGTATACAGGTTGGTAGCCTCAAGACGTTGAAAGTTGATCCAGACCTGACCAGCGCCAGTGCCGAATTGGCGCTCGACCCTTTGGCTGAAGATTATCTGGTGCAAGGTACTGAGTTTTGGGTAGTCAAACCGTCCATCTCACTGGCCGGTATCACAGGGCTGGAGGCTTTGGTCAAAGGTAACTACATCGCTATCCGTCCAGGTGACAAAGGCAACACTCCCGAGCGAGAGTTTGTTGCCCGCCCCAAAGCACCGCCCCTGGACCTGAGATCGCCAGGCCTGCACATGGTGCTGTTCACCGATAACCTGGGCTCGCTGGAAGTGGGTAGCCCAATACTCTACAAACAGGTCAAAGTCGGCTCGGTTCAGAGCTACCAATTTTCGCGCACCAAAAAACAGTTGGTTATTGGTGTGCATATCGAAAAGGAATACGAAAACCTCGTTAATGCTTCGACTCGTTTCTGGAACGCCAGCGGCATCACCTTGACGGGGGGATTGACCGGTGGCATTCAGGTTAAAAGTGAATCTTTGCAAAGTCTGATGGCGGGCGGCATTGCCTTTGAAACCCCGAAAGCAACTGCGCCTTTGCAAAAGCGTATTCCACGTTTTCGCCTCTTCAGTGATCGTGATGCCGCCATGCAGCAGGGCGTACCTATCAGCATCAAAGTGGCGAGTGCTGATGGTCTTAGCAGCGGATCACCTATCCGTTTCAAAGGGCTTACGGTCGGCAAGATCGAAAGCGTTGACCTGAGTGACGACCTGAAATCTGTCCTGCTGCAAGCACGCATCACTGAAGTTCCCGATCGCATTGCGAGGGTCGGCAGCCAGTTCTGGGTGGTCAAACCTGAGCTCGGATTGATGAAGACCGCGAACCTCGAAACGTTGGTCACAGGCCAGTACATTGAAGTACAGCCGGCAGCTAAACCATTGGGCCCACAAACCCACTTCACTGCCTTGGATCAGGCTCCTGAGGCCGCTATATCGCAAGCAGGATTAAGCCTGGTATTAAGCGCAGCGCGTCGTGGGTCGCTTAAAGAGGGTGTGCCGGTCACCTATCGCGAAGTGACAGTAGGGAAGGTCACGGGTTATGAGCTGGGTGCAACCGCCGATCGAGTGCTAGTGCATATCCTCATCGAGCCTCGTTATGCGCCTCTAGTGCGCAGTGGTAGCCGCTTCTGGAACACCAGTGGCTTCGGTGTCGACTTTGGCTTGTTCAAAGGCGCAACCATTCGGACTGAATCTTTGGAAACCCTGGTGCAAGGTGGAATCGCGTTCGCCACGCCGGACAATGCAGCAATGGGGAATCAGGCACGACCTGAACAAACTTTCCCGTTATTCGACAAATTTGAAGATGAATGGCTGCAATGGTCGCCCAAAATCCCTCTGGGTAAATAAGTCGACCCAATCTCACCGTCCCAACCCTAAGCCGCGATCCCTGATCGCGGCTTTTTTTTTAACCGAGGTTGCCTGGGGCGTGCCTCGGTCGAACAATTTTGAAAACTTCAGGGAATTCCTACATGTGAATTCGCCTTGAGGGGGTAGATTACTAAAAGTTCTCTCCGGCCAGGTTTGCGTTAATAGAGGAATGGAGGATCCAGCTATTGAGTGCAACCACGGCGAAACTTTACGGGTGTTATTTATTGGTTTAAGCGGGCAGGCGATTTATAGAAGTCTATCGGTGCCTGTTTGAATGGGGGTAAGTGCTGCCTGTTTGGAGGGTGGCGTGAAAGTGTGTTTGTTGTTGATGGCAGGGAAGTTATCGGTTCTGGCGCATTCTCTCTAATAAATAATCCCGGGATTCTAATAATCTTATCTTAGGGTGATTCTAATGAGCGTTTCATTAAAAACTGCATTGGCTTCCATGATTCTGTTGGCAAGTTCCAGTTCTGCTGTTTATGCGGCAGGGGCGGGTGGTGGTACGGTTACTTTTGAGGGCGCTATTATTGAGGCTGCGTGCTCTATCGATCCGGAAAGTGTTGATCAAACTGTTGGGTTGGGGCAGGTGGCTAAATCTGAACTGACCGCAGGGGGCAGTTCGAGCCCTGAAGAGTTCAAGATTAAACTCAATGGTTGCGATATCGGCAGCCTTACAGACAGGACAGTAACCAGCACCTTCACGGGTGCCTCATCTGCAGCGGTCCCAGGGGCTTTGGGTATCGTGGGTGATGCTGGTGGGGCAGGCATCATGATGGTTGACGGTAGCGGCACGGTCATCACTCTGGGTACCGCTACTCAGCCACAAGTGTTGCAGGACGGTCCTAATACCTTGTTATTTGGTGCCTACCTGAAAGGTGCTGCAACAGGCGATATCACCCCGGGTGAGTTTACCGCTATCACCAACTTCTCTCTGGCTTATCAATAAGTAGTTGTCCTGCCACCGATAACTCGGTGGCAGGACAATAGTCAGTGGTGATTAACGTGAACGTACTTTCAACGTTGGCGGTTACTTCCTCTCTCCTTATTGGTTCAACGCTGTTCATTAGCGCCTCAGCGGCCAATCAAGGTAATGGGATAGTTACGCTAGAAGGGCAGATTGTGGACTCTGCCTGTGCCTTGGATGCTGGCAGTGCCTATCAACTTATTGAAATGGATCCTGTCCCTGTAGGGCGGCTGATTCGGGACGGGGACAGTGATCCTCATCCGTTCACATTGCGGCTGGTGGCCTGCACATTGACACGGCCCGATCCTGAAAGCCCTGGGGAATACTTGCCTGACTGGCAGCATGTAAGGGTGACCTTTGAAGGTTTAACTGACCGCGAGGGGCGCTCTTTTGCTGCACAAGGAACTTCACAGGGTGTGGCGCTGCATATCACCGACAGGCAAGGGCGCGAAAGTATGCCTGGCGTGCCCATGCCGATGATGCCTGTTACTGCGAATGATCTGGCGCTGCACTACATCATTCAATTGGTTGGCAATAATCAACCCATGGTTGTTGGAGCACATCGCGCTGCGGTGCGTTTCAGGTTGGAGTATTACTGAAATGTCTCGGCTGTTTTCCCTTATTAACGTGCCCATCCTTAAAGTGGTGCTCGCTCCCGGTATGTTGGGTGGTCTAATGTCGTTCAGTGTGGAGGCATTTGCCGGCGGGGAGGTTCAATTCAATACCGATATTCTCGACGTGAACGACCGTACGAATATCGATTTAAGCCAGTTCTCGCGCAGTGGTTTTATCTTGCCTGGCACGTATCCCATGTCGGTGCAGATCAATAACCAGTTGCTGCCAGAACAACGTGTTTCTTTTTACCCACCAGAAGATGACCCCAGAGGTAGCGCGGCCTGTGTGTCGCCCGAATTGATCGCGCAATTAGGGCTCAAACAAGACAGCGAAAAAGAACTCACCTGGTGGAAAGGCGGAGAGTGCCTTGACCTCAATAGTTTGGCCGGAATGGAAGTTGAGGGCGATTTAAGTACCTCCACGCTCTATCTTTCGGTACCTCAAGCTTACCTTCAATACAGCGCAATCAATTGGGACCCACCTTCGCGATGGGATGAAGGTGTTTCTGGGGTGATGCTCGACTACAACCTGACCGCGCAAACTATTCACCAAGGCAATGATGCTAGTCGCAATGAAGTCAGTGGCAATGGCACGGTGGGTGCCAATGTCGGGCCGTGGCGCTTGCGTGCAGACTGGCAGGGGCGCGTCGAAGGCCGCGAGCAAAGCCATCAAAAGATGGAATGGAGCCGTTTCTATGCCTATCGCGCATTACCCGCCATCCAGTCACGGCTGATGCTGGGCGAAAACTATTTGTATTCGGATTTGTTCGACAGCTTCCGGTTCACGGGTGCTGCGCTTAACTCCGATGACAGTCAGTTACCCCCCAATTTAAGAGGCTATGCGCCAGAAGTAGTGGGCGTAGCCAAAACCAATGCGAAGGTCATCATCAGCCAGCAAGGCCGAGTCTTATATGAGGCATTGGTCGCGGCTGGCCCGTTTCGTATTCAAGACTTGAATGACGCCGTTACCGGCTCGCTGGACGTTCGCATAGAAGAGCAAGACGGCAGCGTCACTACCTTCAAGGTTGAATCAGCCAGCATTCCATATCTCACCCGCCCAGGCACTGTGCGTTACAAAGTGGCCGCTGGCCGGCCTTCAGATCTCCACGAGGGGGGGCAGGGTAATACTTTTGGTACGGGTGAGTTTTCCTGGGGGATCAGTAATGGGTGGTCACTGTATGGCGGCGGCATTATTGACAACCATTACAACGCACTCTCAATGGGGGTGGGGCGAGACCTGCTCGCTTTTGGGGCTGTGTCATTCGATGCCACTCGGGCTCGAGCCACGTTGCAAGATAAGAATTACTCGGGAGCCTCCTACCGGCTGAGTTATTCGAAAACTTTTGAGGAATACGACAGCCAAGTCACCTTTGCTGGTTACCGGTTCTCGGAAAAGAACTTTCTCAGCATGAGCGAATACCTGGACGCCAGCCGTTTCGGTGGCCCCATTGGCGGTAGCAAATCGCTCTACACAGCCACATTCAACAAACAGTTCCGAGATGCCGGATTGTCCGTTTACCTGAACTACAGCAATCAATCTTATTGGGACCGTCCTGACAGTGAGCGCTGGAACCTGTCGATGGCACGTTATTTCAGTGCTGGGAACATCAAAAACATGAGCCTTTCGATGAACCTGTTTCGTAACCAGGAGCGGGATCAACGCAGCGGTGTGCAAAACAATACGACCGGGGTGTACCTATCAGTGAGTTTGCCGCTGGGCAGGTCCGGCACCCTCACAACCAGTGTCAACAGAACTCAGAACCAAAATCGTTACACCGGTCGATTCAGTGATCGACTGGATGCGCGTAACAGCTACCAACTGACGGCCAGTGACTCCTCAGTCAGTGGTTATTTTAGTCATACCGGTGCACAAGCGGATCTCGACATCAGCGCCAGTATGCAAGAAGACGATTACACCAGTCTGGGCATCTCTGCCCGTGGTGGTGGCACGCTCACGGCCCATGGCGGCGCATTGCATCGGACCAGCAGCATGGGCGGTACACGCTTACTCGTCGATACGGCGGGGGTGCCCGATGTTCCGGTGCGTGGTTATGGCGTATCGACGCGCAGCAACACGTTTGGCAAGGCCGTGATTTCGGATGTCAGCAGTTACTACCGAACAGCCGCCAGCATAGATCTTGAAAACTTGCCGTCCAACGTGGAAGCCACGCAGTCGGTCACTCAACTGACGCTCACCGAAGGTGCGATCGGTTATCGCAGTCTGGATGTGATTTCCGGCCACAAAGCCATGGCGGTACTGCGCCTTCCTGACGGGGAATACCCACCATTTGGGGCGACGGTGAAAAACCAAAAACTGCAGGACACCGGGATTGTGAATGAGGATGGAAGCGTTTACTTGAGTGGTATCAAGCCTGGGGAAACCATGAATGTGAGTTGGGGCGGACAACAACGTTGCACGCTGACCTTGCCAACTCAATTACCTGCTGACGGGCTCGCAACAGCCCTCAACTTGCCTTGCCATAAAACAGTCCCTGACGACTTGTCTGCGCCCGAATCGCTGATGGGCCAGGGCGCCAAGATGGAGAAACAAGCCTCATGACTTTCAATGTTCAGTTCACCCCATTGGCAATAGCCTTGGTGGCATTTTGCTTGATCCGTAACGCCGATGCGGCCATTGGCCTTGATCGAACCCGGGTTATTTTTGATGGCAGCAAAGACGCTGTCAGCATGAGCATTACTAACAACAACACCCAATTGCCCTATTTGGCACAGGGCTGGATTGAGGATGAACAGGGCAACAAAATTTCTACGCCACTGACCGTGCTCCCGCCTGTGCAACGTTTGGAACCGGGTAAAAACAGCCAGGTGAAAGTTCAGGCACTGCCAGCGGCAAAGTCGCTCGCGCAAGACAGGGAGACCGTTTATTACTTCAATTTGCGAGAAATTCCTCCTCGCTCTGACAAGGCCAACACCCTGCAAATAGCCCTGCAGACACGAATTAAATTGTTCTACCGCCCGGCATCAATCGTGCCCAGCCAGCAGGAACGGGCTAACCCGTGGCAGCAAAAGCTGACGTTGACCCAAGTCGCAGACCGCTATCAAGTCCACAACCCTACCCCTTATTACGTGACGCTGGTCGATGCTAAAAACAGCAAGAGTGGCAAAACAGCGGCTGGTTTCGAGCCGCTTATGGTGCCGCCCAAAGGTTCTCTGACTCTGGGGCCAACCGCTGCGGCACTGGGGGCTACGCCCTATTTGACCTACGTGAATGATTACGGCGGGCGTCCGGTCCTGGCATTCAGTTGCAGTGGCAGCGTGTGCAAGGTGGATCTCGATGCATCCCCGCGTAATGAGTAGCCCATGGCGCCGGAGAGATTCATGAATGCCAACGTAAAGACGGCTTTGGGCAGCTTTTTACTGATGCTTCCAGTGATGCAGGCCCAAGCGGATACACCTGGAATGGGCGGTTTGTTGGACATAACCGGCTCCTTGCATCATGCCCCGTGCGTGCTCGACATGACGTCGGCGTATCAGACCGTGGACTTGGGCAGCCTACCTCGCAGTCAGTTGCAGCGTCCTGGTGATCAAGGCCCGCCCGTTGCGTTTCAATTGCGCTTGCAAGAGTGCCGACGGGCTTCGGGCAGCCTGGAAGATGAGCGCAAAGGCATCTTGGTGTGGAGCGCCTATCAGCCGGTGGTGTCGGTCTCGTTTTTGGCGCCTGCGGATGCTGACGACCCGCGTCTCGTCAAGGTGCGAGGCGTTAGCGGCTTGGGTTTGCGTCTGACCGATGCCGAGGGGCGCGATGTGCAACTGGGCTCACGGGGGTATCCATTATTTGTGGCGCATGGCAGCGATACGCTGATTTGGCATGTCCATCCCACGCGCACGTCGGCGGCGCTGACTAACGGTCAGTTTTGGGCCGCTGTGGATTTCAGGCTCAACTATGAGTGAGGACACAATAATGGCCAAGTCTATAAGCACGGCGGCGTTACTCGTTTGTACGGGGGCGCTATGGGTCTTTAGCCCGCTGGTGATGGCGCAAGTCGATGTGCAAATCCGTGGCGTAATTGTGGCGCCGCCGACCTGCGTTATTAACGGTGGCAATACGCTCAACGTGCCGTTCGGTCGCGACCTGCTGACGACCCGGATCAACGGGGTTAATTACCGGCGGGCAGTGCCTTACACACTGAACTGCACAGGCCAGACCTCCAATGAGATGACCTTGAGGCTACAAGGGACGGGGGCTGCGTTTGATACCTCTTCGCTGAGGACCAGTAACAGTGATTTGGGGGTCAAGTTATACATAAATGGAGCTGCCTGGGCGCTCAATACCACCACCAAATTCACCTATCCGAACCGGCCGAGAATGGAGGCGGTGCCGGTTAAAAAGCCCGCCAGTAAGTTAAGAGCCGGTGCATTTACAGCCTCGGCAACGCTGGTTGTTGCGCTGCAATGAGAAGGAAACACAGATGAAGTTCTGCAATCAACCTGCTCTGTTTGCACTGTTCGTTCTTGGATATGGCAACAGCGCTGTGGCTAACCTCACCTTTGATGGAACGCTCAATGAGCCTCCGCCCTGCACGATTAATGGCGGTAGCGCGATAGAGATCGACTTTAAAAATGTGGGGATTAACAAGGTCGACGGTGCGAACTATCTCAAACCGGTGAATTACGTCATTACCTGCTCACCGGGCACGTTGCCTTGGGAAATGGTATTGACGATCAAGGGGGCTGCGACCTCCTTTGAGCCCTCAGCCTTGCAGTCCAGCGTCGCGGATCTGGGCATTCAGCTTCTACAAAATGGAGTGCCCTTTAATCTCAACACCTTGCTGCCCATAAACCCGTCAACGCCCCCGGTGCTGGAAGCCGTACCCGTCAAGCGCTCAGGTGCTGTGCTAGGGCCGGGTGGGTTCGCGGCGTCAGCGACGTTGCTCGCCGAATTTCAGTAAAGAGTGAGCATGACATGAACAGTGAAAGAATAAACACGGGCCAAACCCCCGTGATAGCGGCACTCATGCTGATGGCACTCATGCAGAGCCCCACGACAAAGGCTGCCGACAACTTGAGTTTCAAGGGCAATCTGATCGCTGAACCTTGCACGCTTCGTCCAGGCGACGATGCTCTATCGCTGGATATGCAAGACGTTTCAAGCCAAGAGTTGTACGCCAATACCCGCACGCCTGGCCGGTTATTCCAGATCCATCTTGAAGGTTGCGACAGCAGTATTACCGACTCGGTGACTACGACGTTTACTGGCACGCCAAACGCCGCATTACCTGGATTGCTGGCTCTGGATGGTGGCAGTGTCGCCCGAGGTATCGCGTTGGGGCTGGAAACCCCTGCGAACGTGCCGCTGCCCATTAACGTCACCAGCGATAAACAGGCCTTGAATGATGGCGACAATGTCATTGAATTCAAAGCGTATGTAAGGGCTGAGCCGCAAGCGATTGTGGATAAATCCATAAAAGCGGGAGTTTTTACCGCCACTTCAACTTTTACACTGGATTACCCCTAACGCTGTAATTCCTTTGTCCCTGACTGCGCGTTGATAAAGCGACGGCCTCTAAACAGAGAGCACACCCCGATGAAATATTTAACTGGCATTCTTTTATTGTTGCTAATGCACGCGGCCAGTGCATCCCAATGCAATATCAATGGAGGTCCCTGGCAAGAGGTGACTTATGACTCTATCTCCGTCAATGTTCCTATTCAAGCTCACTCCGGTTCAGGCCGAATTGATCTGGATGGTTACATTATGAAGTGCCGTTTTACGCCTAACGGCTTTCCGATTGTTTACAGTGATTTTTGGCACACTTGGAACAACGCTTTGATCCCTGGCCCTAAATTCAAAAACTACAAAATGGGACTGCGTATCAAAGGAGTCTATTATCCCGTCGAGGTCGGGCCCCGTATTCATCTGGCGACCATCAAGAGCAATAATCGCCAGGGCGTTGACATGAATACCTATATGTACATTCTTATACAAGGCTCCCCTGGCAATCCGATCGATATCCGTCAAGGGGATCATTTGGGGACAGTGGTGCTAAAGCAGACAAATAATAATCCGAACAATCCGGTCGAGCCTATTGTGCGGGCAGAACTGTACGCGGATAACAACTTTGTTGTTGAACCTTCAACGTGCACGATTAATAACAATCAGCCGATTGACGTGAACTTTAATCAGGTCGATCGCACTAAAATTGGCGAAAGTGTCAATAGCACTACGGTAAGGAAAAACATCCGGCTGAATTACTCATGTCCTGATCCTGGCATTACCATGCCTATCACCATTACGTTCAAAGGGATGCCGGCATCGTTCGACTCGGGAGTGCTCAACATGAGCAATTCAAATTTGGGCACGGGACTCATGCGATCGGGCGCTCAAGTGAGGCTCGAGTCCTCATTTCGAACCAATATCTACAACAGCTCTGGAGGAGACGATGTGATATTCGCACTCACCCGTCGGCCTGGCAGCGTCCCAGCCACTGGGCCATTTACCGGCAGTGCCACGCTGGTCATGGGTGTTCCTTAACCCCAGTTTTAAGGCGTACTCGATTAGGAGCGGGCGTGCTCGTGATGTGGTCGACGTGGTTTTACAGACAAACTGCGTTGATCCAATCGCAAGCAAGCCCGCTCCCGCATACATTGAGTTGTTCTACACGGCATCGGACCCAATAGGCTTGATTAAGCAATGATCTAGAGAGGGCCGTTCCTTCAGGGTTCCATGATCAAACCCGATACATCTCGATAACTTCGAGTACCTGAGCCATTGCCTCATAGAGCTCATCGACGTGCCGCGCCAACTGATTCCACTCGCACGTCAGACACGCCTCTTCAAGATTTTCACAGCACTGCACCAACTGAGTGGCCTTTACAATTCTGGCGCCACTTTTTACCCGGTGGGCCACATCACTCATGCCGGGTAAATCATGTTTGGTAAAGACTTGCAGCAATGCTGTCATATCGTCTTCAAGGCTACTGATCAACGGCTCCAGCAAATGCTTGAGTGCGTTCGCGTCGCCGTGACTCAGGCGTTCCAGACCTTCAAGGTCAATCAGCTTGTGTGTCTCGCTAGGTGTCAGTTCGTCACTCACATCAATGGGCGTCAAGTCTGCAGAGGCCAATCGAGCCTCAAGATTGTGCAGGCTGATAGGTTTGAACAGGCAGTCATTCATGCCTGCGGCCAGGCAGCGGGCGGTCTCCCCGGCTTCAGCATTGGCTGTAAAACCTACAATCAATATGGGCTGCAGGCTACGAGTGGTTTCCTCGGCACGTATGCTTTGAGTCAACTCGTAACCATTCATGAGGGGCATTGCACAGTCGGTCATGATCAGGTCAAAGCGCTGAGCCCGCCAGAGCTGGAGGGCTTGAGTACCTTCTTGAGCCTCTATCGCCGCATGCCCCAGGTACTCTAACTGTTGGGCCAGTAATCGGCGATTGGGCAGGTAGTCATCCACTACCAATATTTTTAAAGGGCGCATTTGCCGCGCCGACAGCTCTGTCGGGGCAGGGGCGGTGTTTTGTTCAAGCACGGTCACGATGTCCAGGCTCAGTTTGACCTGGGTTCCTTTGCCCACGCTGCTCGTCAGGGTGAGTGCGCCGCCCATCAGTGCACACAACTGACGACAAATCATCAGGCCCAGACCTGACCCGCCAGGTTGCTTGTGGGAGTGGTTGACCTGAGTAAACGGGCGGAAAAGGTTCAATTGATCGGCTGTGGAAATGCCGATGCCAGTGTCCTCGACCAAGACGCAGATTTTTAACCGCCCGATGTCTTCCCCCGTTTTTGCTCGAACGCTCAAACGTACCTGCCCGCGGTCGGTGAACTTGATGGCATTACTCAGCAGGTTGGATAAAACCTGTCTGAAACGCAGCGGATCAATCAGCACGTCGGTATTGATTTTAGGATCCAGATCAAAGCTCATGAGCAACCCTTTCTGTTGAGCCATGGCCTCAAACACCCGAGCCGTGGACTCCACGAGCGTCATCAAGTGAGTGCGCTGCTGATTGATCGACATATGCCCGGACTCAATCTGTGCCACATCCAGAATGTCGCCGATTAACTCAAGCAGGCCGTGTGCAGCATGCGAGGCCAGACCAATCGACGCCGCATCTGCCATGCCCTGTTCGGCTTTTTTTGTGGCCAGTTCGAGCATCCCAACAATTGCGTTCAAGGGCGTGCGTATCTCGTGACTCATGGTGGTCAGAAAGTCGCTTTTTGCCGAATTGGCTTGGTCGGCATTGGTTTTTGCTTCTTGCAGTTGTTCCAGCAACTGTTGGCGTTCACTGATATCAATCCAGCCGCCAATAATTCCGACCACCGTTTCATCGCTGGCGCGGTATGGCAGGATCCAGTGGTAGATCGTCAATTCGCTGCCGTTTTTCATGACCAGGGTACGGTCACGCATTAATGGGCGGCCTTCGCGCATGACCTTCTGATAATCAGCATGAAAGCTGTCATGTTGTTGCCTGGGATTGAAGGGCAGTTCCAGCAAGGTTTTACCGATCAAGGTTTCACGCGCTAAACCCACTGTTTGCAGATAGCCCTCATTGCATATCAACAGGCGTCCTTCTCGATCGCGCACATAAATCGGGTGCGGGGTGCCATCGATTAACGCTCGCATAAAAGCGAGTTGATCGCTGAGTGCGCGTTCAGCACGGCTTCGTCTGCGAATAAGCTGGCGCAGATACACAATCCACACAATCGCAACGAACAGCACGCCCCCCGCGGTGGCCGTAATCCTCAACAGTGAAGCAAGGTGCGATTTTGCCAGGTAGTTATCCAGCACCACGGCACTGCGCCAACGATGCGTCATATCGTCCATGTCTTCAGGGGAAATACGTGCCAGCGCCTTGCTGAGTATTGAGTACAAACTGTGAGCGCTCTTATCCATAGCCAATGAAAATTGCGCCGGTGTCTTGCCCACAGTACTGCTGATCTGCAATTGGTCAGCGTATTGCTGCCTGATCAGATAACGAGCACTGATCAGGGCATTGATCGCACCTTCCACTTTGCCTTGGGCTAGCATCGTCAAGGCTTGTGCCGAGTTGTTGGCAGGGATGATTTCTACCTCGGGATGAAACTCGTGCAGGTAAGTGGCCAGGCTGCTGTCCGGTATTACCGCGACACGCTTGCCCTTGAGTTGATCCAGGGTAACGGGGCCCTGCAATTGAAGGCGAGTAATCAAAACATAGGGCGTTGAAAGGTATGGCTTTGTAAAACGCAAGTCATTCAAGCGGCTGCTGCTGGGGGTCATGGCGGCAATCAAATCGGCATCGCCGTCTTTTACCGAGTCCGTCATGACACTCACAGAGGAGCTGCTCATGACATCGAACTCCAAGCCGGTGCTGACGCTTATACGATTTAAAATATCCGCGGCCAACCCACTAAACTGGCCATGGTCATCAAAAAAAGTAAACGGTAAAAAGTCATCGGTAACCACCACGTTCAAGCGAGGGTTTTGCTCAATCCATTGTTGCTCTGCCGCTGTAAATTTCAGGGGTTGTGCTTGCGTATCCGCCATGATGCTAACGCCCCAACGGCTGAGAATGGCATTGGACTCGCTGGGTGGGATCAGCGCCAGTGAAGCATTGATCAACTTCAATAAAAGCGGATTATCCTCATGAACTGCAAACCCAAAACCCTGCGTTTCAAGGCGCGCCAATTCTTTGAGGTAGACCGTATTCAAATAATTTTTATTGATCAGATTATGGGTGCTGATCACGTCTCCCAAATAGGCGTCAGCCTGACCAAACGTAACTGCACTGAGGGCCCCTAATGTGGACTCATATAATTGCAGCTCAGCCTCGGGGTACACCTTCCTCACCCTGTCCGGCGGTTGATAATGATCAAGCATGGCGAGGCGCAGGGCGGTGCTCGCACTGGCTTTGGGTCGATCAATACGTGTAATCAGCAAGGGTGTATCGACCGCATAGGTCGTGCTGAACATTAATTCAGGTTCTTGTTGTTCAAAGGCATTAGCGGTCGCAAGCAGATCAATTTCACCTTTTTTAAGGGCTGTAATCGCCTCGGCGCGCGAGGTATAGCGGTACACACTCAACTCGATTTTCAGGAGCTGGCTCAGTAACCCGGCATAGTCTGCACTGATCCCTTCATAGAAATCGCTACCCGTAGAAATATCAAAGGGTGCGTAGTCAGGAGCGGAAGTGCCCAACACCAATTTTTTTTTGGAAGTGAGCCATTGTGTCTCACGCACACTGGGGGCCAGGTGATATTGGCCCACTTGCGAACGACCCAGTAAATGCAGGCTAACCGGCTCCGCCTGAACCGTAGAGGGGAGGCAAAGCAATAACAAGGTCACTAAGTGAGGCAGTGACGTTCTATTCATTCGATCAAGTTATTTCGTTTGGCAAATTCGGCCAGATACACCACCGACTTGATATTGAGCTTAGTCATAACGCGTGTTTTATAAGTGCTGACGGTCTTTTCACTGAGCAGCATGATTTCAGATATTTTTTTATTCGACATGCCCGCCACCAGATAGAGAAGGGTGTGCATCTCACGATCGGATAACGTTTTAATCAACTCAATGTCATTGAGGTCTTCATTTTCTACAGACGGAAGGTTGACATCCGTATTGCTCAAATAGGTCTGGCCACTCATCACAATATTGATCGCCTTGGTTAAGGCGTCGACATCCTCGGTTTTTTCTATAAACCCAATGGCTCCCGCTCTGATACAGCGATCCGCGTAGTAAGAGGCTCCTTTAGAGGTGAGTACCAGCACCTTGATGGGCAGTCCAAGAATATGCAGCCGTTTTAATACCTCAAGCCCATCCAGTTTGGGCATGGATAGATCCAGGACCATCAAATGAGGAATGTGGGCACGCGCCAAATCCAATGCAGTCGCACCGTTATCAGTTTCAGCAGCTATTTGAAAGTTTGACTGTTCCAGTACCGAACGAACGATCCGACGAATAAAAGGGTGGTCGTCGACAATCAGGGCTTTCCGCATGATTATTCCTACAACTATATGGGTTAATTTTGTAGGTCTTGGTAATCCTTTAAGAGCACTGTCTAAATAAAGTTTTGGTCTTGATTGTAAGTTGATGTATCCCTATAAGCTGCTCTATTTGGCAATAAGTCAACATATTGGCTTTGTTGAATGAAGTGGCTTTTTCTGAGTGGGCGTCAATTAACATGTGAGTAAGTTTTTAATAAAGGGTGAATCCGTTAACACCTTCATAACACGTAGCAATCTTGCTGCCTGGAAGGATTTTATGGCGGTCAAAATCTCTTGCTGAACCGTGTCAAGAGCCGCTTAGTGACAAGAATGCCGTGTTCTAGCATTTTCTTAGGTAAGAATTTTATGATAATTGGAAAATTTAACGGCTCATGACTGGAGGCCTGATGAATTGGCCCATTGCTCCATATGGGTTTGCTGTGAGGGGGGACTTTGCGACTTGAATGACGAGCGCCTGGGCATAAAAAAACCGCGAGCTATGTCGCGGTTTTTTTAGGGTGCGCTTTTTTAGACTGGAATCAGCTCCGTTTGCTCGACCGCCAATGGCGCGGGAGATTTGACCTCATCGTGGCGGCGAATATATTTCCAGTCATCCTCATCAATGTAGATCCCGTTGGGGCCACTGCCGCCTTCTAGGTCGATCGCGACATGGGCGCAAACCTGTGGCTTTACACTGGCCAGAATAGGCACAAAGCCCAACTGCAAACTGGTTTCGAGCAAGGCGGTCTGGTTTTTTTCGTCAATGTCGGCAGCTTCGTCCAGGTAGTAGGGTAAGCGGATACGGCCTGCCTGTTCGCGATCCATCAAGTGCAGCAACAAATACATGTTGGTCAGCGCTTTAATGGTCATGGTCGTGCCGTTGGACGCTGCGCCATCGATATCGGTATGGATCACGGGCTGGCCGTTGACCTTGGTGATCTCGAACGCCAGCTCAAACAAGTCCTTAAGGCCCAACTGGTTGTGATTGGCGGCCACCAGACGTGCGAGATACTCCTTGGCTTCTTCGTTTTTGTTGTCCTGCTCTGCGCTCTGGCTGAGGTCGAACACCGAGAGTGTTTCTCCTTCTTCGTACTGGCCGGCACTGTGGATAATTTGATCGATGTGCTTGAGCGCCTCTTTGTTGGGCGCCAGTACGATGCGGAAACTTTGCAAGTTGGACACTTGCCGCTTGTTGATTTCGCGGTTGAACAACGCCAACTGGTGCTCAAGGCTGTCGTAGTCACTGCGAATGTTGCGCAGGGTACGAGCGATATCCGTGACGGCCGCGCGTCGGGCTTTGCCCAATGTCAGTGCTTCTTCGGTGCGGTGGGCATACGCGTTGATCAGCAGTTGCAGACGGCGCTCCATGTCGTCTTCACTGTCGAACTTGGCCACACCCTTTAAGCGCACCTGCGCATACAAGGCCTCAATCTGGCCGTCGCTGCGCAGCAAGCCTTGCCAGCTGTCCTGATAGTCATTGAGCAGCGCCAGCAGGTTGTCCATGGAGTCGTCGACCGGATCCATGAATGGCGTGCCAAACGGCAGATCGGCGGGCAGCAGTTGGCGACGGCGCAAGCTGTCATCCAGCGTGCGTTGCTTGGCTTCCATGTCGCCGATCTGGCGGCCGACCAATTGCAATTTGGCCGACAATTGCTGAACGCGCTCGGTGAAGGCATCGCTGGAGCGTTTCAATTCATCTTGCGCCGCTTCGGCCTGAGCCAGTTGCTCGAGTTTTTCGCCTTCTTCAGCGCTTAGCGTCTGACTGCGGCGGAAGTCTTCCAGTGCTTTTTGTGCATCGAGCACCTGCTGATACAGCGACTCGGCTTCACTTTTACTGGCCGCACGATCAGACGTCACCGCCTGCTGGGTTTTAAGTTGTTTGAGTTCTTTGTCCAGACGCTCTTTCTGTTCGCGCAACGCGGCGCGGTCAGCGAGGGCTTGCAGCGCAGGTGGTTCGATGTGGCTGAGATCGATAGACAACCCCGGCGCTTCGAAGCGCTCGCCCTTAAAACCGTCGAGGATGCTTTCCAGCGACTTTACCCACGTGTCGCTGTCGTCCAGGGCAATTCCGTGCTCACCCAACGGCAAGCTGAACAGGGCGCTGTTGAACAGGCGCATCAGGCGCTCAACATCCTGCTGCGAAAATTCCTCGCGCAAACGGGCGTAGCTGTTGTTGTCGGCATGATCAAGTTGCTGCTTCACCGACTTCAGGCGTTTCTCCAGATCACGCACCCGCTCGTCGAGGTCTTCGGCGCTGAACTGGCGCGACTGCGCCAGCGCTCCAGCCAGTTCGTCGTGGGCGTCTTTGGCTGCGAGCAATTGCTGCTCCAGTACTTTTACATCGTCGACCAGCGCGAAACGGTGCTTAAGCACCGACAACTCGCCCAGCCAGCGCTGGATGCCCGCGATTTCCCGCTCAAGGCGCATCAGCTCCTGAGTACTGCTGCGCTGATCGTTTTGCAGGGCATCTTGCTCATTGCGGTAATGCTCGGATTGAATCAGCAGCTCTTCCTTGCGCGCGCCGGCGTAATCCTGCCAAGTGCCCAGTAACGAATCCAGCAATGGAGACAGGCGATGCAGCTTGCCGCGCAGCACATCACGCTGGCGCACGCCGGCGGCCAAGGCTTCAACCAAGGGGCCGGCGCCCACCAGCGCGTTGTAGTCTTGCTCCATGCGTCGTACATCGCGGAAGGCTTCTTCGCACGCGGCGATGTAGTCCACACTGCCGGAGCGCAAGCTGTGTTCAAACGCATCCAGGAACAATTGCTTAAGCTTGGCCGCGGTGATTTCGCGCATGTGCAGCAGGTTGATAAACAACGCGCGGAACGTCTTCAAGCTTTGCTCGCTGGTGGAGCGCAGAGGAATCAGGGTCAGGTCGAGCGGGATCGAGGTGTGCCCGCCGACCAGCAAGCGCCGCAGCTCGTCGGGTTTCAGCTCGTAAGCTTTCAGGCCGTTACGCTCAAGGTTGGTGAACAGCTCTTTCTGGCGCAGGCACGTGTCATCTTTCTGGTAATGGGCTAAATCAAGTTTGCCTGCGTAGGCGAAAAACTGGTGCCCAAAGCCACCGCCGGGGCCACGCCCGACCACGCCGATCACATGTGGACCGTGGGGCAGGGATACCTCGACGAGGATGTAACTGGTGTCGGAGGCGAAGTAAAAGCGCCGTGACTGTTCCAGGGTGTATTTACCGAAGCTCATGTCTGACATGCGCGCCAGAATCGGGAACTGCAGGGCGTTAATGGAGGCTGATTTACCCAGGTTATTGGCGCCGTATACCGACAACGGGTGTTCCAGCGGGAATAGACCCAAGCTGTAACCGGCGGTGTTCAATAAGGCAAAGCGGCGAATGCCGTAGCGTTCCTGACTCATGCGTCCATCTCCTCTTGCTCGGCTGCGATGGCGCGGGCCAATGCGGCTTCTTCGTCTTCATCGGCGGCGTCATCATCGATCAACACCGGCGTCGGTAGCGGCAAAATGCTGTGCAGGCTGGCGGCCAGATCACGGTCTTGCTGCACCGACAGGCACACATCGAGAAAGCGGTGCATCGGCGGCAGAAAGCGGTAGATGCCGTTTTCTTCGTTTGCGAAGCCGAGTTGGGTCATGCGGCGCATGATCTTTTCTTCCAGCTCGTCCTGAGTGGTGACTTCAGCCTGCACGAACAGGTCCCGGTATTTTTCCAGCAGCGCGGGCAGTTCGTCACGGCCCAGGCTCCCGCCATCGAGCACGGCAATCGGGTCGCGGCCCTGATCGGCCAGATGCTCGACGATGATGAAGGTGAACAGCGCCAGACGTTGCGCGGTCTTGTTGACCTGCGCGGTGGCGGTGTCAGGCACGAAGTAATAGAAGCCGCGGGTATCACAGACCAACTCAAAACCCAGTGCCTTGAACAAGGCTCGGTATTGATCCTGGAAATTCGACAATTGTGCGTACAGCTCCGGGTCGCGACGGCTGACGTGGTAACCCTTGAACAACTCACGAAAAATCGGCGCCAGATGGGACAGTTCAGAAAGATCAAGATGCATGGACAGGGCTCGCAGAAGGTTCGGTCGCGTCTTCGCTGCGTGAAAGCAGGGCGAAGGAGCGCAGGCTGACCCGATGTTCGTGGGTGTGATAGTCGCGACGCTCAAGGCGTTCGCGCACGAAGCGTTTTTCTCGCGACAGGCGCGAGAACCAATAGAGCAATTCGTCGGTATCGCCGTCGGGTTCCTGAGTCAGCAACCAGCCCATCAAGTCCGGCATGGGCAGGGCATCGCTGCAACGATCGAGCATTTCCTTGACCGTGCGCGGGGCCTTGGGCGCTTCGCCTTTCTGCGTTTTGTGGGCCTTGGGAAAGCGTGCCGGCTTGGGCTCGAAGCGCGCCAGCGCGTACACATAGGCTTCGACCTGGCTGGCGCTGCCCAAAAAAGTGCTTTGCGGGCGCGTAAACATCGGCATGGCGGCTTGGGGCACGGCGTCCAGGCCTTTGCGCCGAATCGCCGCCAGCGCCAGTGCTGCGCCGCGTGTGACGGCGTTGTGTCGGCGCGCTTCTTCGCGCAACGGCAGCAGCAGTTCTCGGGCATGGCGCAAGGTCAATTGGGCGCTGGTTTGCATTTCGAGAATGCGTGCGTGGGTGCGCAACAGCATGTCATCGTCCACCAGATGGCCCAGACGTTGCTGCTCGCTGAGCATGCGCAACAGCACGTTTTCAACCTTGCGCACGCCTTGTTCGAAGGCGCCGTCGGCATTGACCAACTGGATCATCGGTTCGACGTATTCGTCCCACGTGGCCAACACTTCGGCATAGCGCTGGCGCAAAGGGATCTGCCGGTCGCTGGTTTTGGCCCGTTCAGCCACGGCGACCAGTGCTTGCTCATCGTTAGCGAGTTTCTTTAAAACATCGCGTACGCGCATATCCAACAAACGCAGCTGGCGCGCCAGGTCGTTGCCGTCACGGATATCGAACGCGTCCTGGATATAACCGGCCAAGCGCTCCAGATGGCGCAGGTAGGCTTCAATTTCAAGGCACAGACCCAGACGGTGTTCACGGCGCAGATAGGCCAGAAAGTCATGAATTTGCGCATTCAGCTCGAAGCGGTTCGGGCTTTTCGCGACCGGCACCAGAATGTCCAGGCGGATCCAGCTGTCGAGTACATGGGTGATGTCTTGCGGTGTGCTGTCCAGCTGATGTGCCGCCAGTTGCAGGCGCAGCTCGCTGAGGCTCAGCGTGCCTTGGTCGAAGTGTTCGCACAGAGGCTCAAGAAGGGCCCAGTGTTCGGCAAGGGCACGTAAAACGCGCTTGGGTTCGATCATGGGAAGGCCGGTCGATTGGCAATGAAAGGCAGCGATTGTACTGCAACGCAGGGTTGAGTCATCCCTTGGTGATCAGAGGCGTGAGCAGTCAATTAGCCGTTTGGCCATCAACTGCGGGCGAGAAGGGCAGAAGGGCGGTAGAATCGCGGCTCTTTACTTATCCACAGATGGCCGACCCTTGTTGAACGAGTCCCGCCGCCGCGCCTACTTGACTGCCATGCAAGTGGTCAGTTGGTTACCGCGCACTGAATTGCCGTTCGCCGCGCCGTCGCGGCCTGAACTGCTGGTGCTCCCTGAAGAGCCTGCCGCGCCAGTGGTTGCTGAGCCTGTGGTCAGGCCAGTGATTGCGCAGGCCAAACCCGCCGAGCGCCCTAAAATTGAAGTGCCCAGGCCATCGGTTATGCCACGCACGGCGAGCAAGCCTGTGATTGAGGGTGAGTCGACGCCTGCGGTGGCCAAGGTGGTGCAAGTGCCGGCGCCACGTTTTGCCTTGCAACTTCTGCGTGCCGGACGCTGCTTTATCCTGGTGGAGTTACCCACAGGGAGCGCCTTCCAGAGCCGCGACCCGGCCTACTTGTTATTGAAAGACATGTTGCGTGCTGCGGGCTTGCCCGACAGCCCGCAGATCATTGGCGAGCCGATACGCTGGCCATTACTGCGACGTGGCAACGTTGATCAGGGGCCGGACGCGGCACGCGAGTTTGTGCAGGGCTTTTTAATGGCGCGTCTGGAAGAAGCTGAGTGCGCCTGTGTCTGGCTGATCGGCTTGCCTGCCGTGCGCTTTGCTGGCCAAGAGAATGCTGAAGCGTTCAATCGCGAGCTTGAAATCGAAGGGCTGGGTTGCGCATGGGCGCTGCCGGGTCTGGAATTGTTAATGGAGGAGCCACACCGCAAAGCCGATGTGTGGCAAGCCATGCGCCGGCTGATGGCGCGCTGGAAACCAAGCAATGAGTGATGCTGTAACTTTTCGTCCGATGACTGAAGCGGATCTCGATGCCGTTTTGAAAATTGAATACGCGGCTTTCAGTCATCCCTGGACACGCGGGATTTTTCTAGACGGCCTGGGCAAGTATCAGATCTGGTTGATGTTTGAGGGTGAACAGCAAGTGGGTCATGGGGTGGTGCAAATCATTCTGGATGAAGCTCACTTGCTGAACATCACGGTCAAGCCGGAAAGTCAGGGCCGTGGCCTGGGGCTGAAGTTACTTGAGCACTTGATGTCGATTGCTTACAAACGTGAGGCCCGAGAGTGCTTCCTCGAACTGCGCGACAGCAATACCGCCGCGTTCAAGTTGTATGAGCGTTATGGTTTCAATGAAATCGGCCGTCGCCGCGATTACTACCCGGCGGTGGGTGGGCGTGAAGACGCGGTGGTGATGGCGTGTACGTTGGTGGATTGATATTCGCCGCTGCCCTCACCCCAGCCCTCTCCCTGAGGGAGAGGGGGCTTGATTGATGGCGTAAGGAAAATCTGCTTTTGCTTCTAGCGCTTGCGCCCCACTGGATCAATTTCCGCCAATTCCGCTTCATCCAGCCCTTTACCAGCGCCTATGTCATCTTCATCCACCACGCTCAGCTCCCAGTCGGCGGCTTCATCGTCGCCTTCAGCCGCCTCTTTGGCATCACGGGCGCCGTCTTCGCGGATTAACATTTCCGGCTCAAGGTCATCGTCGTTGAGGTCGTCACCCGGCAAAGCAGCACCGCTCAGGCCTGCCCTGCGCGAGGGCTGGCCGGCCATATGACGATTGCGCTCTTCATCGGTGAACAAGTCGCTGATGGGCTCGTGGGTCTCTTCATCATCAAAGTCGAGTGGCTCTACCGAGCCCATTTCATCTTCAATATCATCAATGGGTGCTGGTTGCGGTGCTCCGAACGGGCGACGTGAAACAGTCATGTCAAATGCTCCTGAAGTGAAATCTCAATAGGATGGACTATAGCTACGCTTCAAAATTCCACCCGGCGGATTACCCGATTAACCCTGTGCCTGCGTGACCCCAATCGCCGGTAAGCTGTCCAAACTGCGCATCAACTCTTGAGACCTGACCCGATGAATGAACTACAAGATCTGATCGATAACAACGAGCGCTGGGCCGATGCAATCAAGCAGGAAGATCCCGACTTCTTCGCCAAACTGGCACGCCAGCAAACCCCGGAGTATCTCTGGATTGGTTGCTCGGATGCCCGTGTACCCGCCAATGAGATCGTGGGCATGTTGCCCGGCGACCTGTTTGTGCACCGCAATGTAGCGAACGTGGTGCTGCACACCGACCTCAACTGCCTGTCTGTGATCCAGTACGCAGTAGATGTTTTGAAGGTTAAACATATTCTGGTCACCGGCCACTACGGCTGCGGTGGGGTGCGGGCATCGATGACAGACCAGCAGATGGGCCTGATTGACGGCTGGCTGCGCTCAATTCGCGATCTGTATTACGAAAACCGCGAGGTGCTGGCGCTGTTACCGACAGAAGAAGAGCGTGTCGATCGCTTGTGTGAACTCAATGTGATCCAGCAAGTGGCTAATGTCGGTCATACCAACATTGTGCAAAACGCCTGGCATCGAGGGCAGAGCCTGTCGGTACATGGCTGTATATACGGCATCAAGGACGGTCGCTGGAAAAGCCTGAATACGACCATCAGTGGTTTGGATCAGTTGCCCCCGCAGTACCGTTTGCGTCCGGCAGGGGCTGTTTAGCAGCTCACCCTCACCCAGAGGGAGAGGGGGCAAATTACGGTGTAGCGCAGATCTGCATTGGCTTTTAGTCCTCTCTCCCTCCGGGAGAGGGCTAGGGTGAGGGGCTTTTACGGCATCACCGGCGGCACATAAGCCAGTGTCGTGCCCAGCGCCCACAGCAAAAACAGCACCAGCGGCGTGTGCACCAGCAACTGCACAAACGAAAAGCCGATCAAATCTCGGGCCTTCAGCCCCAGCACGCCCAGCAGCGGCAGCATGTAAAAAGGGTTGATCAGATTCGGCAACGCCTCGGCGGCGTTGTAAATCTGCACAGCCCAGCCCAAGTGGTATTTCAGATCATTGGCCACTTGCATGACGTACGGGGCTTCAATAATCCATTTGCCGCCACCCGACGGGATGAAAAACCCCAGAATCGCCGAATACACACCCATCAACAGCGCGTAGGTATCGTGGGATGCAATCTGCACAAAGAATGTCGAGATGTGATGCGCCAGGGTTTGCCCTTCCGAGCCTTTGACCACGGTCATCAACGCTGCAATTGAACCGTAGAGCGGGAACTGGATCATCACTCCGGTGGTGGTCGGAACGGCGCTGGCGACGGCATTCAGAAAACTGCGCGGGCGCCAGTGAAGCAGTGCGCCCAGCATCAAAAATAAAAAGTTGTAGGTGTTGAGCCCCGAAATGGCGCTGATGGCCGGTTTGGTCGAAAACTCATGAAACAACCAACCAGCGGCCAGCAGCACCAGCAAAATTGTCAGCAAGGGGCTGTATTCCAACCACTCCCCTGGGCGCGTGCGGGGCGGCAGTTTTGGCAGGCTGAAACTGGGGTCAATGCCGCAAGCCGCTGCATCACGGGCTGATTCCGGGCCAGGCGCCGTTGCATAGGCGACGATCAGTGAAACCACTACCAAGGCCGCCAGTAATACGCCGGACTGCCAGAGAAAGATGGTTTCAGTGAATGGGATCACGCCGGTAATCGCCAGAATCGACGGCGGCAGGCTGGCCGGGTTAGCTTGCAATTGCGCCGCAGAAGACGATAAGCCCAAGGCCCAAACCGCTCCCAGCCCTAAATAAGCCGCTGCTCCGGCGGCGCGATAGTCCATGCGCAGATTCGTGCGCCGGGCCAGCGCCCGCACCAGCAAACCGCCAAACACCAGCGAAAGCCCCCAGTTGAGTAATGAGGCGACCATTGAAATCAGTGCTACCCAACACACTGCCTGTCGCCCGTTTTTCGGCACGCGCGCCAGCCTGTCGATCAGTTTGACAGCGGGTGGCGAACTGGCGACTACATAGCCGCCGATGACCACAAAGGCCATTTGCATGGTGAAGGGGATCAGGCTCCAGAAGCCGTCGCCGAACGCCATGGCGGCATCGGTCGGTTTAGCGCCCATTGCCAGCGTAGCCAGCGCAACCATGATCACGGCGACTGCAGCGAAAACCCATGAGTCGGGAAACCAGCGCTCGGCCCAGTTCGAGCAGCGCAGTGCAAATCGGGCAGAACGGCTGTCTGCTATTTCAGCGGCCATGACGAAACCTCTTTTTATGATTATGGGTGGGCCAGTGTCAGCGAATGCACAGGCTGGCGATCACGTTAAATCAATTCGCAGAGATTTCCGATGGGTAGACCGTTTGAACCCATCTGAGGCAGCTAAAGTCATTGCCTATAAGCGACACGCCTGTCGCTTTGTGACGACCTGACAACAAGGAGTTCATCATGAAAGAACATACCTGTGATTGCCCTGACTGTAACTGCAGCGTGGGCACCAACGGCGTGGAGCGCGAAGGCAAACATTATTGCTGTGAGGCCTGCGCCGATCATCACTCCAAGGGGCAGGGCTGTGCGATGTCGAGCAGTTGCAAATGCGGTGATAAAAAACACTGACCTCAATGCACATTCGCGCAGTCATTGACTGCGCGATGTACCTCGCTGGCCTTCATTTTCCGGCGGCGCGCCAAGTGACGTTGGCAATCGCCTTTTTTTCCAGCTCGGCCGGGTTGATCAGTTTCGCCGGATCACGATCTGTGCGGCCGATGCGTATCACGCCGGCGTCGCACCCGGCCCAGTACCAGGCAGTGGCAGTATCCAGGCGGGGCAGGCGAATGATGAATGACTTGGGTTGGCCATGCAGTGTGTAGTCAATAACGAAAAGTTTTGCCGTGTTCATGATTCAGACCTGTCTCCTGTGAGCCCCTGTTATGTCCATGATGTTCAGTCGTTAGCTCTAAAATTTGGCAAAGAGTTGCTGCAAAATCAATGACTATTTCATTGATTTTAGTGTGGTTATTCAGGATGTATTCAGATGAGTGTTTTTTAGGGCGTAATGTCGGTTATTTGCCTTCAGAATCTATCCATTTGGCCGATGTGAACTGAGGCTTATTTTTTTATCGGCAGTGGAATCCTATGTTCAACACACGCTTGAAGCGGGAGCTGTTCGCTCTTCGCGAAGAATTATCCAGCCTGCAACAAGTTAAAGTGAGTCTGGACAACGAAATGCTGATGCTCTCCCTGAGCGCTGATGGGCGTATCGAAACGGCCAATTCGAATTTTTGTCAGGTGATGCAGTACACGGAAGTTTCCCTTCAGGGGCGCCATCTTGCTGAGCTGGTACCGGCGTATTTGCACAGTAATGAGCATTACCAACGCCTGCAAAGCGCTATGGCCCGTAAGGAACACTTTTGTGGCACGGTACGTTTGCTGCGCGGCAATGGTCAGGAAGCCTGGCTGCGCTCGATCATGCAGCCGATTCTTGATTCCAGCGGGCGGGTGCAGAGGATTTCAATCATTTCCAGTGATTTGACCCGTACGATTGAAACGTCTCGCGATCACGAAAACCTGATGAGTGCATTGCTGCGGTCCACGGCTGTGATCGAATTCAATCTCAAAGGTGAAGTGCTAACTGCCAATGAGCGTTTTCTCAACGGCATGGGCTATACGCTGGCGCAGGTACAGGGCAAACATCACCGTATGTTTTGCACCCAGCAAGAACAGCACAGTGCTGAATATCAGGCGTTTTGGCAGCGCTTGAATGCGGGCGAGTTTGTGGCTGCGCGTTTTCAGCGAGTGGACAGTCATGGCCGGGATGTATGGCTGGAAGCGAGCTATAACCCAGTGCGGGACGCTAATGGTGCCTTGTACAAAGTAGTCAAATTCGCCACGGTAATTACCGATCAGATCCGGCGCGAGCAAGCCGTTTCAGACGCAGCTGGTATCGCCTACACCACCTCCTTGCAAACTGACACCACCGCCCAGCGCGGCACTAAAGTCGTGACTCAGGCGGTGGATGTAATGCGCGATCTGGCCCGCCACATGCAGCAGGCGGGTGACGGTATAGAGGCCTTGAGCGATCAGTCGCAGGTGATTGGCAGTATCGTCAAAACCATCAGCTCGATTGCTGAGCAAACCAATTTGCTGGCGCTCAATGCGGCCATTGAAGCGGCCCGTGCCGGAGAGCAAGGCCGTGGCTTTGCCGTGGTTGCAGACGAAGTGCGGCAGTTGGCTTCGCGTACGAGCAAGGCCACTGAGGAAATCATCAGCGTGGTTCGTCAAAATCAGGACATGGCCCGTGATGCAGTTGTCTTGATGAGTGATGGCAAGTTGCAGGCCGAACAAGGGCTGGCGCTGGCAGCTGAAGCGGGCACCGTGATCGTCGAGATTCAAGGCGGGGCGCAAAAAGTAGTGGATGCCGTGGGGCAGTTTGCCAATCAGCTGTCGTCTTAAGGACGGCGGTGCCGGGTAGGGATTAAGAAAAATCCTCAGTCAGTGACTGAAAAAGTACGGGTAGGAGTAAACTCTGCGCTTTCCAAAGGAGTTTCTATGAGTCCCTACCAGTCGAGCATTCTTGCCCAACCGATACCTTCGCAAGCGCGTTACATGTTTTTCTCCCTCAAGTCAGTAGAGGCATTGCCGGCTGCACTCGATACCTTGTCGCAGTGGGTGGATGGCAAAAGCGTTGTGGCGGGTCTGGGCGCGCCGCTGGTAATGGCATTGGGGGCAAAGGTTCAAGGTTTGCGGGTATTCCCGGCGCTCAACGCGATGGTGGAGAATCCGTCTACTCAACACGCTTTGTGGCTGTGGTTGCTGGGCGATGATCGCGGTGAGCTGTTGTTGCGCAGTCAGACCATTGAGAAGGCACTGGCGCCCGCTTTCAATGTGCTGCATGTGACTGAAGGCTTCCGCTACGGCAGCGATCGCGACCTGACTGGCTATGAAGACGGCACTGAGAACCCGGTCGATCAGGCGGCTATCGACGCCGCCATCGTGGCTAACGCCGGACCGGGACTGGACGGTGGCAGCTTTGTGGCTATTCAGCAGTGGCAGCATGACTTGAATGGTTTTGCCGCACTGCCGTCCGAGGAGCAGGACAACATCATGGGCCGTCGCATGAGCGACAACGAAGAACTGGACGATGCGCCTGAATCGGCACACGTTAAGCGCACAGCCCAAGAAAGTTTCTCGCCTGAGGCTTTTATCGTGCGCCGCTCCATGCCGTGGACTGAAAACGGTAAGTCGGGGCTGATGTTCGTTGCCTTCGGCCGCACCCTGAATGCGTTTGAAGTGCAACTGCGCCGTATGAGCGGCATGGAAGACGGCATTATTGATGGCTTGTATCGCTACAGCCGTCCGCTCAATGGTGGCTACTACTGGTGCCCGCCACTTAAAGACGGTCGTCTGGATTTCAGCGCGGTTCAGCAAGGCTGATGCTTCGCCGGTGAAATGAATGCATACACGGGAGTCGGGCGCAATGCCCACTCCCGTTGCACTGACACGTAGTGTTTCAGGAATTGTCTTATTAAATTTTCGTCGCCCAGGCCTCAGGCTTGAGCAATGAAATCCACACCCAATGCTGCTCGAAAAATTCTCCACCTATTTGCTGTTGGCCTGATTGTCGCGGCCTTGGCGGGTTCGTTCGTTTATTTGCGCGCGGTCTTCAATGAAGAAGTGTCGCTTCGTCGCAGCTACATGAATGAGGCGGTATTTCACGCGCAGGATTTTTTCGTCAGTCGCCAGACCTTGCTGACCAGTCTGGTACTGGCCAGCGTACCCACTCCCCCTGGGGCGCAAGCCTTTGTCAGTGTGAACCCTGAAGAGGAGATGAACATCAGCTTGGGCAGCGATGAGGGCCATTGGAGCCTCTGGTTGACCGGGCGGATGATGGATTATTTTCGCCGTCACAAAATTAATCTGCTGTACGTGCCGCAGATCGACGCGCCCAAGGTGGTAAGGCTGTTTGATACCTCGTCGCACTTGCCGCAACTGCCGACAGTTGTGCTACAGCGCTTGGCCGATCTGGGCAAGCCGTCACACAGTTCCGTTGATGAACTGTGGCTTACCGATGATCAAGTGCTGGACTCACCGTTCTACCTGTTCAAACGCCTGGATAAGCGCAGGCCGGATTCTGGCTGGCTCGGCATTGAGGTTGAAGTGCCGGCGCTGGTTGAGGCGCTGGGCAGTGAGAGTGCCGGTGATTTCTTGTTGCTGGACGATCAAGGTCGCATCCTCTTCAGTAACGCGGTGCAATCCTCGCTGGTCAGCTCGTTGCACACCTTTAATGCGCAACAATCCTTCGGGTTTATCGGCGGCGGCTGGTTTCCTGACCGGTTGGCGATCAGAAAACAGTTGGGGTTTTCCGGCTGGCAGATTGTCTACGCCGTTGATATTGACAGCCTGCTGCCTGTTTTGGCCTGGCCGCTGGTGGGCTGCATCTCGCTGTTGCTGGTGGTTTGCATCGGCCTGCGCTGGTTGATCATGCGTATCGAACGGCGCCTTATCACCCCGGGTGAAAATCGCATACAGGCGCTCATTGAAAGCGAGGCCTTCAGCAGCGCGGTGTTGCAAGTGGCGCCCGTAGCACTCTGTGTGATTCGCCGCACCGACGGCACGGTGGTGTTGGAAAACTCGCTGTCGCAGCAATGGTTGGGCAGCAGTGGTGAGCGCGGCACCTTATGTCATGGCTGGATTCGTCAGGCTTTTGATGAACTCGACGCTCCTAACAGCGATGAAGTTGAAATGGAGGATGGCCGCCTTCTTTATCTGGCTTTCGCCCCCACACGCTACAAGCGTGAAGACGTACTGATTTGTGCTTTTAGCGACATCAGTGAGCGCAAACAAATTGAAGTCACTTTGGAACGCGCCAGGCAACTGGCTGATCGCGCCAATGAAGCCAAAACCCTCTTTTTGGCGACCATGAGCCATGAAATCAGAACACCACTGTATGGCGTGCTGGGTACGCTTGAGCTGCTGGCGCGTACCGAGTTGAACGAGCAGCAGAATAACTACTTAAAGGCCATCGAGCGTTCTTCGGGAAACCTGCTGCAACTGATTTGCGATGTGCTGGATGTGTCGCGGATTGAAGCGGGGCAGCTGCAGCTTGAACTCAATACCTTCAGCCCTATGGAACTCATCGAAGAAGTGATCCAGGGCTATTGCGCCGCAGCCCACGCCAAAGGCTTGCAGCTGTTTGCCCTGATTGATGCATCCGTGCCGGAGTGGTTGCTGGGTGATGTCACGCGTATTCGTCAGATCCTCAACAACCTGATCAATAACGCAGTGAAATTTACCGACAACGGAAAAATTGTCCTGCGCCTGAAAATGGACAGCCGTGATGATGAGTGCGTCATGTTGCACTGGCAGGTCTCAGACACCGGTAAGGGGATCGCGGATGAAGATCAGGTCCATCTGTTCGAGCCTTTCTATCAAGTGGAATCCGCGAAAAATGTGGTCGCGGGCACGGGGCTTGGCCTGTCCATTTGCAAGCGGCTGATGCACCTGATGAACGGCACCATGCGGCTGGTCAGCGAACCGGGTCTGGGTAGCAGCTTCACTCTGCATTTGCCTTTGGTGCAGGTGCGAGACCCACAGCGCCTGAGTCGCTTTTGTGAGCTGGCACCCTCGGCGGTGTATGTAGTGTCGCCTTTACGCGAGTTGGCCCAGTGTTATTGCGATTGGCTGCGACGCTGGGGCGTGCGTGCCCAACTGGGCGCTCCCAAGGCGGGTGATAAAGGCCACGACGCCGTGTTGCTGGAGTTGCACCCCGGTGCGGCCCGGCAGCGGCTGGAGCCTGAATGGCAGGGGCCTGCCGTTGTCGCAGCCAGTGACCTGTCCACACCACTTGATCCTCAGCAGGCGTGTTGGCAAGCCGACCTTAACAGCCTGCAAGACGTGCATCGGGCGTTGCGCAAGGCGCAGGGCACCCGTGTTGATTCGCCGCTTGATACGGCCACAGAAAAACGTGAGTTCCAGCTCAAGTTGCGGGTGCTGGTGGCGGAAGACAATGTCATCAATCAACTGATTTTGCGTGACCAGCTCAAAGAATTGGGCTGCACGGTGGCACTGGTCAGCAATGGTCAGGAAGCCCTGAGACGCTGGCAAGAGGAGCCGTTCGATCTGGTGCTCACCGACGTCAACATGCCGAAAATGAATGGTTATGAGTTGGCCACCCAGTTACGGGCCCTGAACGTCACGCAGCCGATCATTGGCGCCACCGCCAGTGCGATGCGCGACGAAGAAGAGCGGTGCCTGAGTGCGGGCATGAACCAGTGTCTGATCAAGCCTTTTACGCTGCACACCTTGTACAACTGTCTCCAGCACTTCTAAAGGAGGGTCCAGTGAAGCCCTATCGTGTACTGGTCGTTGAGGATCATCCTTTTCAACATGAATATTTGCTGAATGTCTTCAATGGGGTGGGAGGCTTTAAAGTTGACACCGTATGGGATGGCGACGGGGCGTTGGAATGCCTGTCGCGTCATGACTATGACTTGATTCTGAGCGACTTGCTGATGCCCGTCATGGATGGTGTGCAGTTGATTCAGAAAATTTCAGCCTTGAAAAAACCTCCTGCACTGGCGTTGATGAGCGCCTCATCACGCCGCATGTTGATCAGTGCGGGGCTGGCGGCGAAAAACCTGGGTATTTCAGTCGTGGGTTTGATATCCAAACCGGTTGAAGCCAATGCCGTTATGCGCTTGAAAGAGCGCATGGCGATATTTCGCAACAGTGGTGAAATGCAGCACCCGGCGCTGGCCATACAGATTGATCCGCAAAGCATCGAACAGGCCATGAAAAACGGTCAGATTCAGGCGTGGTTCCAGCCCAAGAAATCGTTGCGTAACGGCACGATTCTCAGTGCTGAAGCATTGGTTCGCTGGACACATCCTGAGGTCGGGTTGCTGTTGCCTAAAGACTTTCTGCCCACCTTGATCAGCATGGGCCTTGAAGAACGACTGCTGTGGCTGATGCTTGAGCAAACTTTGCAGGCCCAACGAAAGTGGCGCCAGCAGGGTTGGGATATTCCCGTGTCAATCAACCTGCCCACGCATTTGTTGGATAACCATGATTTGGCAGATCGGTTGCGTGACTACGTGGCCGCTGATGGCGCGGAGCCGCGCAGTATTGTGTTTGAGCTGATGGAAAGCTCAACCACCGAGGAAATGAGTAATTACTTTGCGGGGGCTTGCCGCTTGCGCATGATGGGCTTTGGGCTGGCACAGGATGATTTCGGCAAGGGTTTCAGTTCATATTTCAACCTGGTGTCGACCCCTTTTAGCGAGCTCAAGATTGATCGTTCGTTGGTACATGGCTGTGTCGAAAATGAAAATCTGGCATCGGCCCTGCGCAGCCTCGTTGAATTAAGCCGCAAACTGGGCCTGACGGTGGTTGCTGAAGGGGTTGAAACACAGGAGGAGCTAGCATTCCTGCGGGGTATTGAGTGTGACCAAGCCCAAGGCTTTTTGATTTGCGGCGCGGTTTCCTGCACAGACTTTGAAACTCTTTTACTCGAAGATAGCTCTAAGCCATCATGGGGGTAGCCCCGCTTATTACTGAATGTCATGGCCTCCTTTAGGCGCGATCACACGCGGGTCTACAGAGGGTCACGTTTGACCTTCTTGGCTGGAGCCAGGCAATGCGCGAATTAAAGGTAGTGATTGCCGACGATCATCCGGTGGTCTTGGTGGGGCTTCGGGAAGTCATTCAGCGCGATGAGTACTTCAATCTGGTCGGCGAGGCGTTGACCTCGTCGCAATTGATTGAGCAACTGACGTTACATCAACCTGCGCTGGTAATTACCGATTTCAACATGCCCGGCGATGATACTTATGGCGACGGGCTGCGGCTGATTGAATACATTGCCGAGCAGTTTCCCCGCGTAAAAATTCTGGTGCTGACCATGGTGAGCAATCATTTGATTATTTCACGCCTGCTGGAATTGGGCGTGGCGGGGGTTATTGCGAAAAGCCATATCCATCAGGAAATCGGTAAGGCCCTGAAAGCATTGGCCAATGACCGGTCATATATAGCGCCTGCCGAGCAAGCCAGCTCCGTTATCACCAATCTCACCGTGATTGATGAGCGCTTCTCTACGCTGTCGCCTCGTGAAGTTGAAGTGCTACGCCTCTTTGTGGCGGGCAGCAGCATAGGCGACATTGCCCGCCAGCTCGATCGCAGTGTCAAAACCGTCAGTACACAAAAAGTGTCGGCCATGCGCAAGCTGGAAGTGCTGACCGACCATGCCTTACTCACTTACTGCATCAAGGCTGCTCTTTTCGAGTCTTGAAAACCTCCGGGGCTGTGGTCGCTGACGAGGCATAACACGCACACTGTTTTCAGGGCAGGAGTCAGGTACGCCATGGTGCAAATGAATGTTTTGTTGGCCGACGATCATCCGATTGTGTTGATGGGCGTGCGCGAAATCATTGAGCGCGACCCGCGATTTAAAGTCGTGGGCGAAGCACTGAACTCTTCCGAACTCATCAGTAAGGTGGCGCTGTTGCGTCCCGACGTCATCATCACTGACTACAACATGCCGGGTGACGAACAGTACGGCGACGGTACGCGCCTGGTGGAATACCTGCGGCGTCATTTTCCTGAGCCGCGGGTGTTGATTCTGACGGCGCTCTCCAATCCCCAAGTGCTGGCCTGGTTGTACGATTTGGGAATCAGCGCAGTCATTTCAAAAAGTGCCGGGTTGGAACAAATACTGGTGGCGCTGGATGCCTTTTACCGTGAAGGCCATTACCAGCAGCACACACTGGCTGAGGTGCCGAGTGCAGACGCACATGGCTTCGAGCAACGGTTGAGCCTGCTAACGGTCAAGGAGTTTGAAGTGTTGCGCCTGTTCGCCTCAGGCAGAAGCGTGAGTGATATTGCGCTGTCACTGAACCGCAGTATTAAAACCATCAGCACCCTGAAAATATCAGGGATGCGCAAACTCGACGTCGACAGTGATCAGGCACTATTGATTCTGTGCATCAAGGCCAATTTATTTGCCTGACTTACAGGTAAATGATTTCCATCAATAACGTTGAACTGTAACTGCCGATAGCGGGCAGTTCATCGGCCGTCTTCACTGGTCTGACCGACAGCTTAAGTTTGAGCAGCGTGTCTTCAACAGAAAAGCTCAACGGCTCGCCGAACTTTACGTCCAGCAATTTGGCGACGCTGGTCATGTCAGTAAGGCGTGTTTTCAAGCCCAGCGTGTCGAGGGTCGTGCGCAAAGTATTGCTGTCATAGGCGCCGTTGCCCGCGCTGAACTTCAGGAGCACCTGGCTGCCTTTGATGCACTGAAAATCAAGGGCGACATCGGTCCATTCGGTCATGTCCGACCGCAGCGAATTAAGGTTCACCTTGGGGATTTCCACGCTCTGCGAGGCCGGGAAACTGGCCGTGCAGGGCGGCTTTATCAGCGTACCCTTGATATCCAGTGAAGGAGCGTCTGCTGCGCAGCCTGTGGAGCTAAAGCTCAGGAATAGTGCAGCCAACAGTGAAAGCCACAGGCTTATTCGGGCGATCATGTTCATATCACAAGTAGTCGATATTAATAACGGCGGAGGCCGAGAAATCGCCTTCGGACAATGCGCCCTGGGCCACCAGTTTTGCCTTCATGCTCAGGTCAACCGCCCCATTGAGGTTGGTCAGGTTTCGCTTTGTTCCCTTAATGTTGATCAGCGAGCTGTCACTTTTCCACAGCAGTGAATACCCAAGGTTTGCTCTGCCGGCAGAGGCCACCGTGTCCGACAGCGCAGAGGACGCCGTGACGCTGATATTGAGCACCGAGTTGGCTGGGCAGGTCAGGGTCACCGGAACATCGATCTGCGCAGCCGTGTCTACCTGATCATAGCGAAGGCTGCCAAAGTCCGCGGTCAGCACTTTATTGCTGGTCAGTGTGCAGGGCGGTCGAATCAGCGTGCCTTTGACGGTGAGTGTGCTGCTGTCGCTGGCCGCGAGCGTGGTACCGGACGCAAGCAGGCCCAGCAATGAGAGCGCTATCAGTTGTTTATTCATGTTCTGTTCCTATGGCAGACGGCGAGGCAGGATCGGCAAGTGAAAGCGGTCACAAGTACTCAATGCTGATGACGGCCGAGGCGCTGAATGATCCCTCTGTAGCTCCAGAGCCCAGAGCCGTCAGTTTGGCTTTCATGCTTAGATCGACGTTGCCACTCTGGTTGGTCAGACTGCGTTTTACGCCTGTGACGTTGACGGCTGAGTTATCGCTGTTCCAGTACATCAAGTAAGCCAAGTTGTTCTTCCCTGCATAAGCCTGAGTCGTTGATCCCTGAAACACAGCGGAGGCCATGACGCTGATACTCAGCGCCGAGTTGGCCGGGCAAGTCATAGTGACCGGAACATCGACCATCGGCGCCGCCGCAATTTGGTCATAGCGCATCGTCCCGAAATTGACGGTCAGTGTTTTACTGCTGGTCAAGGTACAAGGCGGCCGTGTGAGCGTACCGCTGACATTCACGGTCACGGTGTCGGTAACGGCGTTGGCTGAGGTGCAAGCCATGCCAGCAATAAGTGCTGCGGCCAGCGATACGCATAATTTCATGGTCGAGCTCCTTTGCCTGATCAGGGGTAGGTAATGTTGAGGGTGTATTGACTGGTGAAGTTACCGGTCGGCGATACGCTGGTATTCAATCGCGGCCGAAAGCCCACACCTATTGTGTTGGCGCCTGTTGACAGCGTTAACGTACGCGGGCTGTTGAAGGTGACTGCTGTGCCGGTGTCGGCCCAGGTGGCGGCCATCGACAGCCCGGCCAGCGTGGTCGCTGAAACACCCGTGCTACCACTGATTGCCGCTTGGGTTGGCACCAGAGAGGCCGTGACTTGAGTGCCTCTGGTGCAGTTCATCGTGACATTTGCCACTTGCTGGGTAGTGGCAAAATCGTTGCTGTTGAGCGTGCCGAAAGACAGGTTCATTGTTTTAGCCGAACCCAGGGCGCAGGCGGGTTGGACAACCCGGTAACTGAGAATAACGGTCTGGAGGTAGTCGCCATAAGCCTCATAACCCCGAATAGAGGTGTCCGTCAGCGATACGCTGACCATGTAATTGCCCGGTGTGGTTGAGGCTGTTCCATACAGCAGTACGTTGTAAGAAAAGGTGTTGCCCACAAACAACTGAACACAGCTTGACGGCATGCAAACGGTGCTGGCGGTGCCGATAGACTGTTCAGGAACCATCAAGCCCGAGTTGGTATGAAACACCTGAATCTTGCTGCCTTTACCCACGTTATAGAACTGGGTGTGCTGCAGCGACGAACCATAGGGGTACCAGCGAGTGACTCGGCAATTGGCCGTCATGTTGGCGGTATACGTTTGTCCGGGTGTCAGATCGCCTAGATCAATAAGGCCCGTGGTGCCCGTTGCCGTGCAGCTAAGGTTGTTTTCAATCAAGGCAAACGCATGCTGGCTGGCAGACATGAGGAGCATCGTCAGCAGGAACAAAAACCCTTTTACCCAGCGTGGGCGAAGAGGTTGGACTATCGGGTTATTCATCGGAGCTACCTTGAGGTGCTACTGGCGTTACCAGCTTGGCATCGCAACGGATGTGCAGTTGTCCGATGCCCGTTTCTGAAAGGTCATAGGTACTTAGATCCAAAGCCTTGGAGCACCACGGCTGACCGTTGACGTTGATTAACAGTCGCGCTTTGTCTGGCACACCTGTCATAAATACCCGGCCTTTGTCCGCCACCATGGCCGTGCTCAGCAAGCCGCCCTTCAGGTCAAACAGCTGAGATTCGGCGGCAAAAGGGGCTGGCTTGCCATCGCTGGAACTCACGCTAATCAACAGGCGACGGCCGTTATGGGTTTCAAAATTGGCCAGCACAAACGCACCGCGATTAGGCGTGACTTCCTGAACCAGATTCGCGATGTCGGTGTTGTCCGATAACGAGTCGGTATTCAGTGACACCTTGTTTTTACGGTAAGGCTGGGCGGATGGAATAACCGTGTAGCCGCTGCTGTTGGTTTTGATCCCGCTTTTGGTCAGTACGCCGACGTTTGCAGCACCCGGTGTGGCGACAATAATGTTGGTTTCGCCTAATGGCTGGGTAAACATCACCGTGTCGCGAGTGGCTACGACTGCGCCTTCCACGCCGTAATCCGACTGGCGAGTGCTTTGATCCCTGTTGTAAGAGCCATGCCAAATGGCATTCGCCGCGTTGTAACGGGCAGCAATCGAGCTGCCGAGCACGCGATCGTCGTCAGAGATCTGTTGATTGATCCCCACGTTGTAAGACAGCGAGTCATCCTGGAATTGAGAGCCGCTGAAGGTAGCGTTACGGCTGGCATTGCCGGCTGAGTCCTGGTTTGTACTCAGCCCCACACGGCTGGTACTGCCGGGATTGCCGAACGGAATACTGACACTCACCGACAGGCTGCGAACGTCATCGCCGGTACCGCTGTTTTGTGCCAGACCTACGTTGTACGAAGCCCGGCCGACACTGAAGCTGTAGCCCACTTGAATCGAGGTATTGCTTTGGGCGCGGTTCCAATAATCGGTTTTGGTCAGGTTGGCGTACATGCCGCCATAAGTCCCCAACTGTTGCGAAACGTTAGCGGTAAAGCTGCTTTTCATATGGCCACCTAAATAAGGCGAGAAAGCACCGCTGTTGATCAAGGTTTCATCGACATAGGGCGTCAGCGTGTTATTGGCGCGCGCATCGATGGCTTCATTAAAGCTGTAGTAACCGCTGGTGGAGTAGCGGTAGCCCACCAGACTGAAACTGGTGTCCGTGAGGTCGATGGACTTGGAATAGCGAAAGCGATACGACTGGCCCGACAGCGTTTTGGGATCCGTGCCGATGTCATCGCTGATGGCGTGGGTCACGTCCAGCGAGATGGCACCGAAACCGGCAAAGTCATGAGCGAAGCCTATGAGCGCTGATTTGTACTGCTGACTCACGATGCTGCCGCCGAACAGCGTGGTGCCCTCAGTTAAACCGCGGCGGTAAGTGCCTTGGAAAAAGCTCGGTTTCTCCGAATGTAACGTCCCGTCGGCGGGGCGAAACTGGCCCGCTGTCACGCTGTAGCTTTGCTGACCTTCGCGCAGCATGTACGGCACCGACGAGAACGACTGGATGTACACCTGGCGCTCGCCATTGGGGCCCTCGACGGTGACTTCGATATCACCGTTGCTGGAAGTCGAGTACAGGCCTTTAAGTGCAAAGGGCCCAGAGGGCACCCACTGTTCGCTGATGACGTAACCGCGCTGGCGCAACGTGACCAATGAGCGGCCGTTGGCCACACCGCGGATAACCGGTGCAAAATTACGGGCATCATCGGGCAGCATATCCAGGTCGGACGCCACGCTGGCGCCGCGGTAGGAGATCGTGTCAAACAGATCGCTGTCGGTAGAACTCTCACCGAGCGTGGCAATGGCCATCATGTTGCCCAGATCACGCTGGACATAGGTGTCCACCGATTTCCAGTTACCGTCGACGTTGGTGCTTTTTTGCCACGTCGAGAAGTTGCGAAATCGCCAGGCGCCGCTGTTAATCCCGCTGTGGACGCTGCCGAACTGGGACTGCCGGCTACCGGTCTGGTTGTTGTAGTTGCTCCCGGAAAAACTGTAATTGGCAAACGCTACCTGCTCGCCGTCATTCCAGTTTTTACGACGGATCTCGAAGGGCACATCGCCAATGAATGCCTGCGGCACCTGCAGATTCAACTGCTGCTTATTGAAGTCATAGTCGTAGGTGACGCCGGTCAGTTCGCGGTTGAAGTAAACGCACTTGTCGCTACTGATCTCGGCGTCTTTCAAACGCGCGGGGTCAATACCCAGCTCCGACAGGGCCTGAAGGCTGAAGCAGGGGAACAGGCCATTCGGGGTCGAGACCTGGCTGGCTGTTTCTCGAATGAAGTTCATGTCCCGCTGTTCGATCAGGCGGTCATCCACTGACAGATCGATGCGGTAGATCCCGGGCAGTTGGCCCTGGCTCATGGCTTTAACTTGTTCGGCCACTTCGGCTGAAGCGTTGCCGCCGCCAATTTCCAGAAATGAGGAGTCGAAGCTGTAATCGGCATTTACGGCGGTTGCAGTCAGACCGACAGCACTCAAGCTAACACTGCTCCAGCTTTTTACTCGGCGCGCGAAGGCGCACATGCGCTCTCGCAACATGAGAAGGTCCTTCTATTCGACTAGTCATTCAGGAATCAATGAAGGGTGATGGGCGCTGCCTTGACGGTGCTGCCGTATTCGTTGATGTAGGTGAGCGCCAGCGTGTCGCTGTTTTTCAGCGGTATCGCCGTGGTCACCGTACTGCCGGGCTTGATCACCTCGGGCATGCCTTTGCTGGTGGTGTTGTTAATCAGAAAATCACTGACAACCACGTTGAAACCCGATGGGTTTTGTACGGTCAATTTTCCGCCTTCAGCACGCCATTGCAGATTTTTCACCGCCTCTTCAAGAGAACCTTGCAGGCCTGCAGGGCGGTAAAACAGTTTGATGGTGGTTTTGAGTGCAATCTGCAAAACGTTCTGATTGCTTTGCTCGGCGCTCTTGGCCGGGATCGCTTTGACGTTCAGCAAAAACAAGCTTTCTTTATCGGAAGGCAGGTTTTGCGCATTGGTCGCGATGATGCGCAGGATGTTCTGGCCTTTGGCGTCCAGACGGAACAAGGGCGGGGTGATGATAAATTCATCCGCACTGTCGTCTCGGTTGTCGTAAGGGCTGACCCATGACTGCACCAGGTACGGCACGCCGTCTTCACCAGAGTTGGAAAGTGAAAGGTTGGCTTCCTTTTCCTTGCTTTGGTAAATGACCCGGGTGGCGCCCACATTGACGCCCGCCTGGACTTGCGGCAGCCAAAAGCCTGCCGCCAAAGCCAAAAAGGCTGCAACTTTTAAACGCATTTAAATGTCCTCTGTTCAACGCCAGAGCCCGTGTAAGACCACGAGCTCTTGCATTAAAAAACACGCGTTACTTGTAGGTAACGTCGAAGGTAGCCAGCGCGTTGACGGTACCTGTACCGATACCGCGGGTATCAGGAGCGCCATCAGCACCTGGGGTGTCAGCAACAAGACGTACGTAGGACGCCGTGAAGTCGAAGGTGTTGGATTGAGGGCGCAGCACGTAGTCGGTGCTGGCGGTGTTCAAAGGCAGTTTGTCACCGGTACGTGCGTCGGCGATCTGGATACCCAGGCCTTTGACTTGGTTAGCACCGACCATACCCAGTACGGTGGCATCTGTTGCAGCTTGTTGGCCGCTGAATTTGATCGAAGCGTTCTTCAGCGTTGAACCGCTGCAGTTCTCCAGAGAAATCGAGAACGGCGTTTCACCGGCAGTGGCGCCAACAGTGTTAGCGAAGTCAGCGATACGAACCTGGCCCATATCAACGGATTTTTTTACGCTTTCACTGTTAATGGTGCAGGCGTTATCGTTGATGACACCGGTGAACTCAACTTGACCGTCAGCTGCTTGTGCAGTCGCTGCAGCCATTGCGATCAGCAGGGTTGAACCGCACAGAGCAGTGTATTTGCCGATTGTTTGAAACATGAGAGATACCCTCTACAAAAGTTATGTGTCATATCCATTTTTAACAGTCCCCCCTGTTCACGGCTGGCCGCAGCAGGTGTTGCATAGGATGCAATGAGCCGGGTGCAACCCCCATCAGACGATTCCTGTTTTAGGACGCTTAACTTTTTTTGGGCTGCAATGCCCCTGATAGGCTCTCTCTCATGAAGCAAGCAAAAGTACGTCTTGGTGCGCTGGCACTGAGCTCTCTGAGACTCAATAAGCTGTTGATGTTGCTGACCGGGCTGGCCTTGTTGCTGGTGAGCATGAGTTATTGGGCAATTAACCGGGTGTTGAAGGAGGAGGGCGAAAAAACCGACTTTCATTTCGCGCGCTTGATGGAAAGCATTCATGAGCACGAAGCTTTTTTGCGCAGCGCTGCCGAGAGCTACGGTCAGGGCAGCGGCAACCTGTTGATGGACAGCAAACCGCACTCCCACGTTGAGTTGATACGTCAGGGCGATGAGCGTTTGTTCCAGAACCGCGACACCGCCAAGTCGATGCCATTTACCGTGAGCCAGCGCGATCAGTTCAGTGCGGCAGACATGCAGGGTGTTTACTCGTTCGGCGTTCAATTGACTGATCTGTTCGCCGCCTACTGGTCTGACTCTTACTATGTGGCACCGCAGGTGTTTGTGTTTTCCCCCACGGACCAATTCACCATCGCCGTGCCCGGCATTGATGGCGTACGCCAATTTCCCCTGCTACGCAGCAGCAACTTTTTCGAGGTGACCAAGCGTCTGTATGACGACCTGATTCCGCGCCAGCCCGCGCTGGCTAATAAGCAATTGCTGTGGATGAGAGCACCACCCGGGCTAGTGGAAAAACGTAAATACATCGTCGGGGCGATCGGCATCGACTTGGCTCGCAACTTTTTACCGTCCAAAGATGATCAAGGTGTGGTTGTTCTGACGGCGTTGCTGGATGTCAGTGACATTGGCGATCTTGAGCGGTTGCTGATGAGGACCAGCAACAGTCACCTCACCCTGATCTCGCCGACCGGAGATGTGTTGCTCGGTGACGTCAAGGACGTGGAAGAGCTGGCGCCAGGATTGAGTTTTACCCGCGACGGGTTGCGTTTCAAACTGACCTCGGCAGGCCCGGATCGGTGGACTGGCCTGTATTCCATCAGCTATCAAAACTTCTTTGGCTATGCGAAATGGCCGTTATTGGCTGCTGTGGGTCTGCTGTTGCTGTTTGTGTTGATTGGCTGGCGCGTTAACCGCTGGTATCGCGAGCGGATTATCGAGCCTGCTCAACGCTCCAGCCAGTCGCTGGCCGAGAGTGAAGAGTTCAACCGCGTCATGCTCGACAGCGCCCCTGTCGGGTTATGTGTCGTACAACGTGGCACCGGTGTGGTCCTGCTGGAAAACCAGCGTGCGCAGCAATGGCAGGGCACTGCTGAGCTGATTGCGTTGTTGAAGCGTGATTATGGTGAGCATGAGCTAGGTGAAGTTCAGCTGGAAGTGGCGGGGCGCTACTTACAGGCCTGTTTCGCGTTCACCCGTTACAAGGGCAAGGACGTGGTGCTGTGCGGCTTCAACGACATTACCCGGCACGTGGATGACGCCAACCTGATGGAGCAGGCACGTCGCTCGGCCGATGAGGCGAGCAAGGCCAAAACCCTCTTTCTGGCTACCATGAGCCACGAGATCCGCACGCCGCTCTATGGTGTGCTGGGCAATATCGAGTTACTGGAGCTCACGCCGCTCGATAAGCGACAACGCGAGTACCTGTCCACCATTCAACGCTCCTCTTCGGTGTTGTTTCAGTTGATCAGCGATGTGCTGGATGTGTCCAAGATCGAGTCCGGGCAAATGGCGGTAGAAGCCAAAGACTTCTGCCCTCTGGACGTCTTTGAAGACGCTGTACGCAGCTATGCCGCGTCGGCCACCAACAAAGGTCTGAGTATATTCGCCTGTGCCGATGCCACCCTGCCGGCTCTGGTGCGTGGGGATGCGGTCAGGATCCGGCAGATTATTAACAACCTGCTGAGCAATGCCATCAAGTTCACCGATTCAGGGCGCGTTGTGTTGCGCCTCAAAGTCACTGAGTTGGAGCAGGGGCAGGTGTCTTTGCAATGGCAAGTGTCGGATACCGGTGTCGGTATCAGCGAGCAACAGCTGGCGCACTTGTTCAAACCCTTTTCCCAGGTAGGTGGCAGCGAGCGTGCCGGCGGTGCGGGTCTGGGTTTATCCATTTGCGCGCGCTTGAGTGAAATGATGGGCGCTAATTTGCGCGTGGTCAGCGAGCCGGGGCTGGGCAGTAGCTTTTCCTTGCAAACACGTTTGCCGGTTGTGGCTGGTTCATTGGCCCGCAGTACGGATATTGATCTTCAAGGCATCAGTGTGTCTGTACGGGCGCCACTTAAGGACCTTGCCCTGAGCTTGATTGACTGGTTAACGGGGTGGGGCGCGCGTGCGCATGTGTTTGCCGCAGCCGACACTGGCGATAGCAAGGCCATTTTGCTGGAGGTCGCACCTGACCCCTTGCAGCCCGTGCAATGGGCGGGCGAGCGCGTCATTGCCACCGAATCGGGGCCGGGTCAGGCACAGCGAACGGCCGCGGGTTGGGAGGTCAACGGTTTTGACATTCGCGGCATTGCCAACGCCTTGATGCTCGTCGCCCATGGCACTGCTCCTCCACTGACGGTGCGAACGGTAGAACCTGCTTCGCATCTGGCGCTGAGGGTGCTGGTTGCGGAAGACAACCCCATTAACCGGGAAATCCTCAAAGAACAACTGCAAGCGCTGGGCGTGCAGGTGACATTGGCCGAAGACGGTGAGCAAGCCGTGCTGTGCTGGCAGCAGGGGACGTTCGACGTGATTATCACCGACGTCAATATGCCCAAACTCGATGGCTACCAATTAACCCGGCACATCCGCCAGTTCGATCCGTCCATTGCGATTATTGGTGTGACTGCCAACGCCATGCGTGAAGAGGGCGAGCAATGCCTGGCTGCGGGGATGAGCGCATGGCTGGTCAAACCTTTGAGCCTGATGACATTGCGTCATACGTTATCGGTTTACGGTTCGGCCTCTGTGCAGGAGGCCCCGCAGCCAGTGACGGTGGCGGTTCCTGCGGATGACCTGGACGGCTGGATCAACTTGTCGCCAGCGATGCATAGGCTGTTCATCTCCACCCTGCAGGAAGACCTAGAACACGCAGGGCAAGCCCTTATTGCGGGCAATACCACCACGTTGATCAATCATGTACACCGTATGAATGGTGCATTGGCCTCAGTGCGCGCGGTTAGTCTGGCGGCGGCCTGCAATGAATGCGAACTGGCTTTATTGCAGGAACCTTTGAATACGGCCTCCATCGCACAGTTAAACGCGTTGTTGCAGCGTTTGCGTGAGGTGGTGCAGAGAATGGAAGACAGGGTGTAATTATTGCCCTCGCAGGCGATCTGAGGCTGTAATCAGTCGAGCACTATATGGGGTATAAACCGACTTGTATTCTTTGTGATCAATGTGTCGTCCTCGCGAATACCAATGCCTGACGGCACATCTCCAATGACCCAGGAACCTATCAACGTAAAGCTGTCGCCGAATTTGGGCAGAGGCTCAAACTTCTGCAGAACAAAGGGGCCTTCGGTATAAGGACCTTCTTGAAAGACGCGCTCTCCGTTCGTGGTTCGAAGCTTTTAATGCGCTGGGAAAACACTCTCTGAACAGAGGGCTGAAACGTGAGGGTTTAAGTATTGGATCAGCGTGTGCAAGGTTTGAAGCGCAGGGGGTAGAGTTTTGTCGCTCGCTCAAAGAAGTCGTTATCGAGATCTATTCATAAGGAGAGACTGGCGAAAGGTTTGCCGTAGCGATGTGATCTGACCTTTCAGAATGTGTGAGGGCTTTAGAGAGGGGAGGCGTGAGGAGGTAGTGAGTCGGTATGAATGTACCAGACACAAAAAAGCCCGCACTAGGCGGGCTTTCTCGTTGGTTTCATTTCATCTTGCGATGTTGTGAAACCGGTGTTTGGTGGCTACACAGGGACTTGAACCCCGGACCCCAGCATTATGAATGCTATGCTCTAACCAACTGAGCTATGTAGCCAATGGCGCGCATTATTCCCTCGTAATGGACATGTGTCAAGCAAATATCTGAAACTTTTCTCTGTTCTATCAAATGCTTAAGGTTTTAAGGCATTCGGATGGTAATGCCTTGTAAAAAAATGGCACATTGACGCACCTGCATGCGTGCATTCAACCGCTGTCCGGAAACTCCCATGGCCCTTAGCAACGTACCTACAAAAACAACAACTGCCACACCAGCCCCTCAATCCAGCCCACTGGTCATGCGCATTATTGGCGCAGTGGCCTTGGCACACTTGATCAACGATCTGATTCAGGCGGTACTGCCGTCGATCTATCCCTTGCTCAAAGCCAAATATGATTTGACCTTCACCCAGATCGGTCTGATCACCCTGACCTTTCAGTTAACCGCCTCTCTGTTGCAACCGTGGGTGGGTTATTACACGGACCGCCATCCCAACCCGCTGCTGTTGCCTGCGGGCATGGTCTGCACGTTAGTGGGCATCTTGATGCTTTCAGCTGTGGGCAGCTTTCCGCTGATCTTGCTTGCCGCCGCGCTGGTCGGGGTTGGCTCTTCAACCTTTCACCCTGAAGCGTCCCGGGTGGCACGTCTGGCATCGGGCGGCCGCTACGGCTTGGCGCAATCGACCTTTCAGGTGGGCGGCAACGCCGGTTCGGCGTTCGGGCCCTTGCTGGCGGCGGCGATCATCATTCCGTTTGGTCAGGGCAATGTGGCCTGGTTCGGCTTGTTTGCATTGTTCGCCATCGGACTGCTGTATGTGATCAGTCGCTGGTACCGCAATCATTTGAACCTGTTCAAACTCAAGGCCGGTCAGAAAGCGACTCACGGCCTGTCAAAACAGCGCGTGCTCGGTGCGCTGGTGGTACTGGGGTTACTGGTGTTCTCCAAGTATTTCTACATGGCCAGCCTGACCAGCTATTACACCTTCTTCCTGATTGAAAAATTCGATGTGTCGATTGCCAGCTCGCAGTTGTACTTGTTCCTGTTTCTGGGTGCAGTAGCTGCCGGCACCTTCTTTGGCGGCCCTATAGGCGACCGTATCGGCCGTAAAGCAGTGATCTGGTTCTCGATACTGGGTGTGGCGCCGTTCACGCTGCTGCTGCCTTATGCCGACCTGTTCTGGACCAGTGTGCTCAGCGTGATCATCGGCTTTATTCTGGCCTCCGCGTTCTCGGCGATTGTGGTGTATGCGCAAGAATTGGTGCCGGGCAATGTGGGGATGATTGCGGGGATCTTCTTCGGCTTGATGTTTGGCTTTGGCGGTATTGGCGCTGCGTTGTTGGGCCATTTGGCTGATATTCATGGCATCGAATACGTCTACCGCCTGTGTTCGTACTTGCCATTGCTGGGTGTGCTGGCCATTCTTTTGCCGCGCAGCAAGAAGGTTTGACAGGTCAAAAGGGTGAGTGAGATCTCTTGGCAGCTGCAGAGTTCTGCGAGGCCGCGTTCGACGATGCAATCGTCGCAAGTGTGGGTTTTTACGACGGCTTTGCCGCCGATCGCAGCCTCGCAGCGCTCGTCAGCTCCTACACGGATTTTAATCCGCTAGATGGATCTGCGGTTTTATTGGCGTCGTTCTGGGTGGTAAAGCCGAACGTCACCAAAGCACTTTCAACCGTGCTCATGTGTTGCAGGCACAGCTGCCAGGGCGCGGACACGGCATCCTCGATCTGGCTGGGTTCCACGGGCAGCAGCATCGGTTTCTCGTTGTCATTGGCAATGGCGGCGCACCCTCCGGCGACATTGGCGATTCGCTCATGCAATGACGCCGGGGGCGAGCCTTGTTTCTTGCGCAATGCATCGGCAAACGCCTCAGAGAAGAGCAGGGAGCTGGCGTATAAACGCACCGCATGGCGTTCATAACGGTTGGCGATGTCTTTGACCTCTCTGGATGCAAACCGCCCGCGCAGCGTCCAGCGCGCGGTATTGCGGGCATTGCTGATACCGTTTTCCAGCGTAATCAGGCTGTCATGGGCGGTAGAGAACAACAGCACTGCATTTTTGGCTTTGTCGGAGTCGTTTTCTTCAAGGGCTTGCTGGCATTTACTGAAACCGCGCGCGAGCTTTTCAAGCAGCTCCTTGGCTGAAGTGTCAATAATCCCGATAGGGTTAGGCGTGAGCAGTACTTGGCTGAACACCAACCCAACGCCTGCACCGACCAATACGTCGAGCATCCGCACCACGCCAGCGGTCTCCGGGCCCACGGCCAGCATCAACACTGCTGAAACCCCTGCCTGAATAGGTACTACCGCGCCCAGGCCATAGAGGGCAGCGATGGAGATGGCAGAAAAGGTGGCAAAGCCTATTCGCAGCAGCGGGTAGCCGTCTGGCAGCAACAAGGCCGCCTCACCCACGAGAATCCCTGTGGCGACACCCACCATCAACCCAACGGCTTGTTTGCCGTGACTGGGCAGGCCCGGTGCCAGGCACACCACGGCGCTGATGGCGGCAAACACAGGGTGTGCATGTCCGAAGAAGTGGTACGCGAGAATCCATGCCAGCGCCGCAGCGATGGCGCTGGCCAGCGCGTCCCGCCAGCCTGAAGACCAGCGGGTCAAGATTTTCTCAGTCAGGGAATCGACATGGCGACGCAAGAAACTGGCGCGGGGGATCATTCAAACTCCCGATCTTATGTGGAGATGCTAGTAACCATAGACCTTGCTGAAGCTTCAGAGTGCGCTTGCGCAGGCACATCAAATCAAAGACCAAAAAAAACCGCGCCTGAGCGCGGTTTTTTTTACGTGTGGTGTTTTACACGTTGAAGCGGAAGTGCAGAACGTCACCGTCTTTAACGATGTAGTCTTTGCCTTCCAAACGCCATTTGCCCGCTTCTTTCGCGCCAGCTTCACCGTTGTACTTGATGAAGTCGTCGTAGCCGATCACTTCGGCGCGGATAAAGCCTTTTTCGAAGTCGGTGTGGATCACGCCGGCCGCTTGTGGCGCTGTCGCCCCTACTTTCACGGTCCAGGCGCGAACTTCTTGTACGCCAGCGGTGAAGTAGGTTTGCAGGTCGAGCATTTCGTAACCGGCACGAATCACACGGTTCAGACCCGGCTCTTCAAGACCCAGGGCCTCAAGGAACATGTCTTTTTCTTCGCCGTCATCAAGCTCGGCGATTTCCGCTTCGATCTTGTTGCACACCGGCACCACGATGGCGCCTTCTTCTTCAGCAATGGCCATCACGACATCAAGCAGCGGGTTGTTCTCGAAACCGTCTTCGGCCACGTTGGCGATGTACATCACCGGCTTGGTGGTCAACAAATGGAAGCCTTTGATGATTTGTTTTTCATCGGCGTCCATGTTCTTGATCAAGCTGCGTGCCGGCTTGCCCAGGGTGAAGTGGGCAATCAGCTGTTCCAGCAGCGCCTTTTGCGCGACGGCTTCTTTGTCACCGCCTTTGGCGTTACGCGCAACCTTTTGCAGTTGCTTTTCGCAGCTGTCGAGGTCGGCGAAGATCAGCTCAAGGTCGATAATTTCGATGTCGCGCTTCGGGTCAACGCTGTTGGAAACGTGAATCACGTTTTCATCTTCAAAGCAGCGAACCACGTGAGCGATGGCGTCGGTTTCGCGGATGTTGGCCAGGAACTTGTTGCCCAGACCTTCGCCTTTCGACGCGCCGGCCACCAGGCCTGCAATGTCGACGAACTCCATGGTGGTCGGCAACACGCGTTGAGGCTTCACAATGGCAGCCAGCGCGTCCAGACGTGGATCGGGCATCGGCACGATACCGGTGTTCGGTTCGATCGTGCAGAAGGGGAAGTTCTCAGCCGCAATACCGGATTTGGTCAGGGCGTTGAACAGGGTGGACTTGCCGACGTTAGGCAGGCCGACGATGCCGCAATTGAATCCCATGGTGTTTTCCCCGAGGAGTAGAGTCAGGCCTTCTGGCTGTGCAGGTTTTTCATCGCACGGTTCCATTCCCCGGCGAGGATATCCGGCAGCACGCCGAGGGCAAAATCGATGCTGGCGTCCAGTTTTTCCTGCTCGGCGCGAGGCGCACGACCCAGAACAAAGTTGGACACCATGCTGGCGACGCCTGGGTGGCCAATGCCGAGCCGCAGACGGTAGAAATTATTGTTGTTTCCCAGTTGCGCGATGATGTCGCGCAATCCGTTATGACCGCCATGGCCGCCGCCCAGCTTGAGCTTGGCAACACCCGGTGGCAGGTCGAGTTCGTCGTGGGCCACCAATATGGATTCCGGTGCAATGCGGTAGAAACCGGCAAGCGCCGCAACGGCTTGGCCGCTTCGGTTCATATAGGTGGTGGGAATCAACAGACGAACATCCTGACCCTGGTGACTGAAACGCCCGGTCAGGCCAAAATATTTACGGTCGGCAACGAGGTTTACCCCATTGGCTGCCGCGAGACGCTCAACAAAAAGGGCCCCTGCGTTATGCCGGGTCTGTTCGTATTCGGTGCCTGGATTTCCCAGGCCAACGATCAGTTTTATGGCGGTCACGACAAGGGCCCTTCTATGGAGTTGTGGATAACATCGCCACTAGCGGTTAGCGGCGAAAACGGACAAAAAAACGGGTTTACATGAGTAAACTTCGCGATCTTGTCCGCTTTACTCGCTGCGTGTTAGCTCGCGATGTTTCTCAAGACTCCAAAGACAGAGTAATGAATTACTCAGCTTCTGCTTCTGGTGCAACACGTGGAGCGTGAACGTTGGCTACTGCCAGGTCGTTACCGTGTGCCAGAGCTACGAACTCAACGCCTTTAGGAGCGGTGATGTCCGACAGGTGAATGATCGAGCCGACTTCGGCGTTAGCCAGGTCAACTTCGATGAATTCAGGCAGGTCTTTTGGCAGGCAGGAAACTTCGATTTCCGCAACAACGTGCGAGATCTCGCCGCCTTTCTTGATCGGAGCCGCTTCACCGATGAAGTGAACCGGTACGATTGCAGTCAGCTTTTGACCAGCAACAACGCGTACGAAGTCAGCGTGCATCACGTGGCCTTTAGCCGGGTGACGTTGCAGAGCTTTGATGATCACGTTTTGCTTAACGCCGCCAACGGTCAGTTCGATAACGTGGCTGTAAGCAGCTTCGTTTTCGAGCAGTTTGGCAACTTCTTTAGCCAGCATGCTGATGGATTCAGGGGCTTTGTCGCCACCGTAAACTACAGCTGGAACCAGGCTTGCGAGACGACGCAGGCGGCGGCTCGCACCTTTCCCCAGGTCGGAACGCACTTCAGCATTCAGAGTAAAATCGTTCATGTTGTATCTCCAAAATATCCACATCCGCCCTAGCGTTTGCGACCAGCGCTATGGACGGCATGGGCAAAAAAGCCCCGCCCCAACAGGCTGTTGGGGCGGGGCACTTTTCGTCAACGGATGTCAGAGAAGGGCAGGGCCCTTATCGGAACATCGCGCTGATCGATTCTTCGTTGCTGATGCGGCGAACCGCTTCAGCCACAACCGGTGCGATATCCAGTTGACGGATACGCGAACAGGCTTGTGCGGCTGCGGACAGCGGAATGGTGTTAGTCACCACCAGCTCATCCAGCATGGAATTTTCGATATTCTCGATTGCCCGACCCGACAGCACAGGGTGTGTGCAGTAGGCGAACACTTTGGCAGCGCCATGCTCTTTCAAGGCTTTAGCCGCGTGGCACAAGGTGCCGGCGGTATCGACCATGTCATCAACCAGAATGCAGGTACGCCCTTCGACATCACCGATGATATGCATCACTTCAGAGTGATTGGCTTTCTCACGGCGTTTGTCGATGATACCCAGATCAACGCCCAAGGATTTGGCAACAGCACGTGCACGCACGACGCCGCCGATATCCGGGGACACAATCATTAGGTTCTCAAAGCGCTGATCTTCGATGTCATCCACCAAAACTGGGGAGCCATAGATGTTATCTACAGGAATATCGAAGAAACCCTGAATTTGGTCAGCATGCAAATCAACCGTGAGAACACGGTCGATGCCGACTACGGTAAGCATGTCAGCAACAACTTTTGCGCTGATAGCCACACGTGCGGAACGCGGACGGCGATCCTGACGGGCATAACCAAAGTAAGGAATAACAGCAGTAATACGAGTCGCTGAGGAGCGGCGGAAGGCATCAGCCATCACGACGAGTTCCATCAGGTTATCGTTAGTCGGAGCACAAGTCGGCTGAATGATGAAAACGTCTTTACCGCGGACATTTTCATTAATCTCAGCGGTAATCTCGCCGTCGGAAAACTTACCGACAGAAATGTCACCGAGTGGGATATGCAGCTGACGTACGACACGCCGAGCTAGATCGGGGTTAGCGTTCCCCGTAAAGACCATCATCTTGGACACGCGCAGTACCTGAAGGCTGAGGGTAACCTGGATGAGTATAAGAAATGGCAGGGGCGGCTGGATTCGAACCAACGCATGGCAGGATCAAAACCTGCTGCCTTACCGCTTGGCGACGCCCCTGTATCTGTTGCTACGAGTACCGTGTACCCGTTTCCTTTGACAGATTCTGTAGTGTTCGGTGCAACATCGAAATGTTACTGCCTTTAGCTACAAACCCTGTAAGGGGCTCTGTTAGAAGGTGCAGCACTTTATCAGCACTTGCTTCGTTTGGGAAGGCCCCAAATATACAACTTCCAGTTCCAGTTAATTTTGCTTCGGTATATTTACCTAACAAATTCAAAGCCTTACGTACATCTGGGTAAAGCTCCGTTACCACTGCTTCGCAGTCGTTTCGGCTGTTTCCCTTGGGAACGGGGCGCACTTTAATGGGCAAAGTGTTACGTGTCAACAACGGATGTGAAAAAATTTCTGCTGTGCTTACAGAGACTTGCGGCTTGAGCACAACGTACCAAGGCTCTTCGGGGTATTCCGGCGAAAGGATGTCGCCCACGCCTTCGGCGAAGGCGGCGCGGCCCCGCACGAAAACCGGTACGTCAGCCCCCAGCGTCAAACCCAGTGCGGCGAGGCGGTCTTCATCCCAATTCAATTGCCACAAGTGATTGAGGCCCAGCAAAGTTGTCGCAGCATTGGAGCTGCCACCGCCGATGCCGCCGCCCATTGGCAGCACTTTTTTGATCCAGATATCGATACCCAGAGAGCAACCTGATTGCTCTTGCAGTTTTTTTGCGGCTTTCACAATCAGGTTTTGATCGTGAGGCACGCCCTCAAACGGGGTATGCAGGCAGATTTTGCCGTCGTCGCGCACGGCAAAGGTCATTTCATCGCCGTAATCAAGAAACTGAAACACGGTTTCCAACTGGTGGTAACCGTCTTCGCGACGACCGAGGATGTGCAGCATCAAGTTCAGTTTTGCCGGGGAGGGCAGCACCAGTGCATCTTTTTGCATGTCATTGTCCCAACTGACGGGGTTGCCAATCTTTTACGACAAGGGTTACGTCCAGATCCGGGCCATGCAATTTGACCCGCTCTGGCAGCCAGTAGCCGTTTTGCTCGACATAGCTTAAATATTCAACTTTCCAGCCGTCCTGTTCCAGGTTGGCCAGGCGGCTGTCGGTATTGAGTGTGACCCGGCTTTTGCTGTCAGGTGCCGGCAAGCCTCGTACCCACCAGACCAAATGTGAAACGGGCAGGCTCCAGCCCAGTTGCTCACCGAGCAATTCTTCGGGGCTTGCCGCCACAAAGCGACCTTGACCGGCCACTTCAAGGCTGGCATTTCCTGGGCGGCCGGTTAAACGTGCTGCCCCTCGGCCGAGCGGGCCAGACAGGCGGATGTCGTAATACGACTGGCGTTGAAGCCAGAACAAGGTGGCGCTGCCCGAGTCTTTGGGAGCGCGAATACCGACCTTGCCATTGATTTGCCAACCGTCCAGCTGCGTCAGTTGCTGTTTATGCTGTGACCATAACGCCTGATTCCCGTGGCCTTCAACCGACTCATGGGAACCCAGGCTCATACAGCCAGCAAGTGTAGCGAGGAGGCTAAAAGCGATGATGTGGCGAACATGACGAAAAAACATGATTTAAAGAGTCTCTGATCCGGTCAGGCGCAACACGGTTTTGCGCAGAATAGGGCTGTCAGGATTTTCTTTAAGAAAAGTGCCCCAGATTTTTTTGGCTTCACGTTGTTTGCCGCTGGCCCACAACACTTCACCCAGGTGAGCTGCCACTTCCTGATCGGGAAAGCGTTCAAAAGCCTGGCGCAACAGGCGTTCTGCTTCAGGCAAATTACCCAGACGGAAATTCACCCAGCCAAGGCTGTCGAGCACGGCCGGGTCGTCCGGGTTCAGGTCATAAGCTTGCTGAATCAGCGCTTTGGCTTCGTCATACCGGGTGGTTCGGTCCGAAAGCGTATAGCCCAGCGCGTTTAATGCCATCGCGTTGTCCGGTTCGCGCTGGAGGATGGCGCGCAAATCGCGTTCCATTTGCGCAATATCATTGCGTTTCTCGGCCAGCATGGCGCGTGAGTACAGCAGGCTCAGGTCGTCAGGGTTTTGCTTGATGGCTTGTTGCAGAACTGACCAGGCGCGATCGGTCTGATTATGGGCGGCCATGGTTTCTGCTTCGATCAGATACAACTGGCTGGCATATTCAGGTTGAGTGTCACGGGCGGCCGCCAGCTTTTTGGTGGCTTCGGCACCGCGGCCGCTGCTGATCAAGATATCGGCCTGGCGTAATTGCGCAGGTAAATAGTCATTGCCGGGGCCAACCTGCGCGTATTCGATCAATGCACCTTGCGGATCATTGCGTTCTTCTGCAATGCGGCCAAGGTTCAAGTGGGCTGAATCGACATGGCTGTCGCGTGCTATCAAGTCTTCCAGATAGCCTTCGGCTTCGTCCCAGTTCTTACCTTCCAGGCTAAGCAGTGCGAGTGAAAAACGCAGTTCGTCGTCTTCCGGGTACTGCTGCAACAGGCTGGCAAACTGCACTTTTGCATCGGCAAATTGATTTTGTTCAATCAGCGTGCGGGCATAAGTGAGCCCTAATCGTTTGTCATCAGGGTATTGGCGAACGGTTTTTTTCAGCAGGGGCAGTGCTTCATTGCCTCGGTTCAGACTTTGCAACAAGCGTGCGCGCAACAAAATCGGAGCGATTTCGCCGTCCTGCGGAGGGTTTTTTTCCAGCAAGGTCAATGCGCCGTCAGCGTCGCCATCCTGCTGCATCAGCAGGGCCTTGCCAAAAATCAACTGGCTGTTGTCGGGATACTTGAGTAGCAGGCGATCAAAATTCTTTTGCAGGCCTGCACGGGTTTGCGCATCAGTTTCTGCCGCTGACAAGGCGAGGAAGTCGAAGTGGGTGTCGCCTTTGCCTTGCAGCACTTTTTCCATGTACACCATGGAGTCGTCATAACGACCATTGCGCGCCAACTGAATAGCTGCGGCACGCTGTGCTTCAAGATCGTCCGGTGCGCTCCTGGCCCAGATCAGCGAGGTATCGAGTGCGGCCTGGTCCGCGCCCAGGTACTCGGCAATACGGAATGCCCGTTCGGACACGCCCGGATCCTGGGTGTTGATCGCCTGTGTCACGTAGTTGTCCAGTGCAAGATCCAGACGATTACGTTGACCTGCCAGTTCTGCGCTCAGCAGGCTGTACAACGTATCTTCGCTGAATGAGCCGTAGACCACAGGTTTTTCCGGAGTGGAGGCAACGTCTTTTTCCGGAGTGGAGGCAACGTCTTCAGCCGGTGACGAGTCATCCGGGGACGTGGGGGCCAAAGCCTGGCAGCCACTGAGAAGCACGAGGGCGAGAAACAACACGGAGGATCTATTCATATAAGAGATGGGCGACTTACCTGCGGTCTGGGCATCATGACACATGCGATGGCGCAAACCCTAGGGTGTGCGACTATCGATATGGGGGTCTGACGATGTTAGTTCAGAGAGGTTCAACAGACATTAACTATAGAGACAATAGTCAGCAATGGTTGTTCTCACTCGGGCGAAGTAGGACAATTGCCGGCTTCTCGTCATCATCAGCGATCTTGAATGGCCTTCCTCGCACTCGGTATTAACCACAAGACTGCTTCAGTAGATGTCCGCGAGCGCGTGGCTTTTACGCCAGAACAGTTGGTTGAGGCCTTGCAGCAGCTCTGCCGTCACACCGACAGTCGCGAAGCTGCGATCCTCTCCACCTGCAATCGCAGTGAACTTTACGTCGAACAGGATCACCTTGACGCCGATGCCGTGCTCAAGTGGCTGGCTGACTACCATAATCTGAGCCTTGAAGAACTGCGGGCCTGTGCCTATATCCATGAGGATGATGCTGCCGTTCGTCACATGATGCGGGTGGCGTCGGGGCTGGATTCGCTGGTGTTGGGTGAGCCGCAAATTCTCGGCCAGATGAAGTCCGCTTACGCCGTGGCGCGTGAAGCCGGCACGGTCGGGCCTTTGTTGGGGCGTTTGTTTCAAGCCACCTTCAACTCGGCCAAACAAGTACGCACTGACACGGCCATTGGTGAAAACCCGGTGTCGGTGGCTTTTGCTGCCGTCAGCCTGGCCAAGCAGATTTTCAGCGATCTGCAGCGCAGTCAGGCACTGCTGATTGGCGCAGGCGAGACCATCACGTTGGTCGCCCGCCACCTCCATGACCTGGGCGTCAAACGCATTGTGGTGGCTAACCGTACCCTGGAGCGCGCGAGCATTCTGGCTGAAGAGTTCGGTGCCCACGCGGTGCTGCTGTCCGATATTCCTCAAGAGTTGGTGCACAGCGATATTGTGATCAGCTCCACTGCCAGCCAGTTGCCGATTCTGGGTAAGGGGGCGGTTGAAAGCGCCCTCAAGTTGCGCAGGCACAAACCTATTTTTATGGTCGATATTGCCGTTCCACGGGATATCGAACCTGAAGTCGGTGAACTGGACGACGTTTATCTTTATACCGTCGATGATTTGCATGAGGTGGTTGCCGAAAACCTCAAAAGTCGCCAGGGCGCAGCCCAGGCGGCGGAAGAACTGGTCAGCATTGGTGCTGACGACTTTATGGTGCGCTTGCGTGAACTGGCGGCGGTGGACGTGCTCAAGGCCTATCGTCAGCAAAGTGAACGCCTGCGTGATGAAGAGCTGCAAAAGGCCCAGCGGCTGCTCGCCAACGGTGCCAACCCGGAAGACGTACTGGCACAACTGGCACGTGGCCTGACCAATAAATTGCTGCACGCTCCCAGCGTGCAGTTGAAAAAGCTTTCCGCCGAAGGCCGCCTCGATGCGCTGGCCATGGCCCAAGAACTTTTTGCCCTCGGTGAGGGCTCATCGGATAGCTCTGCGGATAAAAAATAGTAATGAAAGCGTCACTGCTTAATAAACTGGACATCCTCCAGGACCGTTTTGAAGAACTGACCGCCTTGCTTGGCGATGGCGAAGTTATTTCGGATCAGACCAAATTCCGCGCCTATTCCAAGGAATACGCCGAAGTTGAGCCTATTGCTGCAACGTATGCGATGTGGCTCAAGGTGCAGGCAGACCTTGAAGGTGCGCAAGCCTTGCTCAAGGACAACGACCCTGACATGCGGGAAATGGCCGTTGAGGAAGTGCGCGAAGCCAAAGAGCGACTGGTCGAGCTGGAAAAAGACCTTCAGCGCATGCTGCTGCCTAAAGACCCGAATGACGGTCGCAACGTCTTCCTCGAAATCCGCGCAGGCACCGGCGGTGATGAGGCGGCGATTTTTGCCGGTGATCTGTTTCGCATGTATTCGCGCTACGCTGAGCGACGTGGCTGGAGACTCGAAATCCTGTCGGAAAACCCGGGTGAACATGGTGGCTACAAAGAAGTCATTGCTCGGGTTGAAGGTGAGAATGTATACGGCAAGTTGAAGTTCGAATCCGGCGTGCACCGCGTGCAGCGTGTACCCGCGACCGAATCCCAGGGCCGTATTCACACGTCTGCCTGTACCGTGGCCGTGCTGCCAGAACCGGACGAGCAAGAGGTTATCGAGATCAACCCGTCAGACTTGCGCGTCGATACCTACCGCTCCTCAGGCGCAGGCGGCCAGCACGTTAACAAGACCGATTCGGCGATTCGTATCACTCACTTGCCTTCAGGCATTGTGGTCGAGTGCCAGGAAGAGCGTTCCCAGCATAAAAACCGGGCACGGGCGATGTCCTGGCTTTCGGCTAAATTGAACGATCAGCAAACCAGCGCCGCGGCCAGTGCCATTGCCAGTGAGCGTAAGTTGCTGGTGGGCTCTGGAGACCGCTCCGAGCGCATCCGCACGTACAACTTTGCACAAGGACGCGTGACAGACCATCGAGTCAACCTGACCTTGTATTCTCTGGATGACGTTCTGGCTGGCGGTGTGGATGCCGTTATTGAGCCGTTGCTAGCGGAATTCCAGGCGGACCAACTGACAGCGCTGGGTGAATAAATGACCATTATTGCCAGTTTGTTACGTGCCGCAGAGCTGCCGGACTCGCCGACAGCCCGTCTTGACGCGGAGCTGTTACTGGCGGCCGCGTTGGGCAAGTCGCGCAGTTATCTGCACACATGGCCTGAAAAAATTGTCAGCAGCGAAGCAGCGTTGACCTTTGCCGAGTACCTGATGCGTCGACGTGCGGGTGAGCCGGTGGCCTACATTCTGGGGCAGCAGGGTTTCTGGAACCTTGACCTGGAAGTGGCACCGCACACGCTGATCCCGCGCCCGGACACTGAGCTACTGGTCGAAACGGCGTTGGCGTTATTGCCTGCAACTCCGGCTCGTGTGCTGGATCTGGGTACTGGCAGCGGCGCCATCGCCTTGGCGCTGGCCAGTGAACGTCCGGCATGGAAGGTCACGGCAGTTGACCGGGTGCTCGAAGCCGTGGCGCTTGCCGAGCGCAATCGTCAGCGCTTGCAGCTTGAAAACGTCAGTGTATTCACCAGTCACTGGTTCAGCGCGCTGGCAGATCAACGCTTTGACTTGATCATCAGCAACCCGCCTTATATAGCCGCCGGCGACGTTCATCTGGCTGAAGGCGATGTGCGCTTCGAGCCTGAAAGCGCGTTGGTGGCCGGTACCGATGGCCTTGACGACCTGCGTGAAATCGTCGCGCAAGCCCCGCAACACCTCAATGCCGGCGGCTGGCTGATGCTTGAACACGGTTACGATCAGGCTGGCGCCGTGCGTGATTTGTTGCACACGGCAGGCTTCGAACAGATTGAAAGTCGCAAGGACTTGGGCGCTCATGAGCGCATTACCTTGGGTCGCCTGCCGTGCTGACCGATCAGGAACTGTTGCGCTATAGCCGACAGATTCTGTTGCAGCAGGTCGATATTGACGGTCAGCTAAAGCTGAAAAACAGCCGCGTACTGATTGTCGGTGTGGGCGGGTTGGGTTCGCCCGTTGCCCTTTATCTTGCGGCTGCGGGAGTGGGTGAGCTGCATTTGGCCGACTTCGACCGCGTTGACCTGACCAACCTGCAGCGCCAGATTATTCATGACACCGACAGCGTGGGCGAACACAAAGTCGATTCGGCGCTACGCCGTCTGAGTGCAATCAACCCTGAAATCAAATTGGTCGCCCATCGCTCGGCGCTGGAAGCTGACTCATTGGCGGACGCAGTGGCTGCTGTTGATCTGGTGCTTGATTGCTGTGACAACTTCAGCACCCGTGAAGCGGTCAACGCCGCCTGTGTGGCTGCACGCAAACCGCTGGTCAGCGGTGCCGCGATCCGGCTGGAAGGGCAGTTGTCGGTGTTTGACTCACGCCAGGCGGCCAGCCCTTGCTACCACTGTTTATACGGGCATGGCAGCGAAGAAGAATTGACCTGTAGTGAGGCCGGGGTCATTGGCCCGTTGGTGGGGCTCGTAGGCAGCTTGCAAGCTCTGGAAGCCCTCAAAGTGCTGGCCGGTTTTGGCGAGCCATTAGTGGGTCGCCTGTTGCTGATTGATGCCATGAGCACGCGTTTTCGCGAGTTGCGGGTTAAGCGCGATCCGGCATGCAGCGTATGCGGCCATGCGTGAAGCACCGATTGGTGTGTTTGACTCCGGCATCGGCGGCTTGTCGGTGCTCAACGAAATCAATCAACGGCTGCCCAGTGAGTCGCTGCTCTATGTAGCGGATTGCGGGCACATCCCTTATGGCGAAAAAAGCCCCGAGTTTATCCGACAGCGCTGTGCCGTGATGGCCGAGTTTTTTCAACAGCAAGGGGCCAAGGCGTTGGTGCTGGCCTGCAATACCGCTACCGTGGCGGCTGTTGCCGACCTGCGTCAGCGTTACCCCGCGTGGCCCATTGTGGGGATGGAACCCGCGGTCAAGCCAGCCGCCGCAGCGACACGCAGCGGCGTCGTCGGCGTGCTCGCCACGACCGGTACCTTGCAAAGTGCCAAATTCGCCGCCTTGCTGGATCGCTTTGCCAGTGATGTGCGCGTCATCACCCAGCCTTGTCCGGGCTTGGTGGAGTTAATAGAAACCGGCGACCTGCACAGCGAGGCCTTGCGTACGTTGTTGCAGGGGTATGTCGAGCCTTTGCTGGCGGCCGGTTGTGACACCCTGATTCTGGGCTGTACGCATTATCCCTTCCTCAAGCCTCTGCTCAGTCAGATGCTCCCGTCTTCGGTCATCTTGATCGACACGGGCGCCGCCGTGGCTCGCCAATTACACCGTCTACTGGCTGAGCGCGATTTGCTGGCATCCGGCCCGGCAGCTGACACACAGTTTTGGACCAGCGCTTCTGCGCAACATTTAAGAAAAATCCTGCCGATGCTATGGAATAAATCAGGAAGTGTGCAAAGCTTCGGGCAGTAAAAAAAGGTAATTTTTGGTTAAATTGGATGAACTTTCAGCGTTTGATTGGATTCATAACCGCTGTCTGATGAGACACACAACTACTGACCTATGCATACGAAAATAGGATTTTCTTATGAAGCAATTGTTTTGCCTGGCTGCGCTTGCGGCTTCCATTCTGGGGTATAGCTACACTGCGCAAGCGGCGGGCGTCGAATTTAGTGTTGGGCATAGCAGCCAGTCGACCATGACCTATCGACTGGGTTTGAAATCCAACTGGGACAAAAGTTGGCTACAAAGTGATGTGGGCCGCCTGACCGGCTATTGGGATGGTGCTTACACCTACTGGGATGGAGACAAGTCTTCGAGCGCCAGCAGCCTGACGTTCTCTCCGGTGTTTGTATACGAATTTGCTGGCGAAACAGTTAAGCCGTATGTCGAGGCAGGCATCGGTGTATCGCTGTTCTCCAAGACCAAAGTTGAAGAGCAGGAATTGGGCACGGCCTTCCAGTTTGAAGACCGCCTTGGTTTTGGCCTGCGTTTCAACGGTGGGCATGAAGTGGGTATTCGCGCTACTCACTATTCCAATGCCGGACTCTCCAGCAACAACGACGGCATAGAAAGCTACGCGCTGCATTACACGATGCCACTGTAACTAGCGATACGCGGTCGTGATGCCTTGACGTTCGTTGAGGCATTCGACTTCTCCCATCTCGAACTCGCGGCAAATCAGCGGGCGCACTTCATAAATAGTGCACATCATGGTGTTGCGATCCAGCGCTGCACACCAGCCATCATCCAGACGCAGCATCACCTCACCACCCCAGTCATCGTTGTCGATAAAGCGCTCAGGCACGCCCGTGTCCGTGATCAACATCACTTCCAGTTGGCAGCAGCATGCCGCGCACGTCGAACAGGTGACGGCGGGTTCGGTAATTTCAGTCAGGGGGATGTTGGTCATAGGCGCGCAGTGTAAGGCAGAGTCGGGGTGATGTGTGAAACGCCAGACAGACTGAGGCGATCAGCTCGCTAAACGGGTCAAGCCCTTGGCTGCATAATCTTCACACCCAGCACCATGACGACCAATAGCAAACAGAGGCTGGCCAGAGCTATCGGCTGTTGAATACCCAGCCCACTGACTGACGCGCCAATCACCGCCGCCAGCACCTGGTGGATAAACCCACACAGCGCCATTGCATAAGGGCCGCCAACAGGGGAATGCTCACTGGCTTGAGACAAGCTGATGGGGTAATTGATCGCTTGCCCGCAGATGATTAAACAATACGGCAACCACAAGAGCAGTGCGGACGTGGAATTTATCCACAATGCGGCCATCATTCCGGCACTTGCGGCCAACATCACCCTGATAGCCATGCGGCTCATCGTCGTTTGGCCCCAGACGGTGACGTATCGGTTAACAACCAGTGACCCCAGTAGATAAGCCAGGCTCATTGCCCAGCCTAATTGCCCATAGTCGTAGGCAGACCACTGATACGTGTTTTGAAAGATCGAAGGCGCCGTCGTGTTGAATCCAATAATGATTCCGTAGCCCAAGCCCCCCATCAGCACCGGGAGCAAGAAAGGCCGGTGCCGCACAAGCGTCAGATAATGGCTCCAGCAAACGGGTGTATGGCTGACGTGTGGTGAGTCAGGCAAATAGGTGTAAACCACAACAATCTGAATGAGGGCTGAGGCTCCCAGTCCCCAAAATATGACAGGCCAGTCAAAGGCGCTCATTAACACCGCCCCTGCGTATTGGCCAATGCCCAGCGAGATGACAAAGGCGATAGACAGCCACGACAATACTTTGGCCAACTCACTGCCTTTAAAGTGCTGCGCGATTAATGATCGTGCCATGACCGAGAGGCCGCTGGCGCCCATACCCTGGACAAACCGCAGTGAAATGAAGGTTTCGATCTGCGTGCACAGGCTCAACAGTGCGCTGCTGACGCTGAACAGTAAAAGCGAACCCATCATGATTCGCTTGATGCCCAGCGCTGCTCCCCAATTGCCCCACAGCAACATGGGCAGCGCCATGCCCGCCAGATACACAGGCAGCGCCAATGAGGTCAGGTCTTGAGTGGTGTTCAATGCCTGGGCGATTGAAGGCAACGCTGGCAAGTACATCATCATGCCCAGTTGCGACAGGAATACGGCCAGGCAGGACATACTGATCAAGAAGGCGGCGTTTGAAAGGGGCATCAGTAGGTCCGCAGGCGAGGGGAGAGTGTTTGGTTAAAGCGGCCACTGAGCGAGGTTAATTAAACATGAGCGCTCAATCCATGTTCTTTCCAATACGCGTTGACTGAATCACAAAACTGCCTTGTCAGCTCAAATGTCATGTCGGCCTGAAGGGTGATTCTTATTGCTGATTGATGTTGCGCCCCGACCGGGGAAAAGACGGCCGCTGAGAAAGCCATTGTTAGAGAGGTATTCAACTGCTTGAGTGGCAATCTCTGTTTCACTAAAGTGAATCAAACGAATGGCGGTAAAACTTCCCTGTTGCCGGAGGTCTTTATAGTGCCTCTGATTTTTAGTAGCTCAAAGAATACCCGTCCCCTCTATGCAACGGTAAAAACTACCAATCCCGTGTCACAACCTACGGTCGGAACTGTCGTAGCCTTTTTAGTTCTGTGGTGAGCCAAATGCTCGCCGGTTGTACACCTGTCGGGCATCTAACCTCATAGGCAGTGCCCGTCATACTGCTTTTAGTGGCCCCTAGATCAATGAAGTCTTCTGCACTGCTCACCCGGTTTTTGCCTTCGAGATAAGCCAGCTTTTTACCCAAATGGGCACTCGCCTGGGCACCCGGGTATTCTTTACCGTTGCGCACAAACCGACACTCACTGTGTTCGACAAAGGCCAGCAAGCCCTGAATTTCTTGAGCGGCCTGCGGTGTGGTTTGGGCCTGTACAGGGGGCACCATGATCATTAGGCCGAGACCCGCCGCGCTTAAGCATTGGCTGATGAGGAGAGCCTTCCATCGTTTCAAAATACGCATGATATTTCCTGAGATTCATTGACTGTAAAGAGTGTTTAGTCATGAGCACCGACTGGCGCGCCGTTATTTCAGGGGGCTACTGAATGGCATCGGTTAACAATAAGTTCGTTGTTTTGGTTGAGTGTCTATTCATTTCATTTAATCCAGCTAAGCGCGAGGGAATAAATTAACTAATAAACGCGCAGTTTCATTCTGAGGCTGCCTCGGTCGTTCGCGTGGGTAGTACAGTATTAGTTGAGTAAGCTGGGTGGCGAGGGCTGTCGAGGAGGTTGGCTTTTTTTGAGTGGTATATCCAGTGCGTAGGTGAAGTTTCAGATAATTCCTACAGTATTTATATTGGTGTTAATTGCCTTCCCGTCGTTGCATGTGTTGCGTTAATAACTCATTAAATGATCAAGCAGGGTTTTATTGATTAGTCTCGATGTGCTGCAGAGGCTCAAGCCAAGCGCTTCACGGTACTTAAGGTGCTAAACATGCCTGCCTGCCAACCCTTGCAATACCACAAACAACCCCGCCCAAATGACGGATAACATTGCCAGCGTAGGCCATAGGCCATATCCGAACGATACGGCCCCCATCCGTTCCCCCGCGTAATACGACAACGGCCCGCCAATGGCCCCCAATAACGCTGCCCGCCAGACAGGTCGGGCTGTCCATGCCAGGCAATGCCTCAATGTGGTTGCCAATAAGGCCCAGAGCACGATCAGCCAGAGTGGAATCAAGACGCTTGCGTGTTTGAACTCAAATACCCCGGCGTTGAGCAATACACTGTCCACCAGCGTACCGATTACACAGACGGCCACTATCAAACGGATTTCGCTCCAAGAACGGCTTACCCACAGAACGTGTACTGCTAACGCCGCAAAGGCGAGCAATAGCCACGGGCTGTTGCCGCCCAACACACAGGCAAACCAGCCGAGCTGAAACAGCCCGGCGTTGATCAGGTTTTTAAGCATCAAGGCGCCCAAGCACGGGTTGCGGCATGGCGGCAGGTTTTGCCAGTAACAGTTGCGCGGTGCCTATGCTGCGCTCAAGAAATCCGCCTTCGCAGTAGCACAGGTAAAACTCCCACAAGCGTAGAAAGTATTCGTCGTAGCCCAGTTCGTTCAGGCGGCCATGGGCATGACGGAAGTTCTCGTGCCACAAGCGCAGGGTTTTGGCGTAGTGCAGCCCAAAGTCCTCCATGTGCATCAAATTCATGTCAGTTTCGCGGGTGATGATTTCGAGCATTTTTTGCAGGCTGGGCAGGGCGCCACCAGGGAAGATATAACGCTGTATAAAGTCCACGCTGTTTTTTGCCTGTTCATAACGCTGATCACGAATGGTGATGGCTTGCAGCAACATCAATCCGTTGCTTTTGAGCAGGTGCGAGCACTGTTTGAAGTAGACAGGTAAAAAACGATGGCCAACGGCTTCAATCATTTCAATGGAGACCAGCTTGTCGTATTGCCCGGTGAGATCGCGGTAGTCTTCCAGCAGCAGTGTCACTTGATTCTGTAAGCCCTGTGCAACGATCCGCGCTTGGGTGTAATCGAATTGTTCCTTGGACAGCGTGGTCGTCGTGACCTTGCACCCGTAGTGCTGTGCCGCATAGATCGCCATGCTGCCCCAGCCTGTACCGATTTCGAGCAAATGGTCTTGAGGTTTGAGGTCGAGTTTTTGGCAAATACGTTGCAGTTTATTGAGCTGCGCTTGCTCCAGGGTGTCGTCAGGGCTGAGGAATTGAGCCGCTGAGTACATCATGGTCGGGTCAAGGAACTGCTCGAACATCTCGTTGCCAAGGTCGTAATGGGCGGCAATATTTTTTTGCGAGCCTGTGCGGGTATTACGATTAACCCAGTGCAATGCCCCGATAAAAGGACGGCCCAATCGTGCCAGGCCGCCTTCCATGGCATCGAGCACATCCATATTGCTGACCAGTACACGGATGACTCGGGTCAGGTCGGGTGAGCTCCAGTAGCCGTGAATGAACGCCTCGCCAGCGCCAATGGAGCCTTTGCTGGCGATCATGCCCCACACACTCGGATCATGAATCTGTACTTCACCGACCAATGTTGAGGTGTTGTCGCCGAAGGTCTGGCGCACGCCGTTTTCAAAGATAACCAAGAGACCCTTGTGCAGTTGGCTGAGCTGGCGCATCACGCCTTCGCGCAGCAGCCCACTGGTCAGGTTAAAGGTACTGAACCGAGAAATCTTGCTCACCAGGCTAGGGCTTTTCATGACGTTTATTCTCTGGTTGCTGGGCGGCAATGCGTAATACGCCGTCGGCGGCCCGGTGGGGGAAAATCGGTGTGCGTTTGATAAAAAGGCGCAACGCTTGCCAGTAAATGGCCAGACAGGTCTTGGCCGTCATCCACGGGAATTGGCGCAGGTAGCGATGCAGCCCAGCGCGATCAAGCGTGCTGCGGTGCAGGTTCAGGGTGGCATCAAACAGTTTCAGTTCGCCTTGCCAGTCGGCCATGTGCACGCCGAGCCGTGTATCAGGCGGGCTGAAGCTCATGCGGTATTGCAGGTCACGCGGCAAGAAAGGTGACACGTGAAAGGCCTTGGCCACGGCAACGTACTGGTGACCGTCACCGACTGCCGGGAGCACGTAGTGATAACGCTCGCGCCACGGTGTGTTACTCACTTCGCACAAGATGGCGGCCAGTTGTCCGTCAGCTTCATAGCAATAGAAAAAGCTGACCGGGTTAAACGAAAGCCCCCAGCTGCGGGCTTGCGTCAGCAGGCGAATGGCACCTTGGGGTGTGCGCCCAAGGGCTTCGCCGATGAGTTGGCGAACTGCATCGATCAGGCGCATGCCGGCGTGGGTGTAGGTCTTCAGGTAATCGGTTTCACGAAATGAAAAGGGCGAAAAACGGCTGTTGCCTGCCAGCGGTGACAGCCCGAACACAGCGTCTTGCTCATCCAGATCCAGGTACAGCAAGCCAATCTGATAACGGAAAGCATGGGTGGTCGGCGCAAAGCGTCGATGAGCAATCCAGCCGCTGTACAGGGCGCTGTTCATAGCCGGTGGCCGAAGGCTTGGGCGACGCGCAACGCGCTGACCACGCCATCTTCGTGAAAGCCGTTGGCCCAGTAAGCCCCGCAGTAATAGCTGTGCTGCGCGCCCATCAGTTCTGGCCAGCGGCCTTGAGCTGCCACGGCATCCAGGCTGTATTGCGGATGGGCGTAGGTGTAGCTGGCCAGCACCTTGTCAGGGTCAATGTCTGCGCGCTGGTTCAGGCTGACGCAGAACGTGGTATCGCTCTGTATCCCTTGCAAGATGTTCATGTCGTACGTGACGGCGGCGCGGTGTTGTCCGGCATTGCCTAGCCGATAGTTCCAGCTGGCCCATGCCAATTTCCTGTCGGGCAACAGTCGCGTGTCGGTGTGCAGGACAACATCGTTATCAGCGTAAGGCAGGGCGCCGAGGATTTGCTGTTCCGCTGCGCTGGGTTTTGCCAGCAGTGTGAGCGCCTGATCGCTGTGGCAGGCAAAAATCACCTTGTCATAGCGTTCGCTGCCTCTGGGGCTGTGAATCGTTACGCCTTGGTTATCACGCTCGACTCCGGTGACTGGACAGCCAAGGCGGATTTTTTCGGCAAAGCCTGCACTCAGCGGTTTTACGTAAGCGCTGGATCCCCCTTCAATGACTCGCCATTGCGGGCGATGACTGACGCTTAACAAACCGTGGTTTTTAAAAAAGCGCACAAAAAATTGCAGAGGGAAGGCCAGCATATCGCTCAAAGACATGGACCAGATGGCCGCGCCCATGGGCACGATGTAGTGCTCGATGAACCGCTCGCCATAGCCACGTTGTTGCAGGTAGTCGCCCAGACGGGTGTCGACGGCAATGCGCTGTTCTTGCAGGTCGCGCACCGCTTCACGATTGAATCGCAGAATGTCGCGCAGCATGCCCCAAAAACCGGGCGATAACAGATTGCTGCGCTGGGCAAACAAACTGTTGAGGGTGTTGCCGTTGTATTCAAGGTTGTTGCTGGGGTCGCACACTGAGAAGCTCATTTCTGTGGCTTTTGAGCTCACACCCAGTTGGTCCAGCAGCTTGATGAAGTTGGGGTATGTCCAGTCGTTGAACACGATAAAGCCCGTGTCGATTGCATAACGCTGCCCCTGTACGCTGACGTCCACGGTATGGGTGTGACCGCCTACCCAATCACTGGCCTCAAACACGCAAATGTCGTGTTCTTTATGCAGCAGATAGCCACAGGTCAACCCTGAGATGCCGCTGCCAATGATGGCGATTTTCATGATGGCTTCTCGTCAGAGTTTCTGGCCAGGCGCTTGCCTAGTGCCAGTTGCAGGCGTTTAGGCAGACTCGACAGCAGTTTCAGAATGGCGATAAACAGCGCAGGAAAAGTGATTTCCAGCGGCCGTTTGTCCAGATGCTGGCATATATGCTGTGCAGCTTTTGGCGCTGACCAGCGCATGGGCATCGGGAAATCATTATTTTCAGTCAGCGGGGTGTCGACAAAACCGGGGCTGATCAGGGTGATGTCGATGTTTTCATGGGCCAGATCGATGCGCAGCGACTCCAGCAGATAGCGCAGCCCGGCTTTCGACGCGCCGTAGGCCTCGGCGCGCGGCAGCGGCCAGAAGGTCACGCTACTGACGACGCCGACCAGGTGCGGGCGCAGGCCAGCCCGTAACAAGGGCAGGGCAGCCTCCAGGCAGTAGCTGTTGGCCAATAAATTAGTGCGTACTACGCGTTCGATCAGCGCGGCATCAAAATGGCGAACATCGACATATTCACAGGTGCCAGCGTTGAGAATGACGGTGTCCAGCGCACCCCAGGCTTGAGCAATCTGCTGACCGATTGCTCGCACGTGTGCACTGTCGGTCAAGTCTCCCGGCACCAGCAGGACTTGGCCGGGGAAACGGTCGGATAACGCTTGCAGCGGTGCAATAGTGCGGGCACTCAAGGCCAGCGTTGCGCCGCTTTTGAGCAGTTCTTCGGCCATGTGCGCGCCGATACCGCTGCTAGCGCCTGTGAGCCAGATACGCCGGGACTTATTCATCACCACTCACCGCCAGTGCCCGCGACGGCAAATTTTTGAAAGCGGTGAGCGCGCGCTCGCGGCTTTTTTTCAGGTCGACCATTGGCCGTGGGTAATCGGCCACGCCAAACAGTCCGCCGGCAACGGAAGGGTTATGGATGTCCTTTTTGCTCAGATCGGCCAGCTCCGGCAGCCAGTGTTTGATGAAGCGGCCTTCGGGATCGAAGCGTTCGGACTGACTGAGCGGGTTGAAAATCCTGAAATACGGTACTGAATCAGTTCCGGTCGATGAGCTCCACTGCCAGCCGCCATTATTGGCCGCCAGATCGCCATCAATTAAATGCTGCATGAAAAAGCGCTCGCCTTCGCGCCAATCGATCAGCAGGTTTTTGGTGAGGAACATGGCCACGACCATCCGTAGACGGTTATGCATCCAGCCAGTGTCCAGCAGTTGGCGAATGGCCGCGTCGATGATGGGAATGCCAGTACGGCCTTCTTTCCAGGCCGCCAACTCTTCGGGGGCGTCACGCCACGGCAGGAATTCGGTTTCAAGGCGAAAGGCGCGGTGACGCGAAACCCGTGGGTAGCCCACCAAAATGTGTTTATAGAATTCACGCCACAGCAGTTCGGTGATCCATGTATACACGCCTGGGCTGCCGCTTTCGAACTCGCCCTGATTGCTTCGCAATGCCGCATGCAGACATTGCCGAGGGGAAATGACACCGGCTGCAAGGTAGGGCGAAATCTGGCTGGTGCCGGGTTTGGCGGGCAGATCGCGTTCGTCCTTGTAGTAATGGATCTGCTCATCGGCAAAGTGCGCCAGCCGTTGCTGGGCATGACGCTCGCCAGCGGGCCACAGTGCGCGCAATGACTCGGTTGGCTGGATAAAACCGTCGACCGATTGTGGAATGGCATCGCGCTCGATGGTTACGGCTGTTTGTGCCTGAGGCGACTCGACGATTGGCGGGAGTGCGCGGTGCAGGTGGTTGTAGCAAATCCGACGGAACTGGCTGAAGACCTGGAAATAAGTACCCGACTGCGTGAGCACAGTACCCGGCTGAAACAGGAGTTGGTCCAGGTAGCTGTGAAACTCTATGCCTTGGGCCTCCAGCGCCTTGGCGGCGGCTTCATCGCGGCGGGTTTCATTGATGCCATATTCCTGATTGGCATGTACCGCTTCAATTCCGTGTTGTTGGCACAGCTCAAGGAGCACGGCTGGGGCTTGATCCCAGGTATCCGCCGTTCTAATCAGCAAGGGAATATTCAGTGCCTGCAAGCTGTCGCTCAGAGTGGCCAGATTGCGTAGCCAAAAATCGACTTTGCACGCTGCATCGTCGTGGCTCAGCCATTGTTGCGGGCTGATCAGGTACACGGCCACGGTGGGGCCGCGTTTGACGGCGGCGCTCAGTGCGGTGTTGTCGGATTGACGCAAGTCGCTGCGTAGCCAGATAAGTTGCATGTCAATTCCTCGCTTATATAAGACCGAGTTGGTCGAGTTGCTGGTGGGCTTCAAGCGGGTCGTTGGCAAGCGTCAATCCGGCAATTTCGGTGGTAGTAATGGCCAGTTCCGTGCTGTGGATACGGACACAGGTTCCGGCAAGCACAATCGGGCAGTTGATCCAGGCCAATAGTTTGGGCAATAGCTGGGTGTTCAGGGCTTGGCTTGAGTAGAGCACTACCGCACGGGCTTTCAGGCGTTCAACAGCCAGCCCAAGCTCACCTGCGGGTACTGGCGTGTCGAAGACTTCAACCGGGCAATGGCTGCTGCTGACCAGCAGGGCGGTCAGCCATAGAGCGGCTTCGAAGGGTTGGGACGACTGGTTGATCAACAGAACGGGGGCGCCGCTTACTGAGCGATTATTGTGGTAAACCCGCGCCCCCAGTTTGCTGCGTAACCAGGAGTTAAAGAACGCGCGCTCCAGCTGCGTGCCGAACTGGCCCTGCCAGCGTTGTTCCAGCTCGCGGATCAGGGGGATTAATAGCTGTTTGCAGAGCGTGCGGGCAGGGTAGAGCGACATCACCTGATTCACATTGTCATCGAGCTTGCGCTCGGACAGTTCGCTGATTGCCCGCGTCAGGGCTTGCCGCCACGCCTGCCAGTCATTATCAGCAGGCTCGTGGAAGGCGGGCGCAGAGTCCAGTAACGGTTTCACCTGACTCACTGATACACCGCGGTTAAGCCAGGTCAGGATGTGCTTTATGCGCAGAATCTGGTCGGGCGAAAACAGGCGGTGGCCTTTGGCCGTGCGGTGCGGAACGATCAAGCCATAGCGGCGCTCCCACGCGCGCAGGGTCACGGCATTCACGCCGGTTATGCGGGCCACTTCGCGGATCGGCCGCCAGCCTTCAGCGAGTGCCTGGCTGTAGTCGTTGTCGGGAATATTCGTCATGGGGCGGTCATCACTCATGGTCAGATCGCATTACGCAGGCTGAGATTTTCAGGGTGCGGTTGCAGATAAACCTGACGCGCAATATAGGGATCCGGGTGCAGGCGAAAGTGATGTTTGAGCAGCGTAAGCGGAACGACCAGCGGCACAATGCCGTTGAGGTATTGCACGATCAATTGCTGCATTTCTTGCTTGTCTTCGCGGCTGATGGATTGCTTGAGGTAGCCGCTAATGTGTTGCAGCACATTGGTATGAGTGCGCCGGGTCGCGCATTTTTTCAGCGCCTTCATCAGTTCGCTGAAGTACTGCGCTGCAATGGCTTGAGGGGGCGCTTTCCCCATGCTGCCCAGTAGGTTGCCCAATGTTTTGTATTGCACGGGATGGTGGGCCATCAGCAGGTATTTGTAGCGCGCATGAAACTCGGTCAGTGAGCGGCGGGTGAGGCCCGCTTTGAGCAGGTCTTGCCACGCACTGTAGGCGTATACCCGGGTAAGAAAGTTTTCACGCAGGATGGGGTCGTTCAAGCGGCCGTCTTCTTCGACCGGTAAATCGGGATGCGCGGCGCAAAAGGCCTGTGCATAAATGCCTCGCCCGCTCAACTCTGCCGGTCTGCCGCCATCCTGGTACACCTTCACCCGCTCAAGCCCGCAGGAAGGCGACTTTTGCATAAAGATGTAGCCGCAAATATCAGTGTGCGTGGCCGCCATGCTCACGCCGTAGTCATGCAGTGCGTGAGTCACATCCAGCGTGCTGTCGACGCTGCCTACTGCTTGGGGCATGGTCGGGTCGCCGACAAGACGGATCGGTTGGCGCGGAATGCCCAGACCAATCGCGACTTCAGGGCACAGGGGCACAAAATCGAAATGTTCACTCAAGGCCTGACTGCACAGCCGCGACTCTTTATGGCCGCCGTTAAAGCGAACTTCCGCTCCCAGCAAGCAAGCGCTGATGGCGATTTTTGGCTTGCAACGCGTTGAGGTGTCGTTGGCCATGTCATGAACCTCCAAGAATTTCTTGTACATCTTTTGTAAGATGTACAACTTGAGTTCATCATAGGCTTGGCGTTGTACAAGTACAAATTACTTGTACAACTATTTGTGAGATTGCGGGGTTCGCAGGGGGGAGGGGCGTCTATTATTTCCAGCCCATTGTCCAGGTCTGCATGTCCTGCAGACGTTGCCAGGGCATGCGCTGAGTGCGTTGGGTCAGCACCGCTTGCAACTCGATATCGAGCACGGTGCCTTCCTCATCACAAAACACGTCGGTGACCAGAAAGTGTTTTTCGCGGTGTTCAGGGGTGGCTGCTGTCCACTTGGACAGCAGCAGTTTGCGAGGGTTGATGCGGTTCACTGCAAACGCTCGATAACCCGGCGGGCAGCTTCCTGTCCACTCAGCCATGCGCCTTCGACCCGCCCGGACAGGCACCAGTCGCCACAGGCATAGAGGCCCAGATCGGAGTCTGCCAGAACACCCCACTCATGGGCTCCCGCAGGACGTGCATACAGCCAGCGGTGCGCCAAGGTAAAGATCGGTGCAGGAACGGTGATATGCATCAGTTCGGCAAATGCACCATGCAAATGTTCGATGACGGCTTCTTTGGGCATATCGATGTGTTCTTTGCTCCACGCGCTGGTTGCGTGCAGAACCCAAGTGTCCGGTTTGCTGTCACGCCCGGGTTTGCTGCTGTTGCGAGCCACCCAGTCGAGTGGACTGTCTTGTACAAAACAACCATCGATGACCGTGTCCAATGCCGTTTCAAAGGCGAGAACCACGGCCCAGGTCGGGTCCATTTTTACGCCGGCGGCAGCACTGGCAAGTTTGGGTGCAGTGGCGAGCAGGGCCGTTGCCTGCGGTGCCGGGGTCGCCACGATCACATGACTGAACGGGCCGTGGTCATTGCCTTCGGCATCTTGCAGGTGCCAGTGTTTTTCACCGCGAATCAGCTCGGTAATCCGGCACATGAAGCTCGCGGTCAAATGGCCTAACAAGCCCCGGGTAATTGCACTCATGCGCGGGTTGCCGACCCAGCGTGTTTGCTCGTCGGGTGATGGGGTCAATTGACCATCTGTGTGATTGTTGTACAGATGCGGCTTCCATTCGCTGGCCCAGCCTTCGGAGTGCCAGCGATTAACTTCTGAAACAAAGCGCGGGTTGCGGGCAGTGAAGTATTGAGCCCCCAGATCCAGTGAGCCGGCGTCGCTGCGCTTGCTGGACATCCGTCCGCCACTGCCCCGACTTTTGTCAAACAAGTGCACCGTGAGCCCGGCATCGTGAAGTTTGCGTGCTGCTGAAAGCCCGGCAATGCCGGCCCCGATAATTGCGATAGGTACAGTCATAGTGGCCTCGATCCAGTTTGCACAGACTACTGCCTCGTTAATTCCTGTACAAATTATTTTATTAGTATAGGTTTTAGTGCGCCTGTCGGGTCAGTCTGGCCTATTCTTCTTTCAGGTCAGAGGCCCTGAGGATTGGGCTTTCTTTAAAAATAGACCAGTGCATCCGATAAAACTTACAGCGAGGATCACCTCATGCACATTTTGCTGACCGGCGGTACAGGCTTGATCGGTCGCCAGCTTTGCCGGCATTGGCTGGCCAAAGGCTATCGCCTGAGTGTATTGAGTCGGCGCCCTGAGCGTGTGAGGGAATTGTGTGGTGAGGGAGTCAGGGGTGTTGCCGTTCTTGAAGAGCTGGGTCAAGAACCGTTGGATGCGGTCATTAACTTGGCTGGTGCGCCGATAGCGGATCGCCCGTGGACTCGTAAGCGTAAGTCCGTGCTGTGGAGCAGTCGAATTACCCTGACTGAAACACTCGTGGCCTGGCTTGAAAGCCGCGAACAGAAGCCTTCGGTATTGGTCTCCGGATCGGCAGTGGGGTGGTACGGCGATGGTGGCGAGCGCGAACTGACGGAGGAATCGCCTCCGGTCAATGACGACTTCGCCAGCCATCTGTGTATCGCCTGGGAAGAGACAGCGCAGCGTGCTCAGGCATTGGGCATACGTGTGGTGTTGGTGCGCACGGGTCTGGTACTGGCTGCTGAAGGTGGCTTTTTGTCACGTTTGTTGCTGCCCTTCAAGCTGGCGCTGGGCGGCTCGATAGGCAATGGGCGGCAATGGATGCCGTGGATTCATATCAAAGACCAAATAGCCCTGATTGATTTTCTTGTGCATGAGAATGCCGCGACCGGCCCATATAATGCCTGCGCGCCGCACCCTGTACGTAATGCCGAATTTGCCAAAACCTTGGGTCAAGTGTTGCATCGCCCGGCATTTTTACCATTGCCCGCGTTTGTGCTGCGGGTCGGTTTGGGTGAGTTGTCACTGTTGTTGTTGGGTGGTCAGCGGGCGACACCGGCCCGATTGCTGGCCACCGGGTTCATTTTTCAGTTCACTGATTTACGTGCGGCGCTGGATGATTTGTCCGCCCGCCTCTGAAATAGGATGTTGCATGACCGAGCACGCGCTTTTGCTGGTTAACCTGGGTTCGCCGGCCTCTACTTCGGTAGCGGATGTACGCAGCTACTTGAACCAGTTTTTGATGGACCCGTACGTCATTGACGTGCCGTGGCCCTTGAGGCGTTTGATTGTGTCGCTGATCCTGATCAAGCGTCCCGAGCAGTCAGCCCATGCCTATGCGTCCATCTGGTGGGACGAAGGATCACCGCTTGTAGTCCTTAGTCGGCGCTTGCAGCAGGCTATGACCAAGGAGTGGAAACAGGGGCCGGTGGAATTGGCCATGCGCTATGGCGAGCCTTCCATCGAAACGGTGTTGACCCGTTTGGCGGCTCAAGGGATTAAAAAGGTCACGCTTGCGCCGCTTTATCCACAGTTCGCCGACAGTACGGTGACTACGGTGATTGAAGAAGCCAAGCGGGTGGTCAAAACCAAAAAGCTGGCGGTGCAGTTTTCAATTGTGCAGCCGTTTTATGATCAGCCTGAATACCTGGATGCCTTGGTGGAGAGTGCCAGGCCGCACCTTGAGCAGGATTACGATCACCTGCTGCTGAGTTTTCATGGTTTGCCCGAGCGGCACTTGCATAAGCTCGACCCCACCGGCAATCACTGCCTGAAGAGTGAGGACTGCTGCCAGTATGCGTCGCCTGCGGTCATGGCTACGTGCTACAGGGCGCAGTGCCTGCGAACGGCGCAAGCTTTTGCGCAGCGCATGGGCTTGGCTGAGGGGCAATGGTCAGTCGCGTTCCAGTCGCGTTTGGGCCGTGCGAAGTGGATCGAACCTTATACCGAGGCACGTCTGGATGAGTTGGCCAAGCAAGGTGTGAAGAAGGTATTGGTGATGTGCCCGGCGTTTGTGGCCGATTGCATTGAAACCCTGGAAGAGATTGGCGATCGTGGGCGCGAGCAGTTTATTGAGGCGGGGGGTGAAGAGTTGGTGCTTGTGCCGTGTCTCAATGACAACCCTGAGTGGGCCAAGGCGCTGAATACATTATGTGAACGGGCGCCGATGGCGCTCTAAAGGTCAAAAGCCCCTCACCCTAACCCTCTCCCAGAGGGAGAGGGGACTAACAGTCCAAGGCAGGGTGAGGGTCAAGCCGATTTAGATAATCGGCTCATCACCTTTTTTCTTTTTCCAACTGTCATTACCCGGCAGTATCAGGTTCAGCGCGATCGCCACGATGGCGCACAACGCGATGCCTTTAAGACCGAAGTCTTCCGGGCCCATCCCCGTGCCGATCAGCACGCCGCCAATACCAAACACCAGAGTCACCGACACAATCACCAGATTGCGCGCTTCACTGAGGTCGACTTGATGGCGAATCAGGGTGTTCATGCCCACGGCTGCAATCGAACCGAACAACAGGCACAGAATCCCGCCCATCACCGGCACCGGAATGCTTTGCAGCAATGCGCCGAACTTACCGATAAAGGCCAGGCTGATAGCGAAGATCGCTGCCCAGGTCATGATTTTCGGGTTGTAGTTCTTGGTCAGCATCACTGCGCCCGTCACTTCGGCGTAGGTGGTGTTGGGTGGGCCGCCGAGCAATCCCGCTGCGGTGGTGGCAATGCCGTCACCAAACAACGTGCGATGCAGGCCCGGATTTTTCAGGTAGTCGCGGCCAGTCACGCTGCCCACGGCTATCACGCCACCAATGTGTTCAATGGCCGGGGCCAACGCCACGGGCACGATAAACAGAATTGCTTGCCAGTTGAACTCGGGAGCCGTGAAGTGCGGCAAGGCGAACCAAGGGGCTGCCGCGATCTTGGCGGTGTCGACGACGCCGAAGTAGAACGCCATGCCAAAACCGACCAGAACGCCCGCAATGATGGGTACCAGACGGAAAATCCCTTTGCCGAATACCGCCACGATCAAGGTGGTCAATAAGGCTGGCATCGAGATCAGCATGGCGGTTTGGTAATGGATCAGTTCGGTGCCATCTTCCGCACGGCCCATGGCCATGTGCGCAGCAATCGGTGCCATCGCCAGGCCGATCGAGATGATGACCGGGCCAATCACCACGGGTGGCAGAAGGCGGTCAATAAAACCGGTGCCTTTGAGTTTCACTGCAAACCCGAGAAAGGTGTACACGAAACCGGCTGCCATGACGCCGCCCATCGTCGCTGCCAGGCCAAATTGGCCTTTGGCGAGAATGATCGGGGTGATAAACGCAAAACTCGACGCCAGAAAGACCGGCACCTGGCGCCGGGTCACGATCTGGAACAGCAGAGTCCCGAGACCCGCCGTGAACAGCGCAACGTTAGGGTCGAGGCCTGTAATCAGAGGCATCAACACCAACGCGCCAAAGGCCACGAAGAGCATCTGCGCACCAGAAATAATCTGGCGCCAGAGCGGGTCATTGAACTCGTCCTGCATGTTATGCGTCCTTTTGCTTGGTGCCGAAGATCTTGTCGCCGGCATCACCCAAGCCCGGAATGATGTAGCCATGATCGTCAAGGCGCTCATCAATGGACGCGGTGTAGATGGTTACATCAGGGTGTGCTGCTTCAACCGCTGCAATACCTTCTGGCGCGGCAACCAGCACCATGGCGCGGATTTCTTTACAGCCGGCTTTCTTCAACAGGTCAATGGTGGCAACCATCGACGAACCGGTGGCCAGCATCGGGTCAATGATCATCGCCAGACGCTCATCGATTTCCGGTACCAGTTTTTCCAGGTAAGTGTGGGCTTGCAGGGTTTCTTCGTTGCGGGCAACGCCTACAGCACTTACTTTGGCACCCGGGATCAGGCTCAGAACACCTTCCAGCATGCCGATACCGGCGCGCAGGATAGGTACGACGGTAATTTTCTTACCGGCAATTTTTTCAACCATAACTTTGCCGCTCCACCCTGCAATTTCGTAGGATTCGAGCGTCAGATCTTTAGTGGCTTCGTAAGTCAGCAGCGCGCCGACTTCCTGTGCGAGCTCACGGAAGTTCTTCGTGCTAATGTCAGCGCGGCGCATCAAGCCGAGTTTGTGGCGGATCAGCGGATGGCGGATCTCAAGAGTGGGCATAGGGAAAGACTCCGGGGGGCAGGCAAAAAAACCGGCCTAGATTAATCTAATCCGAGGTTATGTCCTACAGACATTAGTGCACGTTAGTCCATAAATGCTTGATCTGAGCCATGCGGATGCGTACCTTTGCCCGCTTTTCTTGCACAACCCCCCCTGGAGAGCGTCATGTCTGCTGATCTCGAGCATATCCGTCAAGTCATGCGAGAGGCTGACTGCCTGTACACCGAAGCTGAAGTCGAGGCGTCTATCGCCCGTGTCGGCGCGCAAATCACAGCCGAAATGGCTGAGACCAATCCAGTGGTGTTCTGTGTGATGAACGGCGGCCTGATTTTTGCTGGCAAGCTGCTCACCCACCTGAAATTCCCGCTTGAATCGTCTTACCTGCACGCCACGCGCTATCGCAACCAAACCAGCGGCGGTGACCTGTTCTGGAAAGCCAAGCCGGAAGTGTCCTTTATGGACCGTCACGTGCTGATTATCGATGACATTCTCGACGAGGGTCACACCCTTAGCGCGATTGTGGATTTCTGCAAGCACGCGGGTGCCCGTCAAGTTCATACTGCCGTGCTGATTGATAAAGAGCATGACCGCAAAGCGAGCCCTGGCCTGAAAGCCGATTACGCGGGGTTGCCGTGCATTGACCGTTACATCTTTGGTTATGGCATGGATTACAAAGGTTACTGGCGTAACGCTGCCGGCATTTACGCGGTTAAAGGTTTGTAAACAAGGACGTTTTTCCTATGGTTAGCCCACGCTTTCTTGATAAATCGCTGTTTGACGATCTGGCCGAGAAAGCTGCCGGTAACCCTCGCGGTCGCCAGCATCACAACCTTCATCAGATGCAGGAGTCTTGTCATCGCATGGTGGTAGGGCTGCAACCGTCAACCTATGTGCCACCGCATCGCCATTTGAGCAGCGAGAAGGCTGAAACCTTGTTGGTGCTCAGGGGCACACTGGGGGTGCTGATCTTCGATGAAGACGGTCAGGTACTCGACAAGCGCGTGTTGCAAGCGGGCGGTAATAGCCTTGGGGTTGATCTGCCGCCAGGTGTGTTTCATGCCTTGGTGGTACTGGAGCCGGACAGCTTGATGTTTGAATGCAAAGCCGGGCCCTATCAACCCGTGGGCGACGGTGAGCTGGCCCACTGGGCACCTCGTGAGGGGGAGCCAGGTGTGGCTGAGTATCAGGCCTGGATGCGTGCGCAGTTCGTGTGACCTGTCTTAACCTTTGCCCAAAAAGCTGGTATACCGTTAGCTTGCTTACGTCCTAGAGCGTGCTGACATGCTGGCCATTTTCCTTCAGACGCTCTCTATTACCGCCCCCGTATTTGCCATGTTGTTTTTAGGCGTGGCGCTCAAGCGTGTGGGCTGGATCAATGACAACTTTATCCATACTGCGTCGGCTCTGGTGTTTAACGTCACCATGCCGGCGTTGTTGTTTCTGGGTATTTTGCACGCTGACCTCAGGGCTGCGATGCAGCCCAAAGTGCTCGGTTACTTCACGCTGGCAACGCTGATCAGCTTTGCATTGGCATGGGGTTGGGCGATTTGGCGGTGCCCGCGTGAAGACCGTGGCATCTACACACAAGGTGCGTTTCGCGGTAATAACGGGGTTATCGGGTTGGCGCTGGCGGCCAGCATGTACGGTGACTACGGCATTTCGCTGGGAGCGGTGCTCGCCGGTCTGGTGATTTTGCTCTTCAACACCTTGTCGACCATTGTGCTGGCGGTTTACAGCCCGGTGATCAAGTCTGACCCGTGGAGCATTTGCAAAAGTGTGGTCAAGAACCCGCTGATCATCAGTGTGTTGGCGGCTGTACCCTTTGCGGCCTTTAAAATTGGCCTGCCCGGCTGGTTGCAGGCCTCTGGGGAATACCTGGCCGCAATGACCTTGCCGCTGGCGCTGATCTGTATTGGCGGCACGCTGTCGCTGGCCAGCTTGCGCAAAAGCGGCAAGGTAGCGGTGAGTGCCAGTCTGGTCAAAATGGTCAGTTTGCCGTTGCTGGCTACTTTGGGCGCTTGGCTGTGTGGTTTTCGCGGGGCTGAACTGGGGACGTTGTTTTTATACTTCGCCAGCCCGACTGCCGCCGCCAGTTATGTCATGGCGCGGGCGGCCAATGGCAATCATGAATTGGCCGCGGCGATTATCGTGATCACCACCTTGATGGCGGCAATCACCACCAACATCGGGATTTTTGTGTTGCAGTGGGGTGGCTGGATTTAACACCATGCTTCAGTGCTGCCGACGCCATGCTTGCACGGCGCTCAACAGCACAAACACCAGCAATGCCGGCAGGATATAAAAGAACATCAGGTGTTCGAGCTTGCTTGCCAGCGGCATGCCGGTAGTGAATGACACCACGTGCAGACCATATGCCAGATACAACCCCAGAAACAGCAAACCCTCCAACCGTGTGATGCGATAGCCGCTATAGAACACGGGCAAGCACAGTACCGCGACCCCGAGCATGACTGGCAGGTCGAAGGCCAGTGCATTAGGCGAAACGGATAACGGTGAGGGTGCCAGCAGGGCGGTGAGCCCAAGCACCCCCAGCAGGTTGAATACGTTGCTGCCAATCACGTTGCCGACGGCTATTTCACGCTGGCCGCGAAACGCGGCGATCAAGGAGGTCGCCAATTCGGGCAGTGAGGTGCTGACGGCGACAATGGTCAGGCCGATGATGCGTTCGGACAAGCCGAGCTCTGAGGCCACCTCCAGTGCCGCCCCCAACAGCAGGTGGCCGGCAATCCCCAGGAGCAGCAACGCGCAACCCATCAGCGAGAGCGTGCGTAGCCATGACGTCGGTGGGCGATCGTGATGGGGGTGATGATGGCCGCTGTGGCGCGATTGGTGCAGCAGCAGGAGCAGGTAGATCAGCAGGCCGCCCAGTAGCAAGACCCCGTCCAGACGGTCGAGCTGATGGTTCAGGGCCAGCGTGAAGACCATGGCGCTGGCGAGGATCATTAACGGGATGTCGATTCGCACCAGTTGGCGCGATACCCGCAGCGGAATGATCAGGGCCGAGAGGCCAAGGGTGACAAGGATGTTGAAAATGTTACTGCCAATGACACTGCCGACGGCAATGTCTGCCGTGTCGTTGAATGCCGCTTGCAGGCTGACCGTCATTTGGGGCGCGCTGCTGCCCATCGCGACAACGGTCAAGCCGATGAGTAGCGGGCGAACCTTCAATTTAGCGGCGATGTGCTCGGCGCAGCGCACCAGCAGTTGCGCTCCGGCGATCAACAGCACAAGGCCGCCGAGCAATTGCAGCAAGCTCCACGCAGATAATGCGTTCAACCCGAAAATACCCACCCCCTCGATTAATCGCTCAAGCCCTGCACGCGGACTTTAGCAGTGCCGCTGCGCAGCATATCCAACTGTTGAGCGGCCTGACGAGACAGATCAATGATTCGCCCTCGTGTATGCGGGCCGCGATCATTGATGCGGACCACAACAGACTTGTCGTTGCTGAGGTTGGTCACCAGTACCCGGCTGCCAAATTGCAGGCTGGGGTGGGCGGCGGTGAGACCGTGCTGGTTGAAGGGTTCACCGCTGGCAGTGCGTTTGCCGTGATGGCGAGCGCCGTAATAAGAGGCCATGCCTGTCTTGTCATAACCGCGAGGGTCAATGTCATGGCTGGCACAGCCGGCGAGCAAGCTGAGCAGGGCGCAGGCGCCGAGTAGCTGCTTCATGGGGAATCCTTATATTGCTATGAAAAATGCCACCCGTAGCAGCTGCCGCAGGCTGCGTTCGGCGGCGAAGCCGTCGTAAACCAGAAGTGTTCAATTCAAACTTTGAACCGCGGTTCCTGATTTACGATCGCTTCGCAATCGGACGCAGCCTGCGGCAGCTGCTACGGGTTTCGCATTGCTTTAGCCTTCGAGTTTGCTTTTCAGCAGTTCGTTGACCTGTTGCGGGTTGGCTTTGCCTTTGGACGCTTTCATGGCCTGACCGACGAAGAAGCCGAACATCTTGCCGCGCTTGGCTTCGTCTGCCGCACGGTATTGCTCGACTTGTTCTGCGTTGGCCGCCAGTACTTCATCCAGCACTTTTTCAATCGCGCCGCTGTCTGTCACTTGCTTGAGGCCGCGTTTTTCGATGATCTCGTCAGCGCTGCCTTCGCCGTTAGCCATTGCTTCAAGCACCACTTTGGCAATCTTGCCGGAGATGGTGTTGTCCTTGATGCGTTGCAACATGCCGCCCAGTTGTTCGGCAGTGACTGGCGACTGATCAATGTCCAGGCCTTGCTTGTTGAGCAGGCTGCCCAACTCAACCATGACCCAGTTGGCCGCCAGTTTGGCGTCGCCACTGATGCTGACGACTTTTTCGAAGTAGTCCGCTTGTTCACGGCTTGATGCCAGTACGCTTGAGTCGTAAGCCGACAGCCCGAACTGCGACTGGAAGCGCTCGCGCTTTTGCGGTGGCAATTCTGGCAGGGTGGCGCGCACGTCTTCGATAAACGAATCTTCGATCACCACCGGCAGCAGGTCAGGATCGGGGAAGTAACGGTAGTCGTTAGCTTCTTCCTTGCTGCGCATGGCGCGGGTTTCATCTTTGTTCGGGTCATACAGGCGGGTTTGCTGGATGACCTTGCCACCGTCTTCGATCAGTTCGATCTGGCGCTGAACTTCGCTGTTGATGGCCTTTTCGATGAAGCGGAACGAGTTGACGTTCTTGATCTCGCAACGAGTACCGAATTCGGCCTGACCCACCGGGCGAATCGACACGTTGCAGTCGCAACGTAACGAACCTTCGGCCATGTTGCCATCGCAGATGCCCAGGTAGCGAACGAGCGCGTGCATGGCTTTGACGTAAGCCACGGCCTCTTTGGCGCTGCGCATGTCCGGTTCGGAAACGATTTCGAGCAACGGCGTGCCGGCCCGGTTCAGGTCGATGCCGGTAGCGCCGCTGAAATCTTCGTGCAGGCTTTTACCCGCGTCTTCTTCCAGGTGGGCACGGGTGATGCCGACACGTTTAACGGTGCCGTCTTCCAGTGTGATGTCCAGATGGCCTTTGCCGACGATAGGCAGTTCCATCTGACTGATCTGGTAGCCCTTGGGCAAATCCGGGTAGAAGTAGTTCTTGCGGGCAAACACGCTGTGCTGACCGATTTCGGCATCAACCGCCAGGCCGAACATCACGGCCATGCGCACGGCTTCTTCGTTGAGCACCGGTAAAACCCCTGGCATGCCCAGGTCAACCAGGCTGGCCTGAGTGTTCGGCTCAGAGCCGAACGTGGTGGCGCTACCGGAGAAAATCTTCGATTGGGTGGCGAGCTGGGAGTGAATTTCCAGCCCGATCACAACTTCCCATTGCATATGTTTCTCCTCAGAAGCCGGCAGGTGAGCGCGTGTGCCAGTCAGTATTCAACTGATACTGGTGGGCGACATTGAGCAAGCGACCTTCCTGAAAGTAGGGTGCCAGCAACTGCACGCCCACAGGCAACCCGTCAACAAAACCGGCTGGCATCGACAGGCCTGGCAGGCCCGCGAGGTTAGCGGTGATGGTGTACACGTCTTCCAGATAGGCAGAAACCGGGTCGCTGTTTTTAGCGCCGATTTTCCAGGCCGGGTTAGGCGTGGTTGGGCCGAGGATGATGTCGACTTCATTGAAAGCGGTCATGAAGTCGTTTTTGATCAGGCGACGGATTTTTTGAGCTTGCAGGTAGTAAGCGTCGTAGTAGCCGGCGGACAGAGCATAAGCTCCCACCAGAATCCGGCGCTGCACTTCAGGGCCAAAGCCTTCGGCGCGCGAACGCTTGTACAGGTCAGTGAGGTCTTTAGGATCTTCGCAACGATGACCGAAGCGCACGCCGTCAAAACGCGACAGGTTAGAGGATGCTTCAGCCGGCGCGATCACGTAGTACGCAGGGATTGCGTGCTGCATGTTAGGCAGGCTGATGGTCTTGATCACGGCACCGAGCTTTTCAAGTTCTTTGACGCTGGTGTGGATCAGTTCGGCAATACGAGGGTCAAGACCTTCGCTGAAGTACTCTTTAGGCACGCCGATGCGCAGGCCTTGCAGCGAACCGTTGAGGGTGGCGCTGTAGTCCGGCACGGGCTCATCGATGCTGGTGGAGTCTTGCGGGTCGAAGCCAGCCATGCCTTGTAACAAAATAGCGCAGTCTTCAGCGGTGCGCGCCAAAGGGCCGCCCTGATCAAGGCTGGACGCGTAGGCAATCATGCCCCAGCGTGAAACGCGACCGTAAGTCGGTTTCAGGCCGGTGAGGTTGGTCAGCGCTGCCGGCTGTCGGATAGAACCGCCGGTGTCGGTGCCGGTTGCCGCGGGCAACAGGCGGGCAGCAACGGCGGCTGCCGAGCCCCCCGACGAACCACCGGGCACGTGCTCAAGGTTCCACGGGTTTTTGACCGCGCCGTAGTAGCTCGATTCGTTGGCCGAACCCATGGCGAACTCGTCCATGTTGGTCTTGCCAAGGGTCACAGCACCGGCAGCTGCCAGCTTGGACACCACGGTGGCGTCATACGGGGCTTTGAAGTTGTCGAGCATCTTCGAGCCGCAACTGGTGCGCACGCCCAGGGTGCAGAACAGGTCTTTATGACCAATGGGCGCGCCCAGCAGAGCGCCGGTTTCACCGTTGGCGCGACGTGCGTCGGCGGCCTTGGCCTGCTCTAGGGCGAGGTCTTCGGTGAGGGTGATAAAACTGTTGAGCTGAGGATCGAGCTGAGCGATACGCGCCAGCAGGGTCTTGGTCAGCTCTTCGGAAGAAAACTTTTTATCGGCGAGTCCGCGAGCGATCTCGGCCAGAGTCAATTGATGCATGCAGGCTCTTTCCTTTTACTCGATGACTTTAGGAACCAGGTAGAGGCCTTTTTCGACCGCCGGTGCGATGGACTGGTACGCCTCGCGATGATTAGTCTCAGTCACGACGTCTGCACGCAGGCGCTGGCTGGCTTCCAGGGGGTGAGCCAGAGGCTCGATACCCGTGGTATCGACAGCCTGCATCTGGTCAATTAGCCCCAAAATGCTGTTAAGAGCTTCGGTGGTGCGTGGAATATCGGCATCATTGAGACCCAGACGGGCCAAATGAGCGATTTTTTCCACGTCGGAGCGTTCAAGCGCCATGGGATTCTCCAGTGGAAAACAAGACGGATGCTATCCGTGTGTTAGATTGTCGGAACACTACCGCATTTCTACGGTCTAATGGCCGCGATTGTGGGGGCTGGTGCTCTGAAAAGCTGCCAATTTAACATATTGGCGCCTTGCCCAAAATCCCTGTCGTTGTTAGAGTTTGCCGCACTTTTTTACCCACGCGTTGCCTAGGGTCCCTTTCCCATGTTCAAGAAACTGCGTGGCATGTTTTCCAGCGATCTTTCCATTGACCTGGGCACTGCCAACACCCTTATTTACGTGCGTGAGCGCGGTATTGTCCTGAATGAGCCATCGGTTGTGGCTATTCGGACGCACGGTAACCAGAAAAGTGTCGTTGCCGTTGGCACCGAGGCTAAGCGTATGCTTGGCCGTACACCGGGCAACATTGCTGCCATTCGTCCGATGAAGGACGGCGTGATCGCTGATTTCAGCGTTTGCGAAAAGATGCTGCAGTATTTCATCAACAAAGTGCACGAAAACAGTTTTCTGCAACCAAGCCCTCGGGTTCTGATTTGTGTGCCATGCAAATCGACTCAGGTCGAACGTCGCGCTATTCGTGAATCGGCACTGGGTGCCGGTGCCCGCGAAGTGTTTCTGATCGAAGAGCCAATGGCAGCCGCCATCGGTGCCGGCTTGCCGGTTGAAGAAGCACGCGGTTCGATGGTCGTCGATATCGGTGGCGGGACCACTGAAATTGCCTTGATCTCCCTGAACGGTGTGGTTTACGCCGAGTCAGTGCGGGTTGGTGGCGACCGCTTCGACGAAGCGATCATTACCTATGTGCGCCGTAACTACGGCAGCCTGATCGGTGAATCGACCGCTGAGCGTATCAAGCAGGAAATCGGTACAGCTTATCCGGGTGGTGAAGTGCGTGAAGTCGACGTGCGCGGCCGTAACCTGGCAGAAGGCGTACCCCGAGCGTTCACCCTGAACTCCAACGAAGTGCTTGAGGCTCTGCAAGAGTCGCTGGCAACCATCGTTCAGGCCGTGAAAAGCGCTCTGGAGCAATCGCCGCCAGAGTTGGCTTCGGACATCGCCGAGCGTGGTTTGGTACTGACCGGTGGTGGCGCCCTGTTGCGTGACCTCGACAAGTTGCTGGCCCAGGAAACCGGTCTGCCGGTGATCGTCGCCGAAGACCCGCTGACCTGCGTTGCTCGTGGTGGTGGCCGTGCACTGGAAATGATGGACAAACACACGATGGACCTGCTTTCCAGCGAATAAGATCGTCTGGTGCAGTTCTACGGTTATCACCAAAAGGTAGCACTTTGCAGTGCTGCCTTTTGGCGTTTACCTTCTGTCAATCTTCATCCAGGCCGCTTTGAAGCCGTATGAATACATTGAACACTTGCCCGGGAGGAGCGGCCTATTAAACCGCTCTTCGCCAAAGGCCCCTCGTTGGGTGTACGCCTGTTAGTGCTGGTCGTACTGTCGGTCGCGCTGATGGTGGTTGATGCCCGTTTCACGGTGCTAAAGCCCGTGCGCAGCCAAATGTCGCTGGTGCTGATGCAGTCCTACTGGATCACTGACTTGCCACAGCGCTTGTTTCAGGGCGTTGCCAGTCAGTTTGGCAGCCGTACTGAACTGGTGGCTGAGAACGAGAAACTCAAAACCGAAAACATTCTGCTGCAAGGCCGCATGCAAAAACTGGCTGCCTTGACTGAGCAGAACGTTCGTTTGCGCGAGTTGCTGAATTCTTCGGCGCTGGTCAACGAAAAGGTTGAAGTCGCCGAGTTGATCGGTATGGACCCGAACCCCTTTACCCATCGCATCATCATCAACAAGGGTGAGCGGGACGGTGTCGTGCTTGGCCAACCTGTACTCGATGCTCGCGGTTTGATGGGGCAAGTGGTTGAGTTGATGCCCTATACCTCTCGTGTCTTGTTGCTGACCGATACAACCCACAGCATTCCGGTACAGGTTAACCGTAACGGCTTGCGTGCGATTGCCAGCGGTACGGGTAACCCCGAGCGTCTGGAGTTGCGCCATGTCGCGGACACAGCCGATATCAAAGAAGGCGATTTACTGGTCAGCTCAGGGCTAGGGCAGCGCTTTCCTGCGGGTTATCCGGTTGCGACGGTCAAAGAAGTGATTCACGACTCCGGCCAACCGTTTGCCATTGTTCGCGCCGTTCCCACAGCGGCCTTGAACCGTAGCCGCTACTTGCTGCTGGTTTTCAGCGACAGCCGCACGCCGGAAGAGCGCGCCAATGAAGCGGCCCAGGCTCAGGACGCAGAGCAGGGTGGTGTTGCTCCGGCCACTATTCCGGCCACGGTGCCCAAGCCAGCTGCCGTTGCGCCGGCTCCAGTCGCTGCACCTGCACCAGCCGCTGTGCCTGCTCCAGTCGCGGCACCTGTTCCTGCCGTTGCGCCGGTTACTCGCGCTGCAGTGCCAGCGGCGGCGAAAAAACCGGCTCCAGCGCCAACCCCTGCCGCACCCAACCCGCCAGCCGCTGCGCCGGCCACGACTCGGGAGAGGCAATAATGGCGAATACCCGTTCACGTAATGGCTGGATCATCTGGCTGACATTCGCCATCGGCCTGTTGCTCAGCATTTCACCCATGCCGCAATTCATGGAGGTGTTCCGGCCTTTGTGGCTGGGGTTGCTGTTGACCTTCTGGGCGCTGTACCTGCCGCATAAAGTCGGCATGGTCACTGCGTGGTGCCTGGGTTTGGCCGAAGATGTGCTGTATGGCACTTTACTGGGGCAGAACGCACTCATCCTGACGCTCATCACTTTTCTGGTACTGACGCTTCAACAGCGTTTGCGAATGTTCCCGATGTGGCAGCAAAGTTTGGTGTTGCTTGTCATTTTTGGGCTGGCTCAGTTGGCTCAACTATGGCTAAGTGCCTTGACCGGTAACCGTCAGCCGACGCTTGCACTGGTCTTGCCGGCACTGGTCAGCGCGCTACTGTGGCCGTGGGTCAGCTATGGTCTGCGCGGCCTGCGCCGACGCTTCAAAATCAATTAACAGGAGCGCGAGCCATTTCCGGGTTTGTGCACTATGACAAGGAGATGTCTCGATGCTTTCGCTTTATCTGGCTTCCGGGTCACCGCGCAGACGCGAGTTATTGACTCAAATCGATGTGCCGTTCAGCACGGTCATTGCCGCCATTGACGAAACCCCACTCGTCAACGAAACCCCTGAGTCCTATGTCGAACGCCTGGCGTGCGAGAAGGCTCAGGCTGGGCGTAATGTATTGCTGAAATCGATCCACCCGGACTTGTTCTGCGTGCTGGGTGCCGACACGGCCGTGGTGCTGGAGGGCCGAATTCTCGGCAAGCCGGTCGATCAGGCTGATGCCATGGCTATGCTTAAGGCACTTTCAGGGCGTGAGCATGATGTGCTCACGGCCATTGCGGTCATTGATAGCCAGCTCTGTGAGACCCGTGTGGTGCGCAGTCGAGTGAGATTTCGAGACATCAGTAAACAAGAAGCGAGCCTTTATTGGGCCAGCGGAGAGCCGCAGGACAAAGCTGGCGGATACGCCATTCAAGGCTTGGGTGCGGTGTTTGTGGCGGGCCTCAATGGCAGTTATTCCGGTGTCGTGGGCTTGCCCGTATGCGAAACCGCAGAACTGTTGGGGCATTTCGGCATACCCTGTTGGCAAAACCTTACCGTGCGCTGAATACCGCACCTACGAGACGTGGCACTACTGTGATGACGCCTGAACGAGACCCAGCCATGAGTGAAGAGATCCTGATCAACATCACGCCGATGGAATCGCGCGTGGCGGTGGTAGAGAACGGTGTTCTACAAGAGGTGCACGTCGAACGGACCCAGCGCCGTGGCATTGTTGGCAATATCTATAAAGGCAAAATAGTCAGGGTTCTGCCCGGCATGCAGGCCGCCTTTGTCGATATCGGTCTGGACCGTGCGGCGTTTATTCACGCCTCTGAAATTTCCCTGCGTGAAGGTCAGGCGGTTGAAAGCATCAGTGCACTGGTGCATGAAGGTCAAAGTCTGGTGGTGCAAGTGACCAAAGACCCGATTGCCTCAAAAGGTGCGCGTCTGACCACACAGCTGTCCATACCTTCGCGCTATCTGGTGTACATGCCGCGTACCGCTCATGTCGGCATTTCGCTGAAAATTGAAGATGAAGCCGAGCGTGATCGCCTGAAACAGGTGGTCAGTGATTGCGTGGCTCAGGAAGGTATCAAGGAAGCCGGTGGTTTTATCCTGCGCACGGCGGCCGAAGGAGCCGGGGCAGATGAGATTTTGATGGACATTCGCTACCTGCGGCGTCTGTGGGATCAAATCGGTTTGCAGATAAAAACCGCTGGCGCCCCGAGTGTGATCTATGAAGACCTGGGCTTGGCGCTGCGCACACTGCGCGACCTGGTCAGCCCAAAGATTGAGAAAATCCGCATCGATTCGCGAGAAACCTTCCAGAAAACCACGCAGTTTGTAGCTGAACTCATGCCGGAAATCGCTGATCGCCTTGAGCATTATCCGGGTGAACGGCCAATTTTCGATCTGTATGGCGTTGAAGGCGAAATCCAGAAAGCCCTGGATCGTAAGGTGCCACTCAAGTCCGGTGGGTATCTGGTAGTCGACCCTGCCGAAGCCATGACCACGATTGATGTCAACACAGGCGCTTTTGTCGGCCACCGCAATCTTGAAGAAACCATTTTCAAAACCAACCTTGAGGCGGCTACCGCCATTGCGCGGCAATTGCGTCTGCGCAATCTGGGCGGGATCATCATTATCGACTTCATCGACATGGAAGATGAAGAGCACCAGCGTCAGGTCTTGCGCACCCTCGAAAAACAGCTCGAACGGGATCATGCCAAGACCAATATCATCGGTATCACCGAGTTGGGCCTGGTGCAGATGACTCGCAAACGTACCCGCGAAAGTTTGGAGCAGGTGCTCTGCGAGCCGTGTTTGTGCTGTCAGGGACGGGGCAAACTAAAGACTCCGGAAACCATCTGTTACGAGATCTTCCGTGAAATTTTGCGCGAGGCTCGTGCTTATCAGGCGGTTGGCTATCGTGTATTGGCCAGCCAGAAGGTGGTTGATCGTTTGCTTGACGAAGAGTCAGGCAACGTAGCGGAGCTTGAAGGGTTCATAGGCCGTACGATACGTTTTCAGGTTGAGACCATGTACTCCCAGGAACAATACGATGTGGTGCTGCTCTGAACAGCCACGGGCCATGCAGGGTAAAAACAGAGGGCCGTTTCGGCCCCTGCGATCAATGATAAAAGGGGCAACATGACATGGAGCGTCTGCCACGCTTTTTTGCCGCGCTGACCCGCTGGGGGCTGGGACTAAGTGCTGTGGTCCTGGTGATCACGGCGTTGTATGTCAGTTTGGGGCGTGAGCTCACGCCGCTGATTGCCGAGTACCGCGTAGAACTTCAAAACAAGGCGCGTGATGCCTTGGGCATGCCGTTGACCATTGGCAGCCTTGAAGGCAGCTGGAGTGGAATGGCGCCGGTGTTGATGGCCCATGACGTGATGGTCGGCGAGGGCAACCATGCTCTGCGTCTTGATCAGGTACAGGTGGTGCCCGATGTCTGGTCCAGCCTGTTACATCGCGATATTCGCATCGCCCATCTGCAGCTCAACGGTTTGCAGTTGAGCGCACGTCAGGATCAGGCCGGTCACTGGGCCTTTGAAGGCGTGCCGGTGCAGGATGATCAACCCCTCGATCCTGAACAACTTCTCAATCAATTGCAGCGTGTGGCGCGGCTGTCGGTGCTCGACAGTCAGGTGACCCTTGAACCTTACAAACAAGCGCCATTGACCCTGACCTATGTTGGCTTGACGCTGGATGTGGGCGCGTCGGATCAGCGGCTCGATGCGCGCTTGACCTTGCCCGACGGCCAGCCTGTGGCTTTGAGTGTAAAAACCCAAATAGAGGCCAGTCACTGGCGCGATGCTGCGGCTCAGGCCTATGTGAGCCTGCCTCAAAGTGATTGGGCCAAATGGCTGCCGGCCTCGCTGATCAACCCGTGGAAAGTGTCAGAACTCAAAGCGGGTGGCGAGCTGTGGTTTGACTGGAGCAAAGGGTCGGTACAGCGCGCAGTTGCGCGTTTGAATGCACCCACCTTGCGTGGCGCTTATGCAGAGCGAAAAGCCCAAACCTTCGATAATCTGGCCTTGCGTGCCTGGGTGGAGCGCGGCGAGCAGGGATTTAATGTCGTCCTCGACTCGCTGGCGGTGAACCTGGGTGATAAACGCTGGGAAACCCGCATGCAGTTGCAGCAGTTTGCTGCCAATGACCCGGCGCAAGAGCGCTGGCACTTGCAGGCCGATCACCTTGACCTGACCCCCCTCACAGCGCTGATGGATTCGCTGGCGCCTGTGCCGCAAGCCGCTGCCCAAGTGATTGATCAGCTCAACGTTACCGGCACCTTGCGCAATGTATTGGCCGACTACCGGCCTCATGCCCCGGATGATCAAAAACTGAGTTTTGCTGCCAACCTGCAGCAGGTGGGTTTCAATGCCACTCACGGCGCACCGGCGGCACGCAATGTCAGCGGTTTGATCAGTGGTGATTTGGGCAAGGGTGAGCTGCGGCTCGACAGCAAGGATTTTTCGCTGCACCTGGACCCGATCTTCGCCAAACCCTGGCAGTACCTTCAAGCCAACGCCTTGCTCAAGTGGACGTTGGACAAGAACGCCTTCACGCTGATTGCACCCTATATCAAAGTGCTGGGCGAAGAGGGCAAGATTGCTGCTGACTTCCTGATCCGCATTCATCTGGACCATTCGTCAGAGGACTACATGGATCTACGGGTGGGGCTGACCGATGGTGATGGTCGCTTCACTCCCAAGTACCTGCCCGAAGTCTTGAGTCCTGCACTCACTGAATGGCTGAGCACGGCCATTATCAAAGGTGCAGTTGAAGAGGGCTTCTTTCAGTATCAAGGTTCGCTCAGCCACGATGCAGTTGCAGCAGCGCGCAATATAAGTCTGTTTTTCAAAGTTCACGGAGTCGAGTTGGCCTTTCAACCCGGTTGGCCTCACGTGCGCGATGTTTCGGGTGATGTATTTATCGAAGACAGCGGCGTACGCATCATGGCCAGCAAAGGCCTGTTGCTCTCCACCAAGGTACGTAATGTCGCGGTCAGCATCCCGCATGTTCCCACCGGAAAAGTCAGCCATTTGTTGTTGAACGGCGATTTTGATGGCGGTCTGGGCGATGGGCTGAAAATTCTTCAGGAGGCTCCCATCGGCACCGCTGAAACCTTTGCCGGATGGCAGGGCGAGGGCCCACTCAAAGGCCGTGTCGACCTCGATATCCCTCTGGAAAAAGACGTAGAGCCGAAAATTCTAGTCGACTTCAACACTGACAAGGCGCGCTTGAAAATCAGCGAGCCCGAGTTTGAGCTGACGCAGCTCAAGGGCGCCTTTCGGTTTGACAGTGACAAAGGCCTGAGTGGTAAGGGCATCAGCGCACGGGCGTTCGATCGTCCTGTCACGGCGCAGATTTATGCCGATGGCAAACCCGGCAGGCTGAACACGCGTGTGGTGGCTAACGGTCAGGTCGGTGTTAAACAGCTGACGGACTGGCTCAAGTTCAATCAGCAAATTCCCGTGAGTGGTGTCTTGCCTTATCAGTTGCAGCTCACGCTGGACGGCGCGGACAGTCAGTTGCGGGTCAACTCCAATCTGCGCGGAGCGGTAATCGACTTACCTGCACCTTTCGGCCTGGCTGCCAATGAAGCCCGCGACACAGTATTTCGCATGACCCTGCAGGGGGCCGAGCGCCGCTACTGGTTTGACTATGGCGATCTGGCCAACCTGACGTTTGCAGCACCCAATGGCAAGTTTGAAGACGGGCGGGGGGAGTTGTTTTTGGGGGGAGGCACGCCGGTGTTGCCGCCCACCAAAGGTGTACGCATTCGCGGCGTCTTGTCGGAACTGGATATAGCACCCTGGCAGACTCTGGTGGAGCAGTATGCAGGCAAGGACCCGGGAGGCAGTGCCAAGCAAATGCTCAGCAGTGCGGATTTTAAAGTGGGCAAGTTGACCGGATTTGGCACACAGCTTGACCAAGTCAGCTTGAACATGAAGCGTACGGGCTCGGCGTGGGGCTTACAGATCGACAGTAAACAAGCTGTGGGTACGGTGAGACTTCCGGACGCCAAGAGCGCGCCCATCGTGGTCACGATGCAGACCATCCGTTTGCCCGCGCCTGATCCCAAAGCGGTGACCGACGACAATGCCCCGGATCCACTGGCCTCAGTCGACCCACGAAACATCCCGGCGCTGGACATCATTATTCGCCAGCTCTATCAAGGGCCGGATCTGCTGGGGGCCTGGTCATTGAACATTCGTCCGACCGGCCGTGGCATCAAACTGAGTTCGCTCAACCTGGGGCTCAAGGGCTTGCTGCTTGATGGCTCCGGTGGCTGGGAAGGCGTTGCCGGTGCTACCAACAGCTGGTATCAGGGACGTCTTGGCGGTCGCAATCTGGCCGATGTGCTTAAAAATTGGGGGTTCGCGCCGAGCGTGACCAGCGAAGACTTCCATGTCGACGTGGATGGTCGCTGGCCGGGTTCACCGGCCTGGATCGGTCTTAAGCGCTTCTCGGGCACACTGGATGCATCGTTGAGAAAAGGCCAGTTTGTTGAGGTTGATGGCAGCGCTCAGGTGTTGCGCATTTTTGGCCTGCTGAACTTCAACGCCATAGGCCGCCGCTTGCGTCTGGACTTCTCTGACCTGTTTGGCAAAGGCCTGAGTTATGACCGGGTCAAGGGTGTGTTGAACGCCAACAATGGCGTGTACAGCACGAGCAAACCTATTTTGATGACCGGGCCGTCCACTAATCTGGAGCTTAATGGCACGTTGAACATGGTGACTGATCAGGTCAATGCCAAACTCTTGGTCACATTGCCGGTCACTAACAACCTGCCGCTTGCTGCCCTGTTGGTAGGCGGTCCGGCGGCAGGCGGGGCGATGTTTTTGCTGAATAAGTTGATTGGTGATCAGGTGTCGCGTTTTGCCAGCGTGCAGTACAGCATTCAAGGCCCATGGACGGATCCGAAGATCACCTTCGACAAACCTTTTGAGAAAAACTAGGAGTAGCATGGTACGGGTTCGGGCCTAAACGCTTCTACACGATGCTTATCAGGAAAATGCCATGTCGCTTGCAGTGATTCAAATGGTCAGCCAGAGCGACGTGCTGGCTAACCTGGGCCAAGCCCGGCGGCTGCTTGAGCAAGCGGCCGAGGGCGGAGCGCAACTGGCCGTGCTGCCCGAAAATTTCGCTGCAATGGGCCGGCGTGACATCGCCGATATCGGCCGCGCAGAGGCACTGGGGCAGGGTCCGATTCTACCGTGGTTGAAACAGGCCGCTCGCGACCTCAACTTATGGATAGTGGCAGGCACATTACCCCTACCGCCTGCCAATCAGCCCGATGCCAAGGTCAATGCCTGTTCATTGCTCATCAGCGCTGACGGCGAGCAAGTTGCACGTTACGACAAGCTGCACTTGTTCGATGTTGACGTGTCTGACAGCCGTGGCCGTTACCGTGAGTCTGATGATTATTCACCGGGTGAGCGCGTGGTGGTCACCGACACCCCGGTTGGCAAGCTGGGCTTGACGGTCTGTTACGACTTGCGTTTTCCCGAGCTATACAGTGAGTTGAGGGCGGCAGGCGCTGAACTGATCACCGCGCCTTCGGCCTTTACGGCCGTGACCGGTCAGGCCCATTGGGAGGTGCTGATTCGCGCCCGGGCTATTGAAACCCAGTGCTATATCCTCGCCGCCGCTCAGGGCGGTGTTCATCCTGGCCCGCGCGAAACCTGGGGGCATGCCGCAATTATTGACCCCTGGGGACGTGTGCTGGCACAACAGGCACAAGGCGAAGGGGTATTGCTGGCCGAGCGCGACAGTGCAGAGCAGGCGTCTATCAGGGCGCGCATGCCGGTGGTCAACCACCGGAGATTTTTTTCGCAGGGCGCACAGCGGCCTGCAACGCACGACTAATTTTCAGGCCCGTGGGTTCAGCACTCAAAGATGCTGAAGCAGGGGCCAAGACGGAGTGAATATGAGCGAGTTGTTGACCTCAGTCAGCGAACACCTGTTGGCACCGGGCGGTGTCACCATCGAAAGTCTGCAAAGTGTGCTGGGCGATCTGGCCGGGCCGGGTATTGATGCGGCAGATTTGTATTTTCAGGGTCAGATTTCCGAATCCTGGGCACTGGAAGACGGCATCGTCAAAGAAGGCAGTTTCAACCTCGATCAGGGTGTAGGTGTGCGCGCCCAATCGGGTGAGAAAACCGGCTTTGCTTACAGTAACGCCATTACCCTCGAAGCCTTGGGGCTGGCCGCCCGGGCTGCGCGCTCAATCTCCCGTGCCGGGCAGAACGGTACCGTTCAGGCATTTACGGCTCAGGACGTTGCCCAGCTGTACGCGCCGGATAACCCGCTGGAAGTCATCAGCCGTGCCGAAAAGGTAGAGCTGCTCAAGCGCATCGATGCCGCCACCCGAGCGCTGGACCCGCGTATTCAGCAAGTTACCGTCAGCATGGCCGGCGTCTGGGAACGTATTCTGGTGGCGTCTACTGACGGTGGCCTGGCTGCCGATGTGCGTCCATTGGTGCGCTTTAACGTCAGCGTGATCGTTGAGCAAAACGGCCGTCGCGAACGCGGTGGGCATGGCGGCGGCGGGCGTACGGATTATCGCTACTTCCTCACTGACGACCGTGCCATGGGGTATGCCCGTGAAGCGTTGCGTCAGGCACTGGTCAACCTTGAAGCTGTGCCTGCGCCTGCGGGTACCATGCCCGTTGTCCTGGGCTCTGGCTGGTCTGGCGTGCTGCTGCACGAAGCAGTTGGGCATGGTCTGGAAGGTGACTTCAACCGCAAGGGCAGCTCAGCCTACAGCGGACGCATGGGCGAAATGGTTGCTTCCAAACTGTGCACCATCGTCGATGACGGCACCTTGGCGGGTCGTCGTGGATCGCTGAGTGTCGATGACGAAGGCACCCCGACCCAATGCACCACGTTGATCGAAAACGGCGTGCTCAAGGGCTACATGCAAGACAAGTTGAATGCTCGACTGATGGGCGTAGCCCGTACCGGCAATGGTCGTCGTGAGTCGTACGCGCATTTGCCGATGCCGCGCATGACCAACACGTACATGCTGGGCGGCGAAAGCGATCCGGCAGAGATCATCGCCTCGGTGAAGAAAGGTATCTACTGCGCCAATTTGGGCGGCGGTCAGGTCGACATCACCAGCGGTAAGTTTGTGTTCTCCACCAGCGAGGCCTACTTGATCGAGGACGGCAAAATCACTCGCCCAGTCAAAGGCGCGACCCTGATTGGCAATGGGCCGGAAGCGATGAGCAAGGTGTCGATGGTCGGTAACGATCTGGCGCTGGACAGCGGTGTGGGCACGTGCGGCAAGGATGGGCAGTCTGTGCCGGTAGGCGTGGGCCAGCCGACCTTGAAAATTGACGCGATTACGGTTGGCGGTACAGGCGCTTGAAGGGCGGTGAGCGGGTTGCTGGGCAACCCGCTCACGTACGAGATTTAACGCAGACCGCGTTGTGTCTCGTCCAACCCACGAATGTACTTGAACAATTTACGGCTGGAAGCCGGTGCCTTGTTTTGAGCCAGTTCGTGTTTGGCCTGACGGATGATCGAACGCATTTGCTGGCGATCAGCCTCAGGGAACTCGGCGACAAACTTTTCCAGTACGGCGTCATCGCCCTCAATCAGGCGATCACGCCAGCGTTCCAGACCATGGAAACGCTCGTTGTATTGGCGCGAAGAGGCATCGACTTGATCGATCAGCGCAAGAATTTCATCCAGCGGTTGATCGCGCATCAGCTTGCCGATAAACATCATATGGCGCTTGCGCGCAATATTGGCCGTGTGTTTTGAAGCATCTGCCAAGGCCCGGCGCAGTGCGTCGGTCAAAGGCATTTTGTTGAGCAAGTCAGGCTTGAGTGTCGTGAGACGCTCGCCCAGTTCAACCAGAGCATGAAGCTCGCGTTTGACCTGTGATTTGCTTTTTTCGCCGTCGAAGGCGTCGTCGTAAGAATCAACCATGGTGGCAGTCCGCAAAGAAACGCCGCCATGATAACCAGTCGGGGGCCGCTTGTCCGGCCCGGTCGCTCGGCGGCCCTACCGAAAACAGAATTTGAGTGGAGAAAACCATGAGTGCAGTACAAAGCGTTGGCCCGCAGGCCCTGCCGGCACTGCAAGAGCAGGTCGAGCAAATCATCGCTGAAGCCAAGCGCCAAGGCGCCAGTGCCTGTGAAGTGGCGGTATCACTTGAGCAGGGTTTGTCGACGACTGTACGTCAACGTGAAGTCGAAACCGTTGAGTTCAACCGCGATCAGGGCTTTGGCATTACGCTCTACGTGGGACAGCGCAAAGGTTCGGCCAGCACCTCGGCTACGGGCCCTGACGCTATTCGCGAAACCGTCGCGGCAGCGCTGGCGATTGCCAAGCACACGTCTGAAGACGAAAGCTCGGGCCTGGCCGATGCCAGCCTGATGGCTCGCGACCTGAAAGATTTTGATGTGTTCCACACGTGGGATATCACTCCGGAACAAGCCATCGAAAAAGCGCTGGCCTGTGAGGCTGCGGCATTCGAAGCAGACAGTCGCATCAAAAATGCAGATGGCACCAGCCTCAGCACGCATCAAGGGTGCCGTGTGTATGGCAACAGCAACGGCTTTATCGGCGGTTCGGCATCAACCCGCCACAGCCTGAGCTGCGTCATGATCGCCGAAGGCGACGGGCAGATGCAGCGCGACTATTGGTATGACGTCAACTGCCAGGGTGAGTTGCTGACAGATGCTGTGATCATCGGTAAACGAGCGGCTGAGCGCGCTGCCCGTCGTCTGGGCGCACGACCGGTGCCGACCTGTGAAGTGCCGGTGCTGTTTTCGGCTGAATTGGCTGGCGGTTTGTTTGGTAGTTTTCTGGGGGCCATCTCAGGCGGCAATCTGTATCGCAAGTCATCTTTCTTGCTGGATGCGATGGGTCAGCAAATTTTCCCTGAGTGGTTGACGCTGGATGAACGCCCGCACCTGATGCGTGCGATGGGCAGTTCATCGTTTGATAACGATGGCCTGGCGACTTACGCCAAACCCTTTATCAAGGACGGCGAACTGGTGTCGTACATCCTCAGCACCTACTCGGGTCGCAAGTTGGGCATGCCGAGCACAGCCAACGCAGGCGGTGTGCATAACCTGTTTGTGACACACGGCGATGAAGACCAGGCGGCCTTGATCCGAAAAATGGACCGTGGTCTGTTTGTCACCGAGTTGATGGGCAGCGGCCTGAATATGGTGACGGGTGACTATTCCCGCGGCGCAGCAGGCTTCTGGGTCGAAAATGGCGAAATCCAGTTCCCTGTGCAGGAAGTGACGATTGCCGGCAATATGCGTGACATGTTCAAACAGATCATTGCGGTCGGTAACGATCTGGAGTTGCGTAGCAATATCCGCACTGGCTCGGTATTGATCGAGCGCATGACGGTGGCGGGCAGTTAAGCTTTTTACAATTCATCAAGGCGTATCACTATTGCGGTGATACGCCTTTTTTGTTTCTCGACCACAGGAATCAGAATGGTTGACTGGTGCACAGACGAGCGCACGAGACTCGAATGAGCACAGGTATACATATGTAGATAAGTTTAGAAGATCGCCGGGTTCAGACTGCTCTGGTATTTATCCTCCCCTATACCCTGTAGCTCTACAGCATGGGTATCGGGATAACTGAGCATTCTTGAGTGTTTCCCTATGAGTGAAGTTTTTCAATTATCTGACGCCTTGAGTTCCGATCTGGTTGGCATCAGTCCAGAGGCCGAAAAAACACACGTCCTGAAATGGATGGCTATAGATGCTGAAATTCAAACCCTGTTGACCGACCAGCCCAGCCTGTCTTCAGTTATTCAAAATAAATTCAAAAGCACTTTTACGGATGTCACCGAGGACATCGAGCCTGCGCATCTGCTGATTGTTTCCAAGTCGGAGGTAACGGTGCAAAGCGATGTTTCGACGGTGCCTCCTCCTCAATTTACAAATGTCATCGATACGGTAATCGAAACGTTGCGGGACAATGTGTTCCCTTCCTATTCCGCTGCAACCACAACGCTGATACGCGCCGGTGACTCCTCAGAGCTGGGGATTGATATCGCCCGTTTTGAGCTTTTTGTGGCGGATATACGCCGATACCTCGGGAGTTATATCAGATTACAAACCGCCGATTTCTGGCTGGCCAGTACTCCGCTTACCGGAACACGGTCAAGAAAGGACTGGCTTATAACCAAGCTCAGAGACGTACTGCGGGCTGAGTGCGAGATGCTCAACTTCGACAACACCCTGACGCCCGAACAGGTGCAAGTAGTGGACCTGATCGTGCGTTACCCCTCGCTGTCGACCCGCGCTGCGTTAGCGGCCTATTCACGCCCGGCGGTCTATGCCTTAGCGCTGAAAGGGCAGAGTGGGCTTGCTCCTGTTTATTTTGCAGGGGCATTTGTGATGACAGCGCGCGATGGCTCCGGGGTGGAGGATCAATTCGGGGCTTTCACTATTGCGCCCAAAGGACCCTCGGTAGAGATCGATTATCAGGCCAACGCCGGTGTGGTGGTGCTCTATACGCCATCAGGCGGCCTGCAAGGTTTTAGTTCATTGCAGACGCTGCAAGCGGAACTAGAGCGCCGTTGGCGTGCAGTCACGGAATTCGAGTCCATGCTGGAGCTGACCTCGTCCGCTGATTTGCCGCGCATCATGGCGTTGGAAAACGGGCCACAGGCAACACTGGAGCTGTTTTTCAGCGAGATCAAAGAGTCGGTCTTCGAGCATTGGTTCAAGGTACATGACGAGCAACGCCAGCAAAACTTGATCCATATTCTGTCTCATGCCGCGACTGCGAACGGTGCTGAGCTGGAGGGTGAACTGGCCCATGTGATCGATTATGCCCATCGGTTCAGGCAAGCCAGTGCGTTTAGTGCAAGAGTGCACAAACACTTATCGAAAAAAACCCGGGATTGGCTGGTTAAAGCCAACAGCGAAGATCGGGCCAGATGGCTTGAGGCAGCAGAGAATTACAAAACGCAATCATTGCTTGCCAATGAAGATGGGGAGCCTTCACCTCATCAATTTGGCGATAAAGCCTTTCTTCTGCGCTATGCCCGAGAACACATTCAGCAGCATATTCAGTTGGAATATGGCATCCATATTGACCCGGATACGCTCTTTATTACGACGACTGCCGCATTGGCTGGATCAGGGCCGGTTATCCCTGTCAGTGGCTTTACGTCTTCCTCTTATACGTCGGTGAACAGCCTGTCCCGTACCGGCCCTTCCATCAACATGGTCAGTACCTCAAGGACAATGACCCAACTGTCTTTGGAGAATGTCAGTAAGTTTGATGTTGACTATGCCCTCACTGCCCGTATCAGCACAGGCAGTGCAACAGGGCCGCGGTCAACGCAATTGAGTGCATCTCAAGTCAAGAACATTATCAGAACGGTGAACATCGGGGATAACTACCAAGCCTTCCTGCAGGATAAGTTGATCGATTCTCCCAGGGCTGTTTCCCGACGTGAAACAGCCATGCAGTTAATGATTGCGCAGATGCGGATGGATGCACTGGAGGCAAAGATATCCAAAGATTTTTCTCCGGATCGCCTCGATCGTGGTTATCGCTGGGTCGAAGCGGTACTGGATAAAGCGCAACAACTGAAGCCTGTCGCCGAGGTGGAGGGGCATACAATCACGGTGTATCAACTCCTGATAGATGGGGCCACGGTGCGTGGCGTTCTCATTATCGGAACGCCTGCACTTGCTCCCGAATCCTCATGGTCCACTTTTGAGTGGTCCAGCCAGCATCCACAATTCAGTGTTAGCTCACTGGTTGTTTATACCCCCGAAGCACCTGATGGTAAGCGTTTCCGTGAGTTTGAAAATCGTGCGCACTTTGCCAATAAGTTTTTGCATGACGCTGCATTTGCTGAGTATTTATCGGGGCGGGTCAGCATGGGGCATCAATCGCGGGTCAGTCAGCTGCTCAGGCAGGGGCTGCGCGCTCCCGATGTGAAGCTGTTGGTTATCGCTGATAATTTTATTGAACAGGGCTGTATTGCGCAGGCTCGACATGCGATTGCCAATGCCGATGCGCTAAGTAACTCAACGTCTGAAGTCAACGAGCTGACTGTTTGGAACAGTATCGAAATGGCCGTGGACATTGTGACATTCGCATTGCCTTTGAAAGCCACCATGCCTATTGCCCTCGGCCGGAGTTTGCTGTCGCTTTGGAATGGATTTGACGCATTAAAACGTGACAGTCAACTGGAAGCGCTCAGGCATTTTTTAGGCATGGTCGCGCATTGGGTGGATGCGAGCGTCGATCTCGGTGTCGCTGTTATCAAACTGCCGAACACGGGTGTTGTGACCTCGCCACCCGCACTTGATCCCAAACTGGCTTATACCAAAAATCTCACTGATCTGACCTTGCGTACTGATGGTGCTTACGCAGGCGTGTATGAAAAAGTGCCCAAGCAGGGGGGCTATTCTCAGTATTTCATTCAACAAGAGAAGCATTGGTATCAGCTCAAATATGACAAAGACCGCTTGGTCTGGCGGGTGATCGACATGCGTCGTCCGCAAGCCTGGTATCGGTCGCCCATTAGCAAAGACAGCGAGGGAATATGGCGGGTCAGTACTCCTGAATTAAGTTTGCTTGGCGGTGGCCCATCCACGCTCGCACCTTTTCGCGTTCGAGTGGCTTTTCCTAATCTCAGTCTCGAAGAAGCCCGAAGACTACTGGATCAATATAATTTTCCGGAGGGGAGAAGGGCTCATATGGAGCTTGCTATGGCTGAGTATCTGGTTAAACACAAAGAGCTACCGTTGTGGTCACATGCATACCTGAAACCCGGCCTGGAAGCCGCGAGACAAGCACGATTGCAACAGCCGCAGGACACTTCCAGTGTGTTGCTGAGCAACAAGCGAAAGGCGCCGGAGATTGCGCAGGAACAACCGGTTGCCCGCCCGCTGCAACCGGGGACTTCAACCAGTACGTCTCAATCCGGGGTTTCAATAAAGGACAGTTGGAAAAGTTGGGGGCAGAACGTTGAACCGGGACTTTCCAGTATGGCGAGTATCAACCCGCCTATTTTCAAGGTGACTGCCCCTGAACGTACTTACAGAGCAATAAAAATTGATGATCTGCACTATGAGATTTTGCCTCAGGGCCTTGAAGCTCAAACTAACCGCGTTCTCCTCGTCAATCCTCACAAGCCGTGCAAAAGTTTCCAGCAGCTGGAAAAACTCATTCGTGAGAACAAATATTTTCAACCTCGACTGGCTGAATTCGCCAACGGTAACTGGACGATAAAAGAGCCATTTTTCTACAAACCCCTAAGTAACTTTGTGCGTACGATTTTTCCGTCGATGACTGCTCAATCACGCATCGAGCTTGCCCGCCGACTCTTTCGGTTTGCTGATCCGGGCAATACCGAATTGACCACCAGCCGCATGCTCAATATCAACCAAACTCTGTATGGTTGGATCACCAAGAGCTCTGCACTGCTGAGTGTGCATCTGGGGGATCCTTTCGCGCTGTTGGCACATGGGCCCCGCATCGGTGAGCGTATTTATAATGTAGGCACGAAAGTGAGCGCCGGAATGTTCAGCCGAATGGACTTTGTATTGCTGGCGAGTGAACACGCCTTAATCACAAGGGCTGCAACCGCGCTTAATCAATCACTTAATGACGTGATGAAAAGTCTTTTGCAACGACTTGGGTATGAAATCTACCCAGGGGTGTCCGGTTATTCCCACCTTGTGTTCCGGCGCCGTGGCAGCAAAACCCTCAATTTCATGCAGCTGCATAAAACTGACTCACCACTGATCACCATGACCAAAGCACTCACAGACTCGCTTGAGGAGCTGATTAGTGAAAATCCTTTGTCTCCATTGTCTTTGGCATTGAGCAACGCGAGAACTGAAGGGAAATTGGTCTTTTTGATTGGGGGCTTGCAGCAAGCTGCTCCATCGGATTTGCCTGTCGGGTTCGTTTACCGCGTGTAGCCCTTTAAGGACGGCCCTTCGGCAAGGCGCAAATGCCCCAAGGCTTGTTTTGATAATCAATATCGCTTAATAATGAATCTCATTATCGAGTGAGCCAGGGTCATGAGTTCAGCCTTGCATGAAGGGCCTTATCTGGAAAGCTGGCGGTGGATGAGCCGCCAGATCCGTTGCGGGCTGGCGCCCGACGAGCCGCGTCTGATTGACCATTATCTGGCTGAAGGCCGCTATCTTGCTGCCTGTACGGCCACTTCCCCGTGGGGAGTGGCTGTGACCTCTTTCAGGCTGTTGCTCGACACGGCAAGCGATACCGCCTTGCCCTGGCATTGGCGAACCGTCTGTCTGGACAACGCGTGGCGTCCGCTTCGCGACCTCGAAACTCAAGCCCTGTGCGCGTGCCGACTCAAACGCTGGCAAAGCTTTGCCTGGCAATTGGCAACCTGCGAGCTCGAGCCATCGATTTCTTTAACCGAACTGTTGCAAGGATTTCACGATGAGTAATACCCGTATCGAACGTGACAGCATGGGTGAACTGCATGTGCCTGAAGATGCCCTGTACGGCGCTCAAACCCAGCGTGCGGTGAACAACTTTCCCATCAGTCATCAGCGCATGCCCGCACAGTTCATTCGGGCACTGATCTTGGCCAAAGCCGCAGCAGCCAAGGCCAATATCGAGCTCAAGCAAATAACCGAGGAGCAGGGTAAAGCCATTGTAGAGGCCACTCAGATCCTGCTGTCCGGCGATTATATGGAGCATTTCCCGGTCGACATATTCCAGACGGGGTCGGGTACCAGCTCCAATATGAATGCTAATGAGGTGATCGCCACACTGGCGACGCGGGTTCTGGGTGAGCCGGTCAATCCCAACGATCACGTTAACTGCGGGCAAAGCAGTAACGACATCATCCCTACCGCCATCCATGTGAGTGCGGCTCTGGGCCTGCATGAAGAACTGCTACCCGCGCTGACTCATTTGGTGCAAGTGATTGAGCACAAGGCAGAAGAGGTTCATGCCTACGTCAAAACCGGCCGTACCCATCTGATGGACGCCATGCCCGTGCGCATGAGTCAGGTGCTCAATGGCTGGGCGCAACAACTCAAAGCCAATATCGAGCATTTGCATAATCTACAGCCGGCCCTGCAGTCACTGGCTCAAGGTGGCACGGCGGTGGGTACTGGTATCAATGCTCATCCGCTATTTTCCGAATTGTTCAGTCAGCAACTCAGCGCGCTGACTCACCTGACATTCACCCCTGGCAAAGACCTGTTCGCATTGATCGGATCGCAAGACACGGCGGTTTCGGTTTCAGGCCAGCTCAAAGCCACGGCTGTGTCGCTGATGAAAATTGCCAATGATCTGCGCTGGATGAACTCAGGCCCATTGGCCGGTTTGGGAGAAATCGAGCTGCAGGCCTTGCAACCGGGTTCTTCGATCATGCCGGGCAAGGTCAACCCGGTGATCCCGGAAGCCACGGCAATGGTTGCAGCTCAGGTCATCGGTAACGACACGGTGATCACTGTCGCCGGTCAGTCTGGCAACTTCGAGCTCAACGTCATGCTGCCGGTGATTGCCCAGAACCTGTTAAGCAGTATTGAGCTGCTGGCCAATTCGTGCCGCTTGCTGGCCGACAAAGCCATTGCCAGCTTCAAGGTCAACGAGGCCAAGCTCAAGGAGGCGCTGTCGCGCAATCCGATTTTAGTGACTGCACTGAACCCGATCATTGGTTATCAAAAGGCCGCAGAAATCGCCAAGACCGCCTACCAACAAGGGCGCCCGGTGATTGATGTAGCGCTGGAGTTCACTGACTTGCCCCGTAGCCAGCTTGAGGTCCTGCTCGACCCCGAGAAACTGACCGACGGCGGCGTTTAACCCACGACACTGCTTTGGAGGTTTCACATGGAGCACTGGAAACGCACGATCGAAAGAGCGAACCGCTGTTTCGCTCAGGGCGAACTGGTCGACGCCCGGGAGCACTACTTGCAGGCCCTTGCTCTGGCACAGGTTCTGTTTGAGCGCTGGAGTGATGCCGACGAAGCAGTGGCTGCGTGTGTGATATCGCACCACAACCTGGCGGATTTGCATTTGCGCCTCAACCAGCCAGAAGAAAGCGTTGAGTACCTCTGTGCGATTCATCAACGATTACTGCACACCATGCAGAACGACCGTTTGGTCCCCGCGTTGCGCCAGGCTGCGCTGCGTCATAGCAGCAAGACCTATGTAGAACTGTTGAATTTCATTGGCGAACACGGTGAATACCCGCGCTCCAGCCTGTTGCTTAAAAACAGCGTGGCTCAAACCACCCTGGAGCGTTCAGTACACAGCGGCCATCACTCAGGAGTACATTGATATGACTTACACATTGCCTGCTTTGCCTTATGCCTATGACGCCCTTGAGCCGCATATTGATGCGCAAACCATGGAAATTCATCACACCAAACACCACCAGACCTATATCAATAATCTCAATGCGGCTGTGCAGGGAACCGAATGGGAAGACTGGCCAGTGGAAAAACTGGTCGCCAGCGTTCAGCAATTGCCCGAGCAACTGCGACCGGCAGTGATCAATCATGGCGGTGGACATGCCAATCACTCTCTATTCTGGGAAGTGATGAGTCCTAAAGGGGGAGGTATTCCAGAAGGCGCACTGCTTAAGGCGATTGATGAGCAGTTGGGAGGGCTTGATGCGTTCAAAGAAGCCTTTACCAAGGCTGCATTGACCCGTTTTGGCAGTGGCTGGGCATGGTTGAGTGTCACGCCACAAAAAACATTGGTCGTCGAAAGCAGCGGTAATCAGGACAGTCCGTTGATGAATGGCAACACGCCGATTCTTGGGCTGGATGTGTGGGAGCACGCGTACTACCTGCGTTACCAAAACCGTCGTCCCGAATACATCAGTGCGTTTTATAACGTTATTAATTGGCCAGAAGTGGCGCGTCGTTATCAGGCCGCTATTGGCTGACTCAACAGGATTCAGGCAGATTATGGGCACGCAAATATTAGCGGTCGGGGGCGTGCGAATGTTTCGCTATGCCCTTGGCACGCTCTTGCTGTTGGCGGGCACGGCCTTGCTGGTAGCCAAGGGATTGGTCTGGCTGGATCTGGAGCCCAGGATGTTACGGGCGCTGCAAGGCGGAGCGCTCTGCGCGTTGGGTACGGCGCTGGGCGCGGTGCCGGTGCTGGTTATTCGCAAGATGCCAGTGGCGGTCAGCGATACCTTGTTGGGCTTTGGTGCCGGGGTGATGCTGGCCGCCACGGCCTTCTCGCTGATTGTTCCCGGCATAGCAGCGGCTCAAAGTCTTGGCTTGTCAGCTTGGGCCGCCAGCGGGTTGATCAGTGCGGGTATCTTGCTGGGCGCTTTCTTTTTGTTTCTGGTGGACCGCAAGGTCGCGGGAGGCGGGCCAGAAGTCTTGGTCAGTCGTCCCGGTGAACCCGTGATTGCACCGCGCATCTGGTTGTTCGTGATTGCCATCGTGGCGCATAACATCCCCGAAGGCATGGCGGTCGGGGTGTCGGCAGGCGGCGGAATGCCAGACGCCGATAGTCTGGCGATGGGCATTGCGCTTCAGGATGTGCCAGAGGGGCTGGTAATTGCATTGGTGTTGGCTGGCGCGGGCATGTCGCGGGTCAGGGCATTCTTGATCGGGGCTGCCTCAGGCCTTGTCGAGCCGGTGTTCGCCTTGCTTTGTGCCTGGTTGGTCAATCTGGCCGAAGTATTGTTGCCAATGGGGTTGGCATTGGCGGCGGGGGCCATGCTGCTGGTGGTCACGCAAGAAGTCATCCCCGAATCACGCCGCAATGGCCACGAAAAACTGGCCAGTCTGGGCTTGTGTGTAGGGTTTTGCTTGATGATGGTGATGGATACGGCGTTGGGTTAAGCGTGGCTTACTCGCCTTCATCAAAGTAGTTATTGATGAGTTTGGTCAGGGCATCAAGGGCTTCCTGCTCTTTCTCGCCTTCAGTCTTGAGGTGGATAGTCGTGCCCTTGCCAGCGGCAAGCATCATCATGGCCATGATGCTTTTGCCATCCACCATCGAGTCAGCGGTACGTCCTGCTCTGACCAGACATGGAAACTGTCCTGCGATACCTACGAACTTGGCCGATGCCCGGGCGTGCAAGCCCAGCTTGTTGATGATTTCAATTTCCAGTGCAGGCATCGCGGTAGTGATCCTTTCAGGTAAGGTCGCGGTGGCGAACCTGGACGTTCTTCAGGGTTTCTTGCAGGCATTTACCGAGGCGTTCAGTCAGGTAGACCGAGCGATGATGCCCGCCTGTGCAGCCAATGCCAATGGTGACATACGCCCGGTTGCTGGCTGCGAAGCGGGGCAGCCATTTAAGCAGGTAGCTGGAGATATCCTGAAACATCTCTTCGACATCCGGCTGTGCTGACAGGTAGTCTGCGACCGGCTTGTCCAGCCCCGATTGCTCGCGTAGCTCTGGCTTCCAGTACGGGTTAGGCAAGCAGCGCACATCGAACACCAAGTCGGCATCGACCGGCATGCCACGCTTGAAACCAAACGACTCAACCAAAAATGCGGTCCCGGCCTCGGGTTTGTTCAGCAAACGCAGCTTGATGGTATCGCGCAGCTGATAGAGGTTGAGGTTGGTGGTATTGATCGTCAGGTCAGCCAGGTCGGCAATGGGCCCGAGCAAGAGGTTCTCGTCACGTATGGCTTCGGCCAGAGAGCGACTGGCGCTGCTCAGTGGGTGACGCCGGCGTGTTTCAGAGAAGCGTTTAAGCAAGGTTTCTTCGTCGGCATCCAGAAACAGCACATCGCACTGTATGTGCCGGTTGCGCACCTCTTCAAGCAGTTGCGGAAAACGCGACAAATGGCTGGGCAAGTTACGTGCGTCAATGGACACGGCAACCAGCGGCTGTGCCAATTCGGTATGAATCAGCGCACGCTCTGCCAGCTCTGGCAGCAGCCCGGCGGGCAGATTGTCGATGCAATAGAAACCGTTGTCTTCGAGGACAGCCAGTGCAGTGCTTTTTCCGGAGCCTGAGCGTCCGCTAACGATGACTAAGCGCATGATTAATGATCGCTCTGTACGTCCAGAACAACCTTATACAGCTCTTCGTTGCTGCTGGCTGCGCGCAGTTGGTCGCGCACGTCTTTGCGGTCGAGCATGCTGGCGATCTGCCTGAGCAGTTCCAGATGAGCATCGGTGGCCGCTTCAGGCACGAGCAAAACGAATAGCAGGTCGACTGGCGCGCCATCAATGGCGTCGAAATCTATGGGCGCATCGAGGTGCAACAAGGCGCTGACAGGCGCCTCGCAACCCTTGAGGCGGCAATGAGGTATGGCAATGCCGTTACCAAAACCGGTGGAACCCAGTTTTTCACGGGCAAGCAAACTCTCGTAAACGTCCTGCATGGCCAGATCAGGCACCTGATCGTGAATCAGCTTGGCAGTGTGTTCGAGTACGCGCTTTTTACTGCCGCCCGGCACGTTCACAAGGGAACGGCCAGGGGTCAGGATATTTTCAAGTCGAATCATGGGTATGGAGTATTAACGCCCCGTTGCGCCTTGAAGCAGGCTTTGGGACTTTTCCTTATGTTTTTTCAGTTGGCGATCGAGCTTGTCAGCGAGCAGGTCGATTGCAGCATACATATCGGTATGCTCTGCGTTCGCAACGACTTCCTTCGGACCCTTGGGGATATGCAGGGTGGCTTCAATCTTCTGCTGAAGTTTTTCGACTTTCATGATGACCTGTGCATTGGTGATCTTGTCGAAATGGTTCTCCAGGCGTTTGAATTTTTCGCCTATGTAAGCGCGTAACGCGTCGGTGACTTCCAGATGCTGTCCACTGATGTTGATTTGCATGCAGTTTCTCCTTCGGTTGCCATTGCATAAAGTGGCAGGCCGAACAGCCTGCCACTGAAACGCGGTGGCCCGTGGCTTACATCAACCTCTTGCGTTCGCTGGAAGGCGCTATCCCGAGGGATTCGCGGTACTTCGCGACGGTGCGACGGGCCACTTGAATACCTTGTGCCTCCAGTAAACCAGCGATCTTGCTGTCACTCAACGGCTTTTTCTGATTTTCAGCCGCCACCAGTTTTTTAATGATGGCGCGGATCGCTGTGGACGAGCATTCGCCCCCTTCAGAAGTGCTGACGTGGCTGGAGAAAAAGTACTTCAACTCATAAATGCCGCGGGGCGTATGCATGAACTTTTGCGTGGTCACCCGGGAAATGGTCGACTCGTGCATGCCTACTGCTTCGGCAATGTCATGCAGCACCAAAGGCTTCATGGCTTCATCACCATATTCCAGAAAGCCGCGCTGGTGCTCGACGATTTGCGTCGCCACTTTCATCAGCGTTTCATTGCGGCTTTGCAGGCTTTTGATAAACCAGCGAGCTTCTTGCAACTGATTGCGCATGAAGGTGTTGTCGGCGCTGGTATCAGCGCGGCGCACAAAACCAGCGTATTGAGGGTTTACCCGCAAACGTGGCATGGACTCCTGATTAAGCTCAACCAGCCAGCGATCATTGTCCTTGCGCACAATCACGTCCGGTACCACGTATTCGGCTTCGCTGGACTCGATTTGCGAGCCGGGGCGCGGGTTGAGGCTTTGTATCAGTTCAATGACCTGACGCAGCTCATCTTCCTTGAGCTTCATGCGGCGCATGAGCTGACTGTAATCGCGGGCGCCCAAGAGGTCGATGTAGTCCGTTACCAGGCGCTTGGCTTCATTGAGCCATAGCGTTTTGGACGGCAGCTGGCGCAATTGAAGAAGCAGACACTCACTGAGGTTGCGGGCGCCAATCCCAGCTGGTTCGAATTGCTGAATGCGGTGCAGAACGGCTTCGATCTCATCGAGTTCGATGTCGAGTTCTGGGTCGAATGCCTCAAGGATTTCGTCTAGTGACTCGTCGAGATACCCTTGGTTGTTGATGCAGTCGATGAGCGTTACGCCAATCAGCCGGTCAGTGTCTGACATGGGTGCCAGATTCAGTTGCCACAGCAGGTGGCTTTGCAGGCTTTCGCCGGCCGAGGTGCGGGTGGTGAAGTCCCACTCGTCATCATCGTTGCTTGGCAGGCTGCTGGCGCTGGTTTGGTAGACGTCTTCCCAAGCCGTGTCGACAGGCAGCTCATTGGGAATGCGTTCGTTCCATTCACCTTCTTCCAGGTTGTCCACGGTGGGTGTGGACTCCTGATACGACGGCTCCTGAATATCGTTATTGGGTTTTTGCTCGATGTTGTCGGCCAGAGGGTCTGAATTGTCGAAGTCGTCGCCTTCTTCCTGGCGCTCGAGCATTGGATTTGATTCCAGAGCCTCCTGGATTTCCTGTTGCAGATCCAGGGTGGACAATTGGAGCAGACGGATGGCCTGTTGCAGCTGCGGTGTCATCGTCAGCTGTTGGCCCATTCTCAGGACTAGCGATGGTTTCATGGCTGGGGCTTAAGACCTTATTCGCCGGCGCGCATGGCGCCATCCACTACCAAGGCGCGTGAGCGCCAAACATAAGCAAATTATATGCCTGAACCCAGTACGTTTGACTAGGGGCGTTTCCAATTAGTTTGAGATGTTTTCAGAAGCGGCGTGCAAGCGGGCCCCAAATGCGAAAAAACCTTGACCGTCATAATGATGTTCAAGGTTTATCGCTACAAGGGGCCACTCACGATGGGGTTTACAAGCGGAACTCATGCCCCAGATACACTTCGCGAACCAACTTGTTGGCCAAAATGGTTTCAGCATCGCCTTCTGCGATCAGTTGACCGTCGTTGACGATGTAGGCAGTTTCACAGATATCGAGGGTTTCACGCACGTTGTGGTCTGTGATCAGCACGCCAATGCCTTTGGCTTTGAGGTGGTGAATGATCTGTTTAATATCACCCACGGAAATGGGGTCAACGCCGGCAAAAGGTTCGTCGAGCAGGATGAACTTCGGAGCGGTAGCCAGAGCGCGGGCAATTTCTACCCGACGTCGCTCACCACCGGACAAGCTCATGCCCAGGCTGTCGCGGATATGATTGATATGGAATTCCTGCAGCAGGCTTTCCAGCTCTTTACGGCGACCGGCCTTGTCGAGCTCCTTGCGCGTTTCGAGAATCGCCATGATGTTGTCGGCAACCGACAGCTTGCGGAAGATTGACGCTTCCTGTGGCAAGTACCCGATACCGGCACGTGCGCGGCCGTGCATGGGTTGGTGGCTGACATCCAGATCATCGATCAGCACGCGACCCTGATCGGCCTGAACCAGGCCGACAATCATATAAAAGCACGTGGTCTTGCCTGCGCCGTTAGGGCCAAGCAAGCCTACGATTTGCCCGCTGTCGATTGACAAGCTGACATCGCGTACCACTTGGCGACTCTTGTAGCTTTTAGCCAAATGCTGGGCTTTCAGAGTAGCCATTAACGGGCCTTCTGCTGGTCAGTTTTCTTCTTCGGCTGGATGACCATATCGATGCGTGGTCGCGGTGCGGTGACATTAGAGCCATTGGCACGGCCAGCGTTAGCCACTTGCTTGACGGTGTCGTAGACGATTTTCTCGCCTTCGGTGGTGTTGCCGTCATTGATAACCTTGGCCTTGTCGATCAGTACGATGCGATTTTGAGGCGCATGGTATTGGATCGTTACAGCATAGGCCTGCACGGGCTTTGGATCAGTGGCTTTTTGCAATTGCTCGAAGTAAGCCAGATTGCCCACCGACGTCACAACGTCAATTTCGCCCGCAGCGTTACGGGTGATGGTTACCTTGTTGCCGGTAATCTTCATCGAGCCTTGGGTGATGATGACGTCGCCCTTGTAGGTAGCGACCCCGTTTTTGTCATCCAGCTGCGCATCATCAGCCTGGATGTGAATAGGCTGTTCATTGTCGTTCGGCAGAGCCCAGGCGCTCGCGCTTCCCAGTGCTGCGCTCAGGCTGAGCAATAATGGGAGGGTTTTAACGAGACTCATACTGTCCTCTTACGTTGGACAGCAGGTCCATCCTGCCGTCTTTCAAATATGCTTTCATTCCCTTGCCAGTCGTTACACCGCCAGCGCCGTCGATTCTAACGTCTCGGTCGGTCTGCGCATATTGCTTCTGAGGGAAAACAGTCATGCGGGTGCTGGTAATAATGGTGGTGCGATCTTTTTCGTCGGTACGGGCTACGCGCACCGAGTCGATCAGCTCAACTTCAGTACCGTCCGGGTTCACTTCACCGTGCTCGCTTTGTACGTGCCACGGATAGGCTGTGCCGCGATACATTTGCAGGTCGGGAGTGGTCAGCAAGGTGACTTCGGATGCCTTCAAGTGTTCAACCTTGTCGGCGGTCATTTCGTACTGCAACTTGCCGTCCGGTAAATATTGAAGGCTGCGCGTTTTCAGGGCGTAGTAGTCAATGGCGCCTTCATCAACAGCCACGGGAGGGCGGTCGAGAAAGCGTTCCGGGCTGATATTCCAGTAGCCAACAGCCGCGAACAACGCGGCAATGACTGTGAATAGCAGGATGTTGCGAATCTTTTTGCTCAGCATATAAAGCTCTATAGGTAGGCGGCGAGGGCAGCATCAAGGCGGCCTTGGGCTCGCAGAATCAGCTCGCAAAATTCGCGTGCTGCACCTTCGCCGCCTCGCGCCTGGGTAACCCCATGGGCGTGCTGGCGAACAAAACTTGCCGCATTGGCAACCGCCATGCCCAAGCCTACGCGGCGTATAACCGGCAAGTCGGGTAAGTCGTCGCCCAAATAAGCAACCTGCTCATAGCTTAGGTTGAGTTGGCCGAGAAGCTCGTCCAAAACCACTAATTTGTCTTCGCGGCCCTGATACAGATGTGGGATGCCCAGATTTTGCGCGCGACGCTCAACCGCAGGCGTCTTGCGACCGCTGATAATGGCTGTTTGAACGCCCGCAGCCATCAGCATTTTAATGCCCTGACCATCGAGTGTACTGAACGACTTGAATTCGCTGCCGTCTTCAAGGAAGTACAGCCGCCCATCTGTCAGCACGCCATCGACGTCGAAGACGGCCAGCTTAATACCTTTACCGCGTTTAAGCAGTTCTTGAGTCATTACATCACTCCTGCGCGCAGCAAGTCGTGCATGTTCAAGGCGCCTACCGGGCGGTCTTCCTTGTCGACAACCACCAGTGCGCTGATTTTATGGTCTTCCATGATCTTCAGGGCTTCGGCTGCGAGCATGTCGGCTCGTGCCGTTTTGCCATGTGGGGTCATGACCGTGTCGATGATGGCATTGCGAATATCGATCTCGCGATCCAGCGTGCGACGCAAGTCGCCGTCGGTGAAGATCCCGGCCAGACGGCCATCTTCTTCTATAACCACGGTCATGCCGAGGCCTTTATGGGTCATTTCCATCAACGCATCTTTGAGCAAGGTGCCGCGAACCACGTGCGGCAATTCATCACCCGAGTGCATGACGTTTTCGACTTTCAACAGCAAGCGTCGACCCAGAGCGCCACCTGGATGGGAAAAAGCAAAGTCTTCGGCGGTGAAGCCGCGCGCTTCAAGCAAAGCTATGGCCAGCGCGTCGCCCAGTACCAATGCCGCAGTGGTCGATGAGGTGGGCGCCAGATTGAGTGGGCAAGCCTCTTGTGCCACACGAGCATCCAGGCTGACATCGGCGGCTTTGGCCAATGGTGATTCGGGATTGCCGGTCATGCTGATCAATTTGATGCCCAGGCGCTTGATCAGGGGCAGCAGGGTCACGATTTCAGCGGTCGATCCGGAATTGGACAGCGCGAGGATAATGTCGTCGCGGGTAATCATGCCCATGTCGCCATGACTGGCTTCAGCCGGATGGACGAAGAAAGCAGTGGTGCCGGTGCTGGCCAGGGTCGCGGCGATTTTATTGCCGATGTGCCCGGACTTGCCCATGCCGACCACAACTACACGGCCTTTACTTGCAAGAATCATCTCGCAAGCGCTCACGAAATCAGCGTCGATATGGGTCAGCAAGCCTTCTACAGCTTCCAGCTCGAGGCGGATGGTGCGTTGGGCAGATTGAATCAGGTCGCTGGATTGGCTCATGTTTGAAGTCGGGTAGCCTGAGAAAAGGCAAAGATTATAGCGGTTATGTGCTGATCACTCACGCGCGATCGTCGTAGTTTGTGGTCTGCACCTGTAAAGAGGTCACGGCCTTGGTGCTCAATGGGATTAATTTCGCTGTCTGGATGCTTACAGGGCACTCCTTCGGCCTTGGGCGGTCAGTAAGAGCAGTGGTATAGTTCGCCGCCAGTTCGGCCCGCTCAGGGAGCATGCTTCTTTTTACTGAAGGAGCCGGGTGTCCGAGTGAGAGGCAGAGGCTGCATCGCAAGGAGTTTAGATGAGCGCTGATAACGCCTACGCGGTCGAGCTGAAGGGAGTGTCCTTCAAGCGCGGCACGCGCAGCATCTTCAATAATGTCGATATTTTGATCCCGCGTGGCAAAGTCACTGGGATCATGGGCCCTTCGGGCTGTGGCAAGACTACCCTTTTGCGTTTGATGGGGATGCAACTGCGTCCCAGCAGCGGTGAAGTGTGGGTCAACGGTCAGAACCTGCCGACGCTGTCGCGCAGTGACCTGTTTGATGCGCGCAAGCACATGGGCGTTTTGTTTCAGAGCGGTGCGTTGTTCACCGATCTGGACGTATTTGAAAACGTAGCCTTTCCGCTACGTGTTCATACCCATTTGCCTGAAGAAATGATTCGCGACATCGTGCTGCTCAAGTTGCAGGCAGTGGGACTGCGCGGAGCCATCAATCTGATGCCGGATGAGCTGTCCGGCGGCATGAAACGTCGAGTTGCCCTGGCACGGGCCATTGCCCTTGACCCGCAAATCCTGATGTATGACGAGCCGTTTGTCGGGCAAGACCCTATCGCAATGGGTGTTCTGGTGCGTCTGATACGCTTGCTCAATGATGCGCTGGGTATCACCAGTATTGTTGTTTCGCACGATCTGGCTGAAACCGCGAGTATTGCTGACTATCTCTACGTGGTGGGTGATGGTCAGGTGCTGGGGCAGGGTACGCCAGAAGAACTGATGAATGCCGATAACCCGCGTATTCGTCAATTTATGAACGGCGACCCGGACGGTCCTGTTCCGTTTCACTTTCCGGCGTCGGACTACCGAACCGATTTACTGGGGAAGCGCTGATGCGCAAGCATTCAATAATGGACCGCATCGCGTTATTTGGCCGGGCCGGGATCGACATGGTTTCGGTCTTGGGGCGCTCGGTGATCTTCCTGTTTCACGCTTTGCTGGGGCGTGGTGGCATCGGCGGCATGTTTGGGCTATTGCTCAAGCAATTGCACTCTGTTGGCGTCATGTCGCTGGTCATCATCGTCGTGTCCGGGGTGTTTATCGGCATGGTGCTGGCCTTGCAAGGTTTCAGCATTTTGTCCAGTTATGGTTCCGAGCAGGCTGTCGGGCAGATGGTTGCTCTGACCCTGTTACGTGAACTGGGACCCGTGGTGACTGCGCTGTTGTTTGCCGGGCGGGCGGGCTCAGCCCTGACCGCCGAAATCGGCAACATGAAATCCAGCGAGCAATTGTCCAGCCTTGAAATGATCGGTGTGGACCCGCTCAAGTACATCATTGCGCCTCGCTTGTGGGCCGGTTTTATTTCCCTGCCGCTGCTGGCGATGATTTTCAGCGTGGTCGGGATCTGGGGCGGTTCGTGGGTGGCGGTCGACTGGTTGGGCGTTTATGACGGCTCGTACTGGGCAAACATGCAAAACAGCGTGACCTTCAGTGGTGATGTGCTCAACGGGATCATCAAAAGCATCGTGTTTGCCTTTGTGGTGACCTGGATTGCTGTGTTTCAAGGTTATGACTGTGAGCCCACTTCAGAGGGGATCAGCCGTGCCACTACCAAGACCGTGGTGTATGCCTCGCTGGCAGTCCTCGGGCTGGACTTTATTTTGACTGCCTTGATGTTTGGAGATTTCTGATGCAAAACCGCACCATGGAAATCGGTGTCGGCCTGTTTTTGCTGGCTGGCATCCTGGCTTTATTGTTGCTTGCCCTGCGAGTCAGTGGACTGTCTCCGACGGCCAGCACCGACACTTATAAGCTCTACGCTTACTTTGACAACATCGCCGGTCTGACCGTGCGCGCCAAGGTCACTATGGCGGGCGTGACTATCGGCAAGGTCACGGCGATCGACCTGGACCGTGACAACTTCACGGCCCGCGTCACCTTACAAGTCGACAAGAGCGTCGATAACCTGCCGACCGACTCGACAGCGTCTATTCTCACGGCGGGTCTGCTGGGCGAGAAATACATCGGTATCAGCGTCGGTGGCGATGACACCCTGCTGAAAGATGGCGGCACCATTCACGACACCCAGTCGTCCCTGGTGCTTGAAGATCTGATCGGAAAATTTCTGATGAATACCGTTAGCAAAGAAGCCAAATAAGGAGCTTTTAGATGATTTCTCTCTTGCGCCGTGGCCTGCTGGTTATTCTGGCAGCCGCACTGCCGATGATGGCTAACGCCGCACCGGGCCAGTCTGCCCATGACATCGTTTCTGATACGACCACACGGCTGCTGGCCGATCTGGCTGCTAATAAAGAGCAGTACAAGCAAAATCCAGCCAAGTTTTACGATGCTCTGAACAACATCGTTGGCCCTGTTGTGGATGTTGATGGTATTTCGCGAAGCATCATGACCGTGAAATATTCGCGTAACGCCACCCCTGCGCAAATGCAGCGCTTTCAAGAAAACTTCAAGCGCAGCCTGATGCAGTTCTATGGCAACGCCTTGCTTGAATTCAAGAACGAAGGCATCACTGTTTCTCCTGCCAAGGATGAAAGCGGCGATCGCACCAGCGTTGATATGACCGTGAAGGGTGAGAAGGGCGCTATCTATCCGTTGTCCTATACCCTTAATAAGGTGAATGGCGAGTGGAAGGTGCGTAACGTCATCATCAATGGCATCAACATCGGCAAGTTGTTCCGCGATCAGTTCGCTGATGCCATGAGCCGTAACGGCAACAATCTGGACAAGACCATCGATAACTGGGCTGGCGAAGTCGCCAAAGCCAAGGAAAAAACCGATGAGAAGCTGAGCCAATGAGTGAAGCCGCCATCACCCTGGCCGGCGAAAGCGAATTGCGCCTCAGTGGCGTACTCGATTATCAGACCGGTCCTCGTTTACGCAAGGAAGGTCAGGCGCTGATCAAAAAAGCCTTGGCCAAAGCCCTGGTGGTGGATTGCTCTGCGGTCATTAAATCCAGCAGCGTGGGTTTGTCGCTGCTGTTGTGCTTTATCCGGGACGCAGACGCCCAGAACAAGTCATTAAGCATTCGTGGATTACCCGAAGACATGCGCGAAATCGCCCAAGTGTCGGGTTTGACCGAGTTGTTGGCACACCATTAATCGCCACATACAGCAAAGCCCCCCGTCAGAGTCCTGTTAAGTGGGGTTCGCAGGCGCGGGGCTTTTTTGTATGATGGCCGACCCGCGCGCGTTAGGCGCCGATTGAGGTTGAGCATGCAGGCCGTAGAAGTGAAGAGCTTTCTTGAGGGAAAGCTGCCTGGAATCCAGGTAGAAGTTGAGGGCGAAGGCTGCAACTTTCAGCTGAACGTGATTAGTGACGAACTGGCGGCCTTGAGCCCGGTTAAACGTCAACAAAGCATCTATGCCCATTTGAACCCGTGGATTGCTGATGGCAGCATCCATGCGGTCACTATGAAATTCTTCAGCAGCGCGGCCTGGGCCGAGCGCACCTGAGCCCCCTGAGCCCATTGGCGTCGAGATTGTTATGGATAAATTGATTATTACCGGCGGTGCCCGTCTTGATGGCGAAATCCGTATTTCCGGTGCGAAGAACTCTGCTCTGCCGATTCTGGCAGCGACCTTGCTGTGCAATGGCCCGGTAACGGTTGCCAACCTGCCACATTTGCATGACATCACCACCATGATCGAGCTGTTCGGTCGCATGGGCATTGAGCCGGTGATTGATGAAAAGCTCAGCGTAGAAATCAACCCGAATACCATCAAAACCCTGGTGGCGCCGTACGAACTGGTTAAAACCATGCGTGCGTCGATTCTGGTTCTGGGGCCGATGGTGGCTCGCTTCGGTTACGCTGAAGTTGCATTGCCGGGCGGTTGCGCCATTGGTTCGCGTCCGGTCGACCTGCACATCCGTGGCCTTGAAGCCATGGGCGCGGTGATTGATGTTGAAGGCGGTTACATCAAAGCCAAGGCACCTGAAGGTGGCTTGAAGGGTGCTAACTTCTTCTTCGATACCGTGAGTGTGACCGGTACTGAAAACATCATGATGGCCGCAGCACTGGCCAATGGCCGCAGTGTATTGCAGAACTCTGCTCGCGAGCCTGAAGTCGTTGACCTGGCCAACTTCCTGAACGCCATGGGCGCCAAGGTAAGCGGTGCTGGCACTGACACCATCATCATTGATGGCGTCAAAGAGCTGCACCCTGCCACTTATCGCGTGATGCCAGACCGTATCGAAACGGGTACTTATCTGGTTGCTGCTGCCGTGACCGGTGGCCGCGTCAAGGTCAAGGACACCGATCCGACCATCCTTGAAGCCGTGCTTGAAAAGCTCAAGGAAGCCGGCGCTGAAGTGACCACCGGTGAAGACTGGATCGAACTGAACATGCACGGCAAACGCCCTAAAGCGGTGAATGTGCGTACAGCTCCGTACCCTGCATTCCCGACCGACATGCAGGCGCAGTTCATCTCGCTCAACGCCATTGCCGAAGGCACGGGTGCAGTGATCGAGACCATCTTTGAAAACCGTTTCATGCACGTGTATGAACTTCACCGCATGGGCGCCAAAATTCAGGTCGAAGGCAACACCGCCATCGTAACCGGCACTGAAACGCTAAAAGGCGCGCCAGTGATGGCTACGGATCTGCGTGCTTCCGCAAGCCTGGTGATTTCGGCACTGGTTGCTGAAGGTGACACCCTGATCGACCGCATCTACCACATCGACCGTGGTTACGAGTGCATCGAAGAAAAACTGCAAATGCTGGGTGCCAAAATTCGCCGCGTTCCGGGCTAGTTTGTTGGCGTTTGGCCTCATGGGCACATGGATCGTGTCCAGCTGTCAGGTGACGTAACGGCGTTCACGCGTTATCTTACCTGGCCTTGAATCGTTCAAGTCGAGCCTGATTATCAGGCTCGATGCTTGTCCGGCGCCGATTGCGTACGGGCAAAAGTACCCTGATAAGGACTTACGTTTCCCATGTTGACCATTGCACTGTCCAAGGGCCGTATCCTTGACGACACCCTGCCGCTTCTGGCTGAAGCAGGCATTGTGCCGACCGAGAATCCGGACAAAAGCCGCAAGCTGATCATCCCGACCTCACAGCCAGACGTCCGCCTGCTGATTGTACGTGCGACCGATGTGCCGACTTACGTTGAACATGGTGCCGCCGACCTCGGTGTTGCCGGTAAAGACGTGCTGATGGAATACGGTGGCCAGGGTCTTTACGAGCCACTCGACCTCCAGATTGCCCAGTGCAAGCTGATGACCGCTGGAGCCATCGGTGTGCCTGAACCTAAAGGCCGCCTGCGCATTGCCACCAAGTTCGTCAACGTTGCCAAGCGCTACTATGCCGAACAAGGCCGTCAGGTCGACATCATCAAGCTGTATGGCTCGATGGAGCTGGCGCCATTGATTGGCCTGGCCGACAAAATCATCGACGTGGTCGATACCGGTAACACCTTGCGTGCCAATGGCTTGGAACCTCAGGAATTCATTGCCGCCATCAGCTCCCGTCTGGTGGTTAACAAGGCCTCGATGAAAATGCAGCACGCCCGAATTCAAGCCCTGATCGACACCCTGCGCAAAGCAGTGGAGTCGCGACACCGCGGCTGACTCACCTGCGCGACCTGGGTCTAATCCCTGATGTCGCGCCCATCCATCCGCGTAATAGCCAGAAATTTCAGGTACCCACGCGGATGGCTTGGTAGTCTTGCCGTGCCTGATCCTTGCAAAAAACCATTCCAAGCTAACGCCCATTACCGAGGCCCTCGCTATGACCGCTCCCACTGCAATTCGCCGACTCAACGCTGCTGACCCGGATTTCGCGCAGCATCTGGATCATCTGCTGAGCTGGGAAAGTGTGTCAGACGACTCGGTCAATCAGCGCGTACTCGACATTATCAAAGCGGTGCGCGAACGCGGAGACGCGGCGCTGGTTGAATTTACTCAGCGCTTTGACGGGTTGACCGTGAATTCAATGGCCGACTTGATTCTGCCGCGCGAGCGTCTGGAATTGGCCTTGACCCGCATCACCGTGCCTCAGCGTGAGGCACTGGAAAAAGCCGCTCAACGCGTGCGCAGCTACCACGAAAAACAGAAGCAGGATTCCTGGAGCTACACCGAAGCCGATGGCACGGTGCTGGGCCAGAAAGTTACGCCGCTGGATCGTGCAGGCCTGTACGTGCCGGGTGGTAAAGCTTCATACCCGTCGTCGGTATTGATGAATGCAATCCCGGCCAAAGTGGCCGGCGTGACTGAAGTGGTCATGGTTGTTCCGACCCCGCGCGGTGAAATCAACGAACTGGTATTGGCGGCGGCCTGCATCGCCGGCGTTGATCGGGTGTTCACCATCGGTGGTGCTCAAGCGGTTGCTGCGCTGGCGTACGGCACCGAAAGCGTACCCAAAGTCGACAAAGTGGTAGGCCCCGGCAATATCTATGTGGCCACGGCCAAGCGTCACGTGTTCGGTCAAGTGGGCATCGACATGATCGCCGGGCCATCGGAGATTCTGGTGGTGTGTGATGGTCAGACTGATCCGGACTGGATCGCCATGGACCTGTTCTCCCAAGCTGAGCATGACGAAGATGCGCAAGCTATTTTGGTCAGCCCGGATGCAGAGTTCCTCGACAAAGTCGCAGCCAGTATTGCCAAGCTGCTGCCGACCATGGAACGTGCCGAGATAATCGAAACTTCGATCAAAGGCCGTGGCGCCTTGATTCTGGTCAAGGACATGCAGCAGGCGATTGACGTGTCCAACCGCATTGCTCCGGAGCACCTGGAGCTCTCAGTGGCTGACCCTCAAGCCTGGTTGCCGCAAATCCGTCATGCGGGTGCCATCTTCATGGGCCGTCACACCTCTGAAGCTCTGGGTGATTATTGCGCCGGGCCTAACCACGTGCTGCCGACTTCCGGCACCGCGCGTTTCTCCTCGCCGCTGGGCGTGTACGACTTCCAGAAACGCTCCTCGATCATCTTCTGCTCCGAGCAAGGCGCATCGGAGTTAGGTAAAACCGCCTCAATTCTGGCGCGTGGCGAATCGCTGACCGGGCACGCTCGCAGCGCTGAATACCGAATCATCGCTGACACCGAGCAGGGGCAATAAGCATGAGCAAATTCTGGAGTCCGTTCGTTAAAGAACTGGTGCCTTATGTGCCGGGTGAACAACCGAAGTTGACCAAACTGGTCAAACTCAACACTAACGAAAACCCTTACGGGCCTTCGCCTAAAGCGCTGGCAGCGATGCAGGCCGAGATTAACGACGACCTGCGTTTATATCCGGATCCCAACAGTGACCTGCTCAAGCAGGCTGTGGCTGAGTATTACGGCGTACAGACCGATCAGGTATTTCTGGGGAATGGGTCTGACGAAGTGCTGGCCCATGTGTTTAACGGTTTGTTCCAGCACGACAAGCCGCTGTTGTTTCCGGACATCAGCTACAGCTTCTATCCGGTTTACTGCGGTTTGTATGGCATTGAGTTTGATGCGGTGCCTCTGGATGAGCAGTTCCAGATTCAGCCTGCGGACTATGCCAAGGCCAATGGCGGGATTATTTTTCCGAACCCCAACGCGCCGACGGGTTGCTTGTTGGCACTGCAAGCCATTGAGCAGATTCTGTTGGCCAACCCGGATTCTGTGGTCGTGGTGGACGAAGCCTACATCGACTTTGGGGGTGAGACGGCCATCAGCTTGGTCGGTCGCTATCCGAACCTGTTGGTGACGCAAACCTTGTCCAAGTCGCGCTCTCTGGCCGGTCTGCGAGTTGGATTGGCTGTGGGCCATCCAGACCTGATTGAAGCGCTGGAGCGGATCAAGAACAGCTTCAACTCCTATCCTCTGGATCGCATCGCGATTGCCGGAGCAGCGGCAGCGTTTGCTGACCGTGAGTATTTTGACCACACCTGCCAGCTGGTGATGGATAGCCGTGAGCACGTCGTGGGTCAGTTGCAGGCGCTGGGGTTTGAGGTGCTGCCATCGGCGGCCAACTTCATCTTTGCTCGTCACCCGGAGCATGATGCCGGTGCGCTGGCTGCGAAGTTGCGGGGGCAGGGGGTGATCGTGCGTCACTTCAAGCAACTGCGTATCGCACAGTTCTTGCGTATCAGCATTGGGACGCCGGAGCAGAATGCGGCGTTGATTGAAGGGTTGTCAGCGCTGTAACCGCGCCCTCTCCCAGATGGAGAGGGGATTCAATCCAAAAGCAGATCTACGTAACTTCACCCATTAAGCTCCCTCTCCCTTTGGGAGAGGGCTGGGGTGAGGGTTAGGCCTGCTTATTCCTCTTTCTGCGGCGGCTGCTCTTGCGGCGGACGCAAGCCCACTTCAGCGGTGAGCTTCAGTTCCTTGCCATTGCGCATGACCTGAATCGAGATTTTGTCCGACGGCTTGATACGAGCGACCTGATTCATTGAGCGACGTCCGTCGCTTGCCGGTGCGCCATCAATACTCAAGATCACATCACCCAATTGCAGTCCGGCTTTCTGCGCCGGGCCATCGCGGAAAATACCCGCCACTACAATCCCCGGGCGACCGCTCAAACCAAATGACTCGGCCAGATCCGCGGTCAGCGGCTGCACCTCAATCCCCAACCATCCGCGAATCACCTGGCCGTGCTCAATGATGGCCTTCATCACTTCCATGGCCAGGTTGATCGGGATCGCAAAACCAATGCCCTGTGATCCCCCTGACTTGGAGAAAATAGCCGTGTTGATCCCGGTCAGATTGCCATTGGCATCCACGAGCGCACCGCCCGAGTTACCGGGGTTAATGGCGGCGTCGGTCTGGATAAAATCTTCGTAGTTGTTCAAGCCCAACTGATTGCGGCCCGTGGCACTGATGATGCCCATGGTAGTGGTCTGGCCGACCCCGAACGGGTTGCCGATTGCCAGGGCAATATCGCCGATACGCAGGGTGTCCGATCGACCGATGGTGATCGATGGCAGGTCCTTCAAGTCAATCTTGAGCACCGCAAGGTCAGTTTCCGGATCACTACCGATCACCCGGGCCAGTGTTTCCCGACCATCTTTCAGGGCTACTACAATTTGATCTGCGCCGGTAACCACGTGGTTATTGGTGAGCAGATACCCTTCGGGGCTCATCAGCACTGCTGAGCCGAGGCTCGATTCCATACGCTTTTGCTTGGGTGCGTTGTCGCCGAAGAAGTGCCGGAACTGCGGGTCTTCAAACAAGGGCCGGGCATTTTTGTTAACCACCTTGGTGGTGTACAGGTTAGCCACGGCTGGGGCTGCACGGGTCACGGCGTCGGCATAGGTGACGGGACCCTGTTGCACATAATTGGTTTGTGGCGCTTGTTGCAGGTTGACGTCAAGGCTCGGCAGCCCGACCCACTGCGGGTAACGCTGAATAATCAGCATCGCGATAAGCACGCCAGCCAATAGTGGCCAGCCAAAAAAACGCAAAGCCTTAAACATTGAACTCAGTCCTGAAGGTTGCAGAGCCATCTCGACAGCTCATAATGACGGCCATTATACGAGGGCCGAACGGCTCTGAACGCTATATTTAGGAGTCTTTTATGGCAGTAGCCCTGAGCACGCTGGTAGAAGAAGCAAATCGTTACCTGAATTGCGCCGCAATCAGCGATTATTGCCCCAACGGTCTGCAAGTCGAAGGGCGCCCGCAGGTGATGCGAATCGTCAGCGGCGTAACGGCCAGTCAGGCGCTGCTCGATGCAGCCGTTGAAGCCCAGGCGGATCTGGTGTTGGTGCACCACGGTTATTTCTGGAAGGGTGAAGACCCCTGCGTCACCGGCATGAAGCAACGCCGGTTGAAAACCTTGCTCAAACACGACATCAGTCTGCTGGCGTATCACCTGCCCCTCGACGTGCACCCTGAAGTGGGCAACAACGTGCAGTTGGCGCGTCAGTTGGACATCACTGTCGAAGGCCCGTTGGACCCGACAAATGCCAAAGTAGTGGGCCTCGTAGGCTCACTGGCAGAACCTATGACCGCTCGCGATTTTGCCCGCAAGGTGCAAGAAGTACTGGGGCGTGAGCCGCTGGTGATTGAAGGCAGCGAGATGATCCGCCGGGTTGGCTGGTGCACCGGAGGCGGGCAGGGGTACATCGATCAAGCCGTCCTGGCAGGGGTTGATTTGTACTTGAGTGGCGAAGCCTCTGAGCAAACCTTCCACAGCGCGCGTGAAAACGACATCAGCTTTATAGCCGCCGGGCACCACGCCACCGAGCGTTATGGTGTGCAGGCTCTAGGCGACTATCTGGCTCGCCGTTTTGCCCTTGAGCATCTCTTTATAGACTGTCCGAATCCTATTTGAGCGATATGCTGCGCAGCACTAAGGCCAAACCCGGCGATCTATTCTTAGACCGTTTCGATCTAGTAAGCGCCCTCAATATAAGAAGGCGCTGTGCTAGGATTCGCCCTCGAACACGGCCCGCAGGCCGTTCATAAGATAGCTTTCGTGAGTAGCCATGGTCGACAAACTGACGCACCTGAAACAGCTGGAGGCGGAAAGCATCCACATCATTCGCGAGGTGGCCGCCGAGTTCGATAACCCGGTGATGCTGTACTCGATCGGTAAAGATTCCGCCGTGATGCTGCACCTTGCCCGCAAGGCATTTTTCCCTGGCAAGCTGCCGTTTCCGGTGATGCATGTCGACACTCGCTGGAAATTCCAGGAGATGTACAGCTTTCGCGACAAGATGGTTGCGGAGCTGGGACTTGATCTGATCACTCACGTCAACCCTGATGGGGTGGCGCAGAACATCAACCCGTTCACCCACGGCAGTGCCAAGCACACCGACATCATGAAAACCGAGGGCCTGAAGCAGGCTCTGGACAAATATGGTTTTGATGCCGCCTTCGGGGGCGCTCGCCGTGACGAAGAGAAGTCGCGCGCCAAAGAGCGTGTGTACTCGTTCCGTGACAGCAAGCACCGCTGGGATCCGAAAAACCAGCGCCCCGAGTTGTGGAATGTCTACAACGGTAAGGTCAACAAGGGCGAATCGATCCGCGTATTCCCGTTGTCCAACTGGACCGAACTCGACATCTGGCAGTACATCTACCTCGAAGGCATCCCGATTGTGCCGTTGTATTTCGCGGCTGAGCGTGAAGTCATCGAGAAGAACGGCACGCTGATCATGATCGACGACGAGCGTATTCTTGAGCACCTGTCTGATGAAGACAAAGCGCGCATCGTCAAGAAAAAGGTCCGTTTCCGCACTCTTGGCTGCTACCCGCTGACCGGTGCGGTGGAGTCAGAGGCTGAAACCCTGACTGACATCATTCAGGAAATGCTCCTGACGCGAACTTCCGAGCGCCAGGGCCGAGTCATCGATCACGATGGCGCCGGCTCAATGGAAGATAAAAAACGTCAGGGTTATTTCTAAGGGGTTGTCATGTCGCACGTATCTGATTTGATCAGCGAGGACATCCTCGCCTACCTGGGCCAGCACGAACGCAAAGAGATGTTGCGCTTTCTGACCTGCGGCAACGTCGATGATGGCAAGAGCACCCTGATCGGGCGCCTGCTGCACGACTCCAAGATGATCTATGAAGACCATCTGGAAGCCATTACCCGTGACTCGAAAAAAAGCGGCACCACGGGCGATGATATCGACCTGGCGCTGTTGGTAGACGGTCTGCAAGCAGAGCGCGAGCAGGGCATCACCATCGACGTGGCGTATCGTTACTTCTCAACCGCCAAGCGCAAATTCATCATTGCCGACACACCCGGCCATGAGCAATACACCCGCAACATGGCCACCGGTGCGTCGACCTGTGATCTGGCGATCATCTTGGTGGATGCCCGTTACGGCGTGCAGACCCAAACCCGTCGCCACAGCTTTATTGCGTCTTTGTTGGGCATCAAGCACATCGTTGTGGCCATCAACAAAATGGACCTCAAGGGTTTCGACGAAGCCGTATTCGAGTCGATCAAGGCCGATTACCTGAAGTTCGCCGAAGGCTTGAAACTCAAGCCGACCAGCCTGCACTTTGTTCCGATGTCTGCCCTTAAAGGCGACAACGTGGTGAACAAGAGCGAGCGTTCGCCTTGGTACACCGGCCAGTCATTGATGGAAATTCTTGAAACCGTGGAAGTGGCGGCTGACCGCAACCTCACCGACCTGCGCTTCCCGGTGCAATACGTAAACCGCCCGAACCTGAATTTCCGTGGGTTTGCCGGTACGCTGGCCAGCGGTATCGTGCGCAAGGGCGACGAAATCGTGGTGCTGCCTTCGGGCAAAAGCAGCCGGGTTAAATCCATTGTCACCTTTGAAGGTGAGTTGGAGCACGCCGGCCCAGGTCAGGCCATTACCCTGACCATGGAAGACGAGATCGACATCTCCCGCGGCGACCTGTTGGTGCATGCTGACAATGTGCCTGTGGTGACCGACAGCTTCGAAGCCATGCTGGTATGGATGGCTGAAGAGCCGATGTTGCCGGGCAAGAAGTACGACATCAAGCGTGCGACCAGCTACGTACCGGGTTCGATTGCCAGCATCGTCAACAAAGTTGATGTGAACACGCTGGAAGAAGGGCCGGCCAGCGCCTTGCAGTTGAACGAAATCGGCAAGGTCAAGATCAGTCTGGACGCTCCGATTGCGCTGGATGGTTATGAAAGCAACCGCACCACGGGTTCGTTCATCATCATCGACCGCCTGACCAATGGCACGGTCGGGGCTGGCATGATCATCGCTCAGCCACTGGGCCATGGCAGCGCCAGCCATCACGGCGACCTTGCCCACGTGACCACAGAAGAGCGCGCCCAGCGTTTTGGTCAGCAGCCGGCGACCGTCTTGTTCAGCGGCTTGTCGGGTGCGGGTAAAAGCACGCTGGCGTATGCGGTAGAGCGCAAGTTGTTCGACATGGGCCGCGCGGTGTTTGTGCTGGATGGCCAGAACTTGCGCCATGACCTGAATAAAGGTCTGCCTCAGGACCGTGCCGGGCGGACTGAAAACTGGCGTCGTGCTGCACATGTAGCGCGTCAGTTCAACGAAGCTGGTTTGCTGACACTGGCTGCGTTTGTGGCGCCGGATGCCGAAGGTCGCGAACAGGCTAAAGCGCTGATTGGTGATGACCGACTGTTGACGGTGTATGTCCAGGCATCGCCAGCCGTGTGTGCCGAACGCGATCCGCAAGGCCTGTACGCGGCGGGTGGTGACAACATTCCGGGCGAATCCTTCCCGTATGACGTGCCGTTGAACGCCGATCTGGTGGTTAACACGCAATCGTTGTCGCTGGATGAAAGCGTGAAGTTGGTGTTGGACCTGTTGCGTCAACGCGGCGCGATTTAAGCCGTAAACAAAAAGCCCGCCACCGAGAGATCGGTGGCGGGCTTTTTAGTGGGTGAAGGCTTTACCCTCACCCCCAGCCCTCTCCCAGAGGGAGAGGGGGCCGATTTGCGCTATCGAGAATGTTGTAACAGTTACATTCTTGGCTCGTGCGGTCTGACCCTATAAACATCCTTGTACGCGGGCTCAGTAGCTCTTTATAAAAACAGGGTGCAGCAATGAACAGTATTCACTTCAACCACGTCATCAATCTCAGCCATTCCATCACGACATCGATTCCTCTTTGGCCCAATGATCCTGAGGTGCACTTTGAGTTGTTAGCCTCCCATGAGCAGGACGCTTATTACCTTCGCCGTTTCAGCATGGGCGAGCACAGCGCAACTCACATGAATGCGCCGAATACGTTTTATCCGGATGGCATTGCTATAGATGGCTATTCCCCCGAGTCACTGGTGCGGCCTGCGGTTGTGATTGATGTGCAAGACAAGGCGCTGGAAAACGCTGATTATGTGATCACTGTTGAAGATGTTATGAACTGGGAGCACGTACATGGCCCTATTGAGGCGGGATCAATTGTCGTCTTCTATACCGGCTGGCAAGGCCTCTGGCACGACCCCGAACAGTTCATGAATGAGGACGAGCAGGGTCTGCATTTCCCCGGTGTAGGGGCCGGGGCTGCACAGTTTTTGTTGGATGAGCGTCGTATAGCAGGTATTGGAATTGATACGCATGGCGTTGATCCGGGTCAGGACACCACCTTTGCCAGTAACCACTTGGTGTTGGCCAAGGCGGGTATCATTCTTGAGTGCCTTACCCGGTTAGACCAACTGCCTCCTAAAGGGAGCACGCTAGTTATCGGCCTCTTGAGTCTGGAGGCTGGTTCCGGTTCACCTGTCAGTGTGCTGGCGTTCGTGCCCTGATAGGTGACGACCGCGTCCTCGCCTGTTTTCGCCTTGCCTAACCTTCACTCGAAAACAATTCGTGCAGAACCTGGGTTTTAGCAGCGCCCCAATCAGTCCCCTCTCCCTCTGGGAGAGGGCTAGGGTGAGGGTGCTTCTAGTATTCGCGATGCAGCTGGTCCAACAAACGATCTTTGTCTTCCCACAGCCGATTGATCCAGCTTTGGAACGCCAATCGGTATTCGGCATCCTGATCGTAGTTTTTACCCAAAAACTCATTCGGGATTTGTAGCTCTTCAAACACCACAACCACGTCCTTCACATTGCCACACAGCAAGTCCCAATACCCCGGACGCCCGCCCGGGTAGTGAATCGTCACGTTGACGATGGACTTCAACTGTTCACCCATCGCATCCAGCACAAAAGCGATACCTCCGGCCTTTGGCTTGAGCAGGTAGCGAAACGGTGACTGCTGTTGCGCGTGTTTGCCCTCGGTAAATCGCGTGCCTTCGACGAAGTTGAAAATGGCGACGGACTGATTTTTAAACTTGGCACAGGTTTTACGCGTGGTCGCCAGGTCGGCGCCTTTCTTCTCGGGGTGTTTGGCTAAATAGGCCTTGGAGTAGCGCTTCATAAACGGGAAGCCCAGTGCCCACCATGCCAGACCGATCACCGGCACCCAGATCAGCTCTTGTTTAAGGAAGAACTTGAGCGGGCGAATACGTTTGTTGAGCACGTATTGCAGCACCATGATGTCGACCCAGCTCTGGTGGTTGCTGGTCACGAGGTAGGAGTGCTCATAGTCCAGGCCTTCGAGGCCTTTGATGTGCCAACGGGTTTTACGGATCAAGTCCATCCAGCGCGAGTTATTGCTGACCCATGCTTCGTGAATACGCCGCATCAACTCGTCTGTCACCCGCTGCGCGGCCGGGAAGGGCAGGCACAGCTTGAAAATGGCAACGATGAACAGCGGCGTGCAGCACACGATGGTGTTGATCGCCAGCAACAGCGATGCAATAACGCCACGAACTGGCGCAGGCAGAGAATCCAGCATTTACACATCCATTGGTCGGTTGGCGGCTTGAATTGCCGTAAGGGCGATGGTGTAGACGATGTCGTCTACCTGGGCGCCGCGAGGCAGGTCGTTAACCGGTTTGCGCAGGCCTTGTAACATCGGCCCCAGGCTGACGCAATCAGCACTGCGTTGCACGGCCTTGAGCGTGGTATTGCCGGTGTTCAGGTCGGGAAACACGAACACTGTGGCCCGACCCGCCACTTGGCTGTTCGGGGCCAGTTGCCTGGCTATCTTGTCGTTGGCGGCGGCGTCGTATTGCAAGGGGCCGTCGATCAATAAGGCATGCTGGGCTTCGTGGGCCAGTAAGGTCGCTTCGCGCACTTTTTCGACCTCTTCGCCGCTGGCTGAGTCGCCGCTGGAGTAACTGATCATGGCCACGCGCGGAGTGATCCCGAACGCTGCGGCAGAGTCGGCGCTTTGCAGGGCAATTTCGGCCAGTTCCGTGGCCGACGGGTGCGGGTTCATGATGCAGTCGCCGTAAACCAGTACTTGCTCCGGGAACAGCATAAAGAACACCGACGACACCAGTGTGCAGCCGGGTGCGGTTTTAATCAGCTGCAGGGCCGGGCGAATGGTGTTGGCCGTTGAGTGCACGACACCCGATACCAGCCCGTCGACCTCGTCCAGCGCCAGCATCATGGTGCCAATCACTACCGGGTCTTCGAGTTGCTGCTCGGCCATTGGGGCGTTAATGCTTTTGCTCTTGCGCAGCGCCACCATCGGTTCTACGTAGCGTTCGCGAATCAGATCCGGGTCCAGAATTTCCAGGCCTTCAGGCAGCTCGAAGCCATGCGCCTTGGCCACCGCGTGAACGTCTTCAGGCTTTGCCAGCAAGACACAGCGAGCAATCCCGCGGGCATGACAAATAGCCGCCGCTTGCACGGTTAGCGGCTCATTGCCCTCGGGCAGCACGATCCGTTTATTGGCTTGCTGGGCGCGCTGTATCAGTTGGTAGCGGAACACCGCCGGGGTCAGGCGCATTTCTCGCGGCGTGCCACAGCGCTGATGCAGCCAGTTGGCGTCCAGATGACTGGCAACAAAGTCAGTGATGATCTGTGCCCGCTCGCGGTCATCAATGGGGATCTCCTTGTTTAACTGATTAAGCTGGTTGGCCGTGTCATAAGAACCGGTGCTCACCGACAGTACCGGCAGACCCGCTTGTAAGGCTCCGCGGCAGAGCTCCATCAAACGTGGGTCAGGAGTGGTGCCACTGGTCAGCAGCAAGCCGGCCAGCGGAACGCCGTTCATCGCCGCCAGGCTAACGGCGAGGATAATGTCGTCTCTATCACCGGGGGTCACCACCAGTACACCGGGTTTAAGCAGTTGCAGGGTGTTGAGCACGGTGCGCGCGCACAGGATGATTTTGGACATGCGCCGCGTTTCATAGTCCCCGGCGTTCAGCACCTGCGCGCCGAGCAATTCGGCCACGTCGCGGGTGCGTGGGGCATTGAGTTCAGGCTGGTAGGGAATACAGCCCAGCAGCTTGAAATCACCACTGCGCAGCAACGGAGAGTGCTCTTTGAGGCGCGCTGCAAACACGTCCATGCTTTCGTCGGTGCGCACTTTATTGAGGATGACACCCAGAACCTTCGGGTCTTTAGGGCCGCCAAACAACTGAGCCTGCAACTCAACGCGGCCCGAAAGCTCGGTCAGTACCTCGTTTTCAGGGGCCGAGACCAAAATCACTTCGGCATCCAGACTCTTGGCCAGGTGAAGGTTAACGCGTGCGGCATAACTGGCGGTGCGGGTGGGCACCATGCCTTCAACGATCAGCACATCTTTGCCGATGGCCGCCTCTTGATAAAGGCTGATAATTTCTTCGAGCAGTTCATCCAGCTGGCCATCCCCAAGCATGCGCTCCACGTGGGCCAAACCCAAAGGCGTAGGCGGTTTGAGGCCGTGGGTGCGAGCGATGAGTTCGGTCGAGCGCTCGGGGCCGACGTCGCCGGGATGAGGCTGGGCAATCGGTTTGAAAAAACCGACTTTCAAACCCGCGCGCTCCAGTGTGCGAACCAGACCAAGGCTGATAGAGGTCAAGCCAACACCAAAGTCAGTGGGGGCGATAAAGAAAGTTTGCATGCGAGCTTCCTGACGTGGCAGTACTCAGGCAACACCTTTGAATCGGGGGCGTGTGTCTGAGTCAATTGTGAAGATTAGCGCTATCTGCCGCTTGAGCACACCAGCCGCAGGCAAAGGGCTGACCTATTTTTTTACGTCGTAGTTCAGCGTCAAGTACCCAAGGGCGTGATTGCCACGGTGGTTGGTGTCGATGATGCTGAGTGTGGCCGCAAGAAAGGACGGCAACCCAATGTTGCTCCTCGTCCTGGTGCCAGCCAATGATCATTGATGTTTTCAAAATTATCCGTTGGTCTTGGTTGTGTTCGCTTTCGGGCGTTTGCTTGGTTAGACTTGCGCACTCTTTATTATTTTGCAAAAGGTCTCGCCCCATGACGATCGCCACCAACAAGGCAGTCTCCATCGAATATACCCTGACCAACGACGCTGGTGAGGTCATCGACAGCTCTGCTGGCGGTGCTCCACTGGTTTACCTGCAAGGCGCAGGTAACATCATTCCAGGTCTGGAAAAGGCACTGGAAGGCAAGGCTGTTGGCGATGAGCTGGACGTGACCGTTGAACCGGAAGACGCTTACGGCGAATACTCTGCCGAGCTGGTCAGCACCTTGAGCGCAAGCATGTTCGAAGGCGTTGATGTACTGGAAGTGGGCATGCAGTTCCACGCTTCTGGGCCGGACGGCCAAATGCAGATCGTGACCATCCGTGATCTGGATGGCGACGACGTGACTGTAGACGGCAACCACCCGTTGGCAGGCCAGCGTCTGAACTTCAAGGTCAAGGTTGTTGCAGTACGTGACGCCAGCGAAGAAGAACAGGCTCACGGCCACGTTCACGGTGAAGGCGGTCATCAGCACTGATAAGTGCTGCTACGCTCATTTGTGAGCTAGCCAGAAAAGGGCGCCTACGGGCGCCTTTTTTATTTTTGGTCATTACAGCAATCGGCAATCGTGCGATTGTTTGAATGTTGAGATGGGAATTGTGGAGTCGGTCATGAGTGCTTTTCACGAACTTACCTTAGAGGCGCTGGATGGCGAGCCTCTGCCTCTGAGTACCTTTAACGGCAAGGTGGTGCTGGTGGTGAATGTCGCCTCCAAGTGTGGTTTGACCCCGCAGTACGCCGCACTGGAAAACCTCTACCAGCAATACAAGGACAAGGGTTTCAGCGTTCTGGGCGTGCCTTGCAACCAGTTCGCAGGTCAGGAACCAGGAACCGAGCAGGAAATTCAGGAATTCTGCAGCCTCAATTACGGGGTGACGTTCCCCTTGAGCAGCAAACTGGAGGTCAACGGGCCTGATCGTCATCAGCTGTACCGTTTGCTGGCTGGCGAAGGCGCCGAGTTCCCGGGCGACATTACCTGGAATTTCGAGAAGTTTTTGATGGGCAAGGACGGTCGGGTGCTGGCGCGCTTTTCGCCTCGTACGGCGCCCGATGAACCGTCGGTCATTCAAGCCATTGAAAAAGCGCTGGCCTAAGGCGCTATGTGGGCCGGTACTTCCACTGCATCGGCCTCACGATGGCAGGCGCGCCGTAATTGAGTTTCAAATTGCTCAATACTCTGCGCCCAGCCCTGACGACTGGCGTGTTTACGGGCATTGAGGCGTATGGTGCGCAAGGTCTCCGGAGCTTCCAGCAACCAGCAGGCGGCTTCGATCCAGGCATCTTCATCACCCGGCATGGCCAATACACCGCTGTAGCCATGGCGGATGTGCTGCCCGGCTGCGGCTTCGTCATAGGCCACCACACCCAGCCCTGATGCTTGCGCTTCAAGCACCCCGTTGCCAAAGGTCTCGGACAAGCTGGGAAATAAAAACACATCAGCGCTGGCGTAATGATTGGCCAACGCTTCACCACTTTGTACCCCGCAAAACAGGGCTTCTGGCAGAGAGGCTTCCAGCGTGACGCGTTTCGATCCTTCGCCAACCACAATCAACTTGAATCGTCGTGAGGGGTAGCGAGTTTGAAGCGCATCAAGAGCAGGCCTGAGGGCGTGCAGATTTTTTTCCGGGGCCAAGCGGCCCACATAGAGCAAGGCTATGTCGTTTTCCCGCAGGCCCCAGCTTTGACGCAATGCTGTTTGCCGTCGGCAGGGATTGAACAACTGGCTGTCGACACCTCGAGAGAGCAGTTCCAGGCGATCAAATTGACGCCGTGCCAGCTCAACGCGCTGGCTGGCGCTGGGTACCAGGGTCAAGACCGAGCGGTTATGGAACCAGCGTAAATAATGCGTCAGCGAACGGGAAAACAGGCCGAGACCGTGTTGGTTCACGTACTGCTGAAAGTTGGTATGGAAACCGCTGACGACAGCGATACCCAAACGCCGGGCTACGCGCAGGGCACATAATCCCAGCGGCCCTTCGGTGGCAATGTACACAACGTCCGGGCGCTGTTGTTGCCAGCGCCTGCTCAGGCGTTGTGTTGAGGTCATGCCCCATTGCAGGCCCGGATAACCCGGTAGAGGCCAGCCTCTGCACAACATGAGTTCGGGAGTGCTGCGCTGGCGGCCATCGTCCGGTTGGCGTGGGCGTACCAGTTCTACGAAATGTTGGCGTGCGCGCAAACCTTCGAACAAATGGCCAAGGGTATTGGCCACGCCATTGATTTCGGGAGCGAAGGTGTCGCTGATCAGTGTTATATGCAGGGCTGTCGTCATGGTTCCAGTATCGGCTGGAGCCATGACGAAGCTGTTTCATCGACATGATGGATTGATGAAACTGTCAGCTGCGGCTTGAGGCAGCCAATGCGTCTTCACCGCGTTCTCTGACCCAGAACAACGTGGCACCTGCAACGGCAGCAGGCATCATCAGGATGTTGACCACTGGAATGAGCAGCACCAGATACACAACGCCGCCGAAGCTCATGCTCTGCCAGCGTTTTTCGCGCAACCAGGCGAGCATTTCGTTCCAGCCCAACTTGTGGTTGTCCGCCGGGTAGTCAATGTACTGAATGGCCATCATCCAGATCCCGAAAATCAGCCACAGAGGGGCTGCAATCAGGTTGAGTACCGGGATAAATGACAGGATCAGCAAGGCAATGGCCCGGGGCAGAAAGTAGCCCAGTTTGCGCATTTCACGTGCCAGCGTCCGCGGCACCATCGCCACCAGTTCGCCCCAGCTGAAGGGGGGAGCAGTGTCGGCACCGCGCACGACCGCTTCGACTTTTTCCGAGAGAAAGCCGTTGAAAGGGGCCGCAATGATATTGGCCAGCATGGTGAAGGTAAAAAACACCATCAAGGCGACCAGTACTACAAACAAAGGCCACAGCACGTAATTGAGAAAGCTCAGCCAGCTGGGCAGCGTGGGCATCAGGGTATCGACCCACAGGCTGAACTGATGGCCAGCGAAGTAGATCAGTCCGACGAACAGCACCAGGTTAATCAGCAATGGCAGGAGTACAAACAGGCGAAGTCCGGGGCTGAGGACTAACGTCAACCCTTCACGCAGGTACTGCGGGCCAGAAAGAACGGGGGCGGGCATAGTGTGCTCCGAGCAGTGATAAACGGGGCGACCTTAGCGGCTTTATCTGTAGGACGAAAGCCTTGAGTCAGGATCGACAATTACTGTAACAAAGACGTTGAAACGTCACGTTGACTGCATAGAGACCTGCTATGAGCTGGATTGTTATTGCGTATTTCCTTACTCTCTGCGGCCTCTATACGCTGCACCTACTTTTCCAGGATCTGCGGATTTCAGGCACAGCCTGAGCAGATATGCGGTTTTTTTTTATTCCCGCCGCCAAAGCGGCGTTCCGACCCGGTGTTGATACGGGCGGTCATAGGAGTGAGTCATGTCTGAAGTACGTCATTCGCGAGTGATTATTCTGGGTTCCGGCCCTGCCGGCTACAGCGCCGCTGTCTACGCGGCCCGTGCCAACCTCAAGCCACTGTTGATTACAGGCATGCAGGCGGGCGGTCAATTGACCACGACCACTGAAGTCGACAACTGGCCGGGTGATGTTCACGGCCTGACCGGCCCTGTTTTGATGGAGCGTATGCGTGAGCACGCCGAGCGTTTCGAAACGGAAATCGTGTTTGATCACATCAACGCTGTTGATCTGAAAAATAAACCGTTCAGCCTGACCGGCGACAGCGGCACCTACACCTGTGACGCGCTGATCATTGCCACGGGCGCCAGCGCTCGTTACTTGGGCCTGCCATCTGAAGAAGCGTTCATGGGCAAAGGCGTTTCAGCCTGTGCGACCTGTGACGGTTTCTTCTACCGCAACAAGCCGGTAGCCGTGGTCGGTGGTGGTAACACCGCTGTTGAAGAGGCTTTGTACCTGGCCAATATCGCCAGCAAAGTGACGTTGGTTCACCGTCGCGAAACTTTCCGCGCCGAGAAAATCCTGATCGACAAGCTCAACGCCCGCGTGGCCGAAGGCAAGATCGAGCTTAAGCTGAACGCGACACTGGATGAAGTGTTGGGCGACAACATGGGTGTTACCGGCGCTCGTCTGAAAAACAACGACGGCAGCTTCGATGAACTGAAAGTCGATGGTGTGTTCATTGCCATCGGTCACACCCCGAACACCTCGTTGTTCGAAGGCCAGTTGGAGCTTAAAGACGGCTATCTGGTTGTGCAGGGCGGTCGTGAAGGCAACGCTACGGCCACCAGCATCGAAGGTGTGTTTGCAGCGGGTGACGTGGCGGACCACGTTTACCGTCAAGCCATCACCTCGGCAGGTGCCGGTTGCATGGCAGCGTTGGACACCGAGCGCTACCTGGACGGTTTGCAGAACGCCGAATTCAAGTAAGCGTCAGTCAAAAAAAACCGGCTTCGGCCGGTTTTTTTATGTTTGGAAGAAAAGTGGCCTTGGCTAATGACGTGTAGCCGCTGCCGAAGGCTGCGATCGAGTGCGAAGCGGTCGCAAAAGGGGCCACCGTGTTGTTCTGGTTTTGCGACGGCTGCGCCGCCGATCGCAGCCTCGCAGAGCTCGACAGCTGCTACGAGGGCATAGATTCAGGCTTTACGCGTCAACGGCTGAGCGTCAAATTTAACCCCAGCCAAGCCGTGGGCAATCAAAGCACGAATATTGCTGTGATCAGTGCCTTCAGGGGTCGCCAGCACTGAGCGGTAGTGCTCGCCAAAAGCCAGCAAGGCCTCTTGATCACTCAAGCCTTCCAGCAATGCCATGCCTAATGTTTTGCACGAACCTTCATTTTGCCCGGCTGCGTTTTCAACGCCGCCGTTGCTGAACGCTTGCGGCTGGTACTCATAGTTCGCGGCAATAAAGGCCAGCGTGTCCGCGAACAGGTGTTCGCCGCTGATGAGGCTGGCGCGCAGGGTATTCAAATCAGTCATGCTTTTTTCCTTGGGCAAACGCTTGGGTTTGTTCGGCGCTTGCTTCTTTCTGGTAGAGGGATTTCCACTCGGCGTACGGCATGCCGTACACCGCTTCACGGGCGTCATCGAGGCTCAACTCAATGTGACGCTCGTCTGCTTCGGCCTTATACCACTTGGACAGGCAATTGCGGCAAAACCCGGCGAGGTTCATCAGATCGATATTTTGCACATCCTTGCGGCTGTCCAAGTGCGCGACGAGGCGACGGAAGGCGGCGGCTTCGAGTTCCAGTTGTTCTTGGGGCGTCATGTTGATTCTCGCTGGATAGTGAATAGGGGGTGACGCAGCAGCACGCTGCACGTTTCAAGCTGCAAGCCAAAGCCGGTTCTGTCGGTCTCTTGCCGCTTAGCGGCTAGCTGCTAGCGTAATCGACACCGATTCGGCAAAGCGCAAGGCATGCGGTTTGTCGACCTCGACTTCGGCATACAGCACGGCCGTGTTGGTCATCACCAGGTCCAGTAACTCTTGGGTCAGGCGCTCCAGCAGGGCGAAGCGGTTTTCTTCGACGTGTTGAATCACCGCTTTGGTGATGGTGCGGTAGTTCAATGCGTGATCGATATCGTTATCGCGCACTGCTTCTTGAGCGGCGTAAAGGATGGTGAGGTTGATCAGCACATCCTGCTTGTTGAGGATTTCGTCTTCGTTGATCCCGATATAAGTGCGCAGGCACAGGTCCTTGACGCGGATGCGGGCCATTCCTGGCTGAAGTTGAGGCATTACGACTTGCTCCGTCCAATCAATTGCAGGAACTCCATGCGGGTGCTCGGCTCGCGGAAGGCGCCAAGCATCACCGAAGTGTTCATGGTCGAATTCTGTTTCTCTACGCCGCGCATCATCATGCACATGTGCTTGGCCTCAATCACTACGGCGACGCCGGCTGCCTGAGTGATGCCCTGAATGGCGTCGGCTATTTCCCGGGTGAGGTTTTCCTGGATTTGCAATCGGCGGGCAAACATGTCGACGATGCGAGCAACTTTCGACAGGCCCAGCACCTTCCCGGTGGGGATATAGGCCACATGGGCCTTGCCAATAAACGGCAGCAAATGGTGCTCGCATAGCGAGTACAGCTCGATATTGGCGACGATCACCATTTCATCGCTGTCTGAGGCGAAGAGGGCGCCATTGACGATGTCGTCGACGCTCTGTGTATAGCCGTGACACAGGTATTGCATGGCTTTGGCGGCGCGTTTTGGGGTGTCGAGCAGGCCTTCGCGGTCGGGGTCTTCGCCAAGACCCACTAGAATCTCGCGGTATTGCTCAGGCAGGGTGGTGCTCATGGAAAGGCTTCCTCGCGGACGACTTACTTAAGGTGTCGTCCGCCGTTGACAGTCAAAGTGGTGCCGGTCACATACAGGTTATCCAGCAGGTAGCGCAGGCTTTGGTAAATCACCTTGGCGCCGGGTTCGATACCCAGTGCAGACTTGGCCAAGGCGTTGACGCGGTATGCCGCGTCATCGTCGGGGTTAAACATCAGCAAGGCGGGAGCAATGCCGTTGACTTTAATGTGTGGCGCCAGTTTGGCGGCGAACGACAGGGTCAGGCTGTCGAGCCCGGCCTTGGTGGCGCAATAGGCAATGTGCTTACTGCTGCCCTTGCGCGTGACATCGTCGCTGATATGGACGATGTCAGCCGGGGTGGAGCGCATCAGCAATTCGCTGCAGTGCAAGTTGATCAAATAGGGCGCGAGCATATGCACGCTGAACATCTGGGTGAACGCGCTGAGTTCTGTGCCCGGTGTTTCAGCCAGCCAGGCTGAAGCGTTATGCACAATTGCACGCAGGCAATCGGTGTGGTTTTTGAGTCGTTGAATGAAGTCGAGAATGCCGGCTTGGCTTGAAAAGTCGCCAAACAGGGCAATAGCACCGAGTTCGCGCAGCCTCTGTACACCGGGTTTTTCACTGCGATAGCTGAAAATAACAGGATGGCCGTCAGCCAGCAGTTGCTGGGCGCAATGCAGGCCAACGCGTTGGCCTGCGCCAGTTATCAAAATGGGTGCAGATGAGGGTGTCATCTAGAACTCTGTGTAGGTAAGACGCAAGCGGTTCCGGCGTAATGGCAAAACTATAGCAGCCTGTACGCCGTTACAGCCAAGCCCGCGTTTATAAACGATGGCTTGCGATTGAATGTCGCGAGGCTTTATTGGGCGTACTCAGCAGCCAACTGGCCAGCAGATGCGTTGAAAGTGGAATAAACAGATATACCATCAAAGGGGTCAGGGCCAGTGTGCTCACAAAGACCCGAGGCAATAAGCTCAACTCGCTCAGTAATGGGCCCAAAACGAAGTTGAAAATCAATGACACGGGGAAAAAGGCCAGCCAGATCGCAACGGCTTGCTTCCAGCGTGGCGGCCGTTGCCCGGCAGCGCCGAACCACCCGTCAATACCGCTGACTCGCTGTTCAGAAGGGTGGGCAAACAGGTCGCTGCCGCGCAGTAACCATGACTTGCGCGAGACGGAGTGCTCCCATGCCTGCAAAGTGGTTTCATCGGCAAAGCGAAAAATAATTTGAAATTCGTCATCGCCAGGAGGCGGAGCCAATACACCGGAACCCAGGTAACCGGGGAAGTCCGTGGCCAATTGTTCGCCCTCGTGTAGCCAGGCGATCAGTTCCTGATAGCGGCCTTTGGTGACACGGCGCGCAACGAGCAAGGTGACAGGGGAGGTAGACATTGTGTATCTCCATGAGGCTGATGCTGTCCGGGTAGGTCAGGCATAAAACACAGCGCCGGGGTGATGGGCTGTGTCCTTAAAAACAAGCAAGGTTTGTTCCTTAATAGCCCTAAGGCTTGGGGAGCGATAAAACCCCACAACGCGTAGAATGCCTCATCCCCTTAATATACGTGCCTGCCCAATGCCCGTAATGACTGATGTCGAGCCCCTTTCAGTGACTGAATCCGGCGCTGAATCGAACGGTTTATTCCCGATTAGAGAAGTGTCTCGTCTCACCGGCATCAACCCGGTGACGTTGCGTGCCTGGGAGCGGCGTTATGGCTTTATCGAGCCAAAACGCACCAATAGTGGGCACAGGCTGTATTCCGTGACCGATATTGAAACAGTACGCCGCGTACAAGGCTGGATTGAACGGGGTGTGTCGGTCAGCAAGGTGGGTGAGTTGCTCGCTCGCGGCACGCCTGCCATTTCGCGGCATGAGGGGGTTCAGTCAACTGAATACCGCGAATGGCAGCTACAGATCAGCGCAGCGCTCAGCGCATTCAATGAGGCGCAACTGGAGCGTCTGTACGGGCAGATTTTTTCCAGCTACCCACCTGAAGTCGCGTTTCAAGACATTCTGATGCCGCTATGGCATCAGCTTTTCAAAACGCGGGATGAGTTTGGCCGCACAAGTGAGTGGCTGCTGCTGGATGGATTTTTGCGGGGGAGGGTGCAGCATCGTCTGCAATTTCAGTTACAGGTGGCTCCCGCATCCACGTGTGTCGTGGTGGTTGCGCTTGCCGACTTGTGTCGCGAGCTGGAGTTGTTGGTCGCAGGTCTACTGCTCAGCCGCGCAGACCGTGTCATCCGCGTGTTACCGATGGGGCAGCCGTTGGATGAGCTGGCTCTGGTCTGTGAAAAAATCCAGCCCGCTGCCGTGGTTGTGTTTGCCCAGCGTGCGTTAACCACCGCTCACCATCGACGTCTGCTGAAGCTGGCGCAAACCCTGGACTGTTCAACCTTGTTGGCGGGCGAGGCTGCGAATGTCGCCCAGCCTGCGCTGAACGACTCCTCTATTGGCTGCCTGGGTCATGACGCCCGCTTGATGAATCAAAGGCTGGATGCCGAACTCAAAGGGCACGTGGCTTTTTAGGCCCGATCAGGCGTGCAGGGCGGGGTGTGCGAGGCGATGCTGTTGCAGGATGAACTGGCGCAAGCGCTCGGTTTCGTCCACATCGCGCTGACTGAGACGGTAGGCATAGAAGCCTTCTTCGGTTTTGCGTTCTAACGTGGCGCGAACGGCGATGCGCTCATAGCCGGTGGGGCTGAACCACTGGGAAAATTGGCGAGGCGGGCGCCTGTTGTTGCGTACATCAACCAGCAGCCCCTTGAATGAAACCTCTGTAATCCACAAATACCCGGGCCTTGCCCGAACGTCCTCCAGCGCCACCGGCTCAGCCAGTGTCAGGCGCCAGGGGCGAATCACCGGTCCTTCTTCGAAAATACTCGGTGCGCCCAACTGCAAGTGTTGAGCATGAAATTCATCCTCCACCAGGCGCAGGGGAAAACTCATTTTCTGATCGGCAACCTGAGCCTGAATGGTGACGTGTTCATGGGCGGCCAGACGGGTCAGAAGGTCGCGCACTTGCGTGCCCCCCTTAACCGTGAGGCTCGACAACACGTCCCGCGGATTAAGCAGCGGGTTTTGATGCACCGATTGAATAAAGTCCAACTCATCCTGAGTCAGAAGGGTCTCGTAAGACATGTCTGGCTCTAATTTTCACTGAGGCAACAGGGATCGTAGTCGTAAGACCGCTAAATCGGCGATTGGTTTAAACCATTTGTCATTTTTAATGCTTCAAGTTCGGCTTTGACCTCTGCCAGTTCCAGTTCGAGTTGCTGAACCTTGTTCTGGGCTTTTACCTGTTGGGTGACATCTTTTTGCACCCCAATGAAGTAGGTGAGTTGATCGGCCTCGTTAAACACCGGGGTGATCGACAGCTCATTCCAGAAATGTGAACCATCCTTGCGGTAATTGCGCAGGATCTGGCGCGTCGGCAAGCCGCTTTCAATTGCTTCGCGAATCAGTTGCAGGCCAATTTGATCGCGGTCCCCGGCCTGCAAAAACCGGCAGTCCTGATACAGAATGTCATCACGGCTGTACCCGGTCAGGGCTTCAAATGACTTGTTCACATAAATAAGGATGTTGTCTTCGCCCTCTTGCTCGGCGACTACAATGCCGTCTTGAGAGGCGTCGACCATGCGTTGTAACAAGCGAGCGTTGATCATCGTGCGGGTCTCCGAAGGTGTACGCGAATAGTAAGGCATGACCGAAAGCGCCGTCTCACCTGTTAAGATTGCGGCCTTTAAGTCTGTTACAGGATCAGTTAGATGAAAGTAGCCATCCTTTGTGGTTCGGTGTACGGCACCGCTGAAGAAGTTGCGCGCAACGCCAAACAACTGCTGACCGCTGCCAAATGCGAGGTATTGCTCAACACGCGTGCCACGCTGGCGGATGTACAGGCATTTGCCCCTGATGCTTTTTTAGCCGTGACGTCGACCACTGGTATGGGTGAGCTGCCGGACAACCTGATGCCGTTGTACTGTGCCATTCGTGACGTGCTGCCCGCCGCTTGGCGCGGCCTGCCCGGCGCCGTGATTGCACTGGGAGACGAGAGCTACGGCGACACGTTCTGCGGCGGTGGCGAGCAAATGCTTGAGCTGTTCGCCGAGCTGGGTCTGCGCGAAGTGCAGCCCATGCTGCAACTGGACTCCAGCGTCACGGTCACCCCGGAAAGCGATTCTGAACCTTGGGTTGAAGAATTCATCCGGGCACTGACGCAGTAACGGGTCGTTCACGCAGCAGTTCAAGCCAGGCTTGGGCTGCACGTGACAAATAGGCGCCATCGCGCCAGATAAAAGCAATATCCCAGCGCAAATAGTCGGGTGCTACCAGCTTCAGACGCACGACGCCCGGTCGCACCAATGCGCGAGCGACCACACTGGGTAGCAGCACCACGCCCTGACCTGCGGCTACCAAGGCAACCAAAAAATCCGATTGCCCGCTGCGGCCGCCTTCTTTGGGCGTGAACCCCAGTTGTTGGCAGGCGAGCAAAAGACGGTCGTTCAGTACAAAGCTGCGCTGATAAAGCAAAAAGGGCGTTTCAGCCAGTTGCTCAAGACGTACGCTGCCTCCCTGCGCCAGCGGATGATCAGCCGGTAGCAACGCGTCCAGCGGCTCATCACAAAAAGGCTGAGAGGCAAACAACGGATTCTTCGGTGTCAGACTGCCGCCCAGCTCCAGCTCACCACTTAAAACCGACTTCTCAATGTTCAGACTGCCTCCTTCAAGCAGACTCAACTGGATATTCGGATAACGTCGGCGGTACTCGGCTATCAGGCTGGCAAACAAGGTGCTGCTGCCCAGCAATGGCAAGCCAAGGCGCAACTCGCCCCGGGTCAAATGGGTTAAATCATCGAGCTCGCTAAGCAGTTCGTTGTGCAGGCGCAGCATGGTGTTGGCGCGTTCTAGCACCACGCTGCCCGCCGCGGTCAGACGTACATGCGAACCCAGTCGGTCGAACAGCGGCGTCCCCAGGCTATGTTCCAGTTGCGCGACCTGTTTGCTGACGGCGGACTGGCTGATATGCAGTGAATGGGCCGCTTGAGTGAAGCCACCCATCAGGGCGACTTCAACAAATGTACGCAGGTGTTTGAATTCCATGTGTGTGATTCCGTTTTGGAATGGCTTGCAGTCTAACAATTCGTTTTCGGGATGGAAGGGCTGTCTTTAAACTGCAGTCCAGTCTGCGATGGAAACAACATGAAACGCTTCGATGTGAAACATGTGGCAAGGGTTGTCAGTGAAATGGCCGTGTTGCTGGCCATTTACTTTATCGGCTGTCAAATAGTGGCAGCACTGCACATGCCGATACCGGGTGGCGTAATTGGCATGGCCTTATTGCTCCTGGCCTTCGCCACAGGCTGGGTCAACCCGGCAACCCTGCAATTGGGTGCAGGTGTGTTAATGACCGAAATGCTCCTGTTTTTTATTCCTGCACTCATGAGCCTGCTCGATTACGGCACGCTGGTGCGCACAGAAGGCTGGCGCATCTTGCTGGTTATCGGGGTGAGCACGTTGTTGGTTATGGTGGTGACTGCCTTTACGGTGGAAGCGGTGTGCCGCTGGAGGTTGCGTCATGACGCTTGAATGGATGCCCGTGTTCTGGTTGTTGCTCACGCTGGCTGCGTATGGCTTCAGCCGCTGGATATACCGCCGTACCGGGCGCTACCTGCTGTCGCCGCTGATTCTGGTGCCGGCACTATTGCTGGCGGTGGCTGTGCCGATGCACACCGCGTATGCCGAGTACTCCGCCGATACTCATTGGCTGATGCTGGTATTGGGGCCGGTCACCGTCGCGTTCGCCGTGCCCATCTGGCAACAACGTCAGTTGTTGGCGCGCCACTGGATGGCCTTGTTGCTGGGAATGCTGGCAGGCAGCGCGGCGTCCATCGGCAGTTCATTCTGGCTAGCCAAGGCGCTGGCGCTGGACACCTCGCTGGCGATGTCACTGGTGCCGCGTTCCATCACCACACCCTTTGCCATGCCGATGGCGCAAAACCTGGGCGGTGTGCCGGAGCTCACGGCCGTATTTGTGATGTTTACCGGCGTGTTCGGTGCCTTGCTCGGCGGTATCTTGCTCAAGTGGCTGCCGCTGCGCAGTAGCTTGGCGCGTGGTGCCCTGTTTGGTATCGGCGCTCACGGGGCGGGTGTCAGTCGTGCCCGTGAAGTGGGCAGCGAAGAAGGCTCAGTGGCGGGCTTGGTCATGGTACTGACCGGCATTCTCAACCTCTTCGCAGCACCGCTATTGATGAAGCTTTTGTAAGGCACGAGGCGCTCGCCCAACGTCACCTTCGGCACCTGCCAAGGGTGTTGCATGCCCGGTATTTATTTCAGGCATAAAAAAGGCCGCTGCAAGGCAGCGGCCAAAGAAGACGTTCATCAAGGAGCTACAAATCAACGTCAGGGTAAAAATGTCTCGCAGAGTCACTGCGACTCGATGCGTGTACCAGCATAGCTGCTGGAAAGTTCGACAAGCATAAAACCTCAACTCATGCAGAGTAAGCCTGCTTTGCGACAATCACTTTTACAGCTTCGGCAATAGTTTTTTCATGCTTCGAAGGCTCTGGAACAAGGCTTTTGCAACTCACAGAGCGCCCAATAACTATGTACTGCATAGCGCAGGGGCAGTGCAGGTTGAATGCGTGGCTACAGGGTTTCTTTCGGCAGACTTCATCGCAGCAAGACGCTGGATGGGCCGGGAGCAATGACAGGAGCTACAGCATGAAAAAACTGGATAATTCTATATTCGACTCGCACGACTTCACCCTTAAACCCAGCCCGAAAGTCGTAGAGCGGGCGCGTGACTTTCTCAATCAGCAACTGCAGACCTATGCAATCGACTGTGAAAGCCTTCATATCAATACCGTGAAAGACATCGTCGAACTTCGTGTAGTCTTCAGCCAGACCTTGCTGGATCTTGGCATGGATACCTTGGAGTGGGGCATGGTGCAATCATTCGATGATTGGCTGACCGGGGTGTTCTCGGAAGACTGGACATTCGAAGACCGCTATCGGATAAAAAAACCGTCGCTGGAGCATATCGAAATAATCATGAACGACCTGCTCGATGCCGCCAAGTACGAGTGGATGGTGTGATGCCATCAACCCCTAACCAGGCTCATAACCCATCCGCCAACTGACGGCCTGGCTCGCAGCCAACAGCTGTTTGGCTGCGGGTCCATGTTCATCGGCGTGAAACAGCGAGGCCGGGCCAACAACGGTCAATACGCCCGCGACTTGGCCGGTGGCATCAAAGACAGGAGCCGAGAGCGCATCAACGCCGGGCATCAGCAAACCGTTAACAAAGTGCAGCCCGCGCTGGCGAATCTGCTCACTCAGCGCCGCATAGGCAGCGGGTGTTTGCAGAGGGTGAACCTGCTCACTTCTTAGTTCCTGCTCGCGCAACCCGGCGGTTTCGCGGTCGGGTAAAAACGCATTGAACACAAGGCCTGTGGATGAACTCAGCAAGGGCAAAACCGACCCCGGCTTGGTCACCACTGTGACAGCGCGAACGGCAGCCTCAATGTGTACCACGGTCGCACCTTGATTACCCCACACCGCCAAAAAGCAGGTTTCGTTCAAGTGGTCGCGTAATTGGGCCAGGGGCAGGGCCGCTGCTTTCAGTACATCCATGCTGTTCAGTGCAGCCAACCCTACGCGCAAGGCCTCTCGACCCAGGCCGTAATGATTGGTGGCCACATTCTGCTCGGCAAAGCCACTGGCAATCAGCGCCTGTAAATAGCGATGCACTTTGCTTGCGGGCATTTGCACGTGTTCGGCCAAGCGCGACAGCGAGGTCGACGGTGACAGCTGTGCCAAGGCCTTGAGGATGTCGGTACCCACCTCGGCGGAGCGCACTTTTTGCTTGCCTGTGCTGTCGTTGCTGTTGCGGGGCTTTTCCATGGGGGCGCTGTTACCTCGGGACGGGAGGGCGTCTTTATAGCTTGACGCTTAAAAGCAATCAAATTACGTTATGCGTAATTTGATTACGATAAAAATAACCCAGTGACGCTCTGGCAGTTGCATTGCCGGCTGCAGTCTCTGCTTTCTCCATTTTGGAGGCTCCATGAATCTCGACCCGCCTGCGTCAGCTTTGGCCTATCAGTCCGGTTTTGGCAACGAATTCAGCAGTGAAGCACTGCCCGGCGCCCTGCCGATTGGTCAGAACTCCCCGCAAAAAGTCCCCTACGGTCTGTACGCCGAGTTGCTGTCGGGTACTGCGTTTACCATGGCGCGCAGCGAGTCGCGGCGAACATGGATGTATCGCATCAAGCCGTCCGCCAATCACCCTGCATTTATCAAGTTGGAGCGGCAATTAGCGGGCGGAGTATTGGGGGCTGCCACACCCAACCGTTTGCGCTGGAATCCACTCCCTGTTCCAGAAGAACCTACAGATTTCATCGATGGTCTGGTGGCGATGGTTGCCAACAGCAGCCCGGAAAAGCCCGCCGGCATCAGCATCTATAACTACCGTGCCAACACATCGATGCAGCGCGTGTTCTTCGACGCCGATGGTGAACTGCTGCTGGTGCCCGAGCACGGCCGTTTGCGGATTGCAACCGAGTTGGGCTGTCTGGACCTTGAACCGCTGGAAATTGCCGTGATCCCGCGCGGTATGAAATTTCGGGTTGAACTGCTCGACCCGAGCGCCCGTGGCTACGTGGCCGAGAATCATGGCGCACCGCTGCGCCTGCCCGACCTGGGGCCGATCGGCAGCAACGGTCTGGCTAACCCTCGGGACTTTCTGGCGCCGGTTGCCTGTTACGAAGACGGCCAGCAAAGCACCCGGCTGGTACAGAAATTTCTGGGTGAGCTGTGGGGCTGTGAGCTGGACCACTCGCCTCTGAACGTGGTCGCGTGGCATGGCAACAACGTGCCCTACAAATATGACCTGCGTCGCTTCAACACCTTGGGCACGGTCAGCTTCGACCACCCCGACCCGTCGATCTTCACCGTCTTGACCTCGCCCACCAGCGTGCCGGGCCTGGCCAATCTCGACTTCGTGATCTTCCCGCCGCGCTGGATGGTGGCTGAAAATACATTCAGGCCCCCGTGGTTCCATCGCAACCTGATGAACGAATACATGGGCCTGATTCAGGGCAGCTACGACGCCAAAGCAGAAGGCTTTCTGCCCGGTGGCGCCTCGCTGCACAGTTGTATGAGCGCCCACGGTCCGGACGCCGAAACCTGTACCAAAGCCATTGCAGCCGACCTGCAACCGAGCAAGATCGACAACACCATGGCCTTTATGTTCGAGACCAGCCAAGTGTTGCGCCCCAGCCGGTTCGCCCTTGAGTGCCCGCAATTGCAAACCAGTTATGACGCGTGCTGGGCCTCGTTGCCTGCAACCTTCAACCCGAATCGGAGATAACCCATGACCCAGTCCTCACTTGCCCGCAGTTGGGTGACGTCTGCCAACGGACACAGTGATTTCACACTGCAAAATTTGCCGCTGGGCGTGTTCAGTCACAAGGGCTCTGCACCCCGTAGCGGTGTCGCCATTGGCGAGCATATCTTTGATCTGGAAGCTGCACTGGCTGCGGGTTTGTTTGAAGGTGAGGCCAAAGCAGCTGTTGAAGCTTCGCTGGGCGGCACGCTGAATGCTTTCTTTGCATTGGGCCGCAGCGCCCGAGTCGCATTGCGCCAGCGATTGCAGGAACTGCTCAGCGAAGGCAGCACCCTGCGCGGCAAGATTGAAGCACAAGGTGCGCGCTTGCTGCCTCTAGCCTGCGAGTGTGAAATGCACCTGCCGGCCAAAATTGGCGATTACACCGATTTTTATGTCGGTATCGAGCACGCCAAAAATGTCGGTAAATTGTTCCGTCCCGATAATCCGCTGCTGCCTAACTACAAGTACGTACCGATTGGCTACCACGGCCGTGCTTCGACCATTCGCCCGTCCGGTGTCGAGGTGCGGCGTCCAAAAGGTCAAACCTTGCCTGCCGGGCAGACAGAGCCGAGCTTTGGCCCGTGCGCCCGGCTGGATTACGAGCTGGAACTGGGCATCTGGGTGGGCCAGGGCAATGACATGGGCAGCGCGATCCCTGTGAGTGAGGCGGGCGAGCACATTGCCGGTTTCTGCCTGCTCAATGACTGGTCGGCGCGTGATATTCAAGCGTGGGAATACCAGCCGTTGGGGCCGTTCCTGTCCAAGAGTTTTATCACCAGCATTTCGCCGTGGGTGGTCACAGCCGAAGCGCTGGAGCCGTTCCGCCGTGCACAACCGGCTCGTCCTGAAGGCGACCCGCAACCGCTTGCCTACTTGCTGGATGCTCATGATCAGGCCAGTGGCGCGCTGGACATCGAACTGGAGGTGCTGTTGCTGACCGAGTCGATGCGTGAACGTAACCTGCCTGCCCATCGTCTGGGGTTGAGCAACAGCCTGAACATGTACTGGACCGCTGCGCAGTTGGTGGCGCATCACAGTGTCAACGGTTGCCAGTTGCAGGCGGGTGATCTGTTTGGCTCAGGCACATTGTCGGGGCCCCAGCGTTCGCAACTGGGCAGCCTGCTGGAAATCACCGAGGGTGGTAAGCACCCGATCGAGCTGCCCGGTGGCGAGATTCGCCGGTTTCTGGAAGATGGCGACGAAATCATCCTGCGCGCACGTTGCACCCGTGAAGGTTTCGCCTCCATCGGGTTTGGCGAGTGCCGTGGCAAGGTCGTGGCCGCGCGCTAAGGGAGAGAGTCATGCAGCTCTTTACTTACTACCGCTCCACGTCGTCTTACCGGGTACGCATCGCGCTGGCGCTTAAAGGTCTGGATTATCAATCGATACCGGTCAATCTGATTGCTTCGGGAGGGGGCGAGCATCACCAGCCTGAGTACCTGGCAATCAACCCACAAGGCCGCGTACCGACATTGCGCACCGATGAAGGCAGCCTTTTGAGCCAGTCGCCGGCGATCATTGAATACCTTGAAGAGCGTTACCCTCAGGTACCGTTGCTGTCCGCAGACTTGATCACCCGCGCTCATGAGCGGGCGGTGGCGGCATTGGTGGCGTGCGACATTCATCCGCTGCACAACGTCAGTGTGCTTAATCAACTGCGTCAGTCGGGGCAGGATGAAGAGCAGGTGATGCAGTGGATCAGCCTCTGGATCAGCCAAGGGCTGGCGGCCATTGAACACATGATTGGCGACAGCGGTTACTGTTTTGGTCCTGAGCCCGGATTGGCCGATGTGTACTTGATTCCACAGGTATACGCCGCGCAACGGTTCAAGGTTTCGTTGCACGCCTGCCCGCGCATTGCGCGGGTGGCGGCTCTGGCGCAGCACCATCCGGCCTTTTTCAAGGCCCATCCCTCGCAACAGCCCGATACACCGGTTTAAAACTGCGTAGCAGCTGCCGAAGGCTGCGTTCGGCTGCACAGCAGTCGTAACACCGGAGGGTGCGGTGCTTCAGTTAAACCCTAAGCTTGGCATTTATGGCCGCTTCGCGCCCAGACGCAGCCTTCGGCAGCTGCTACGGGGTTATGTCCGAAAATAGGAAAAGGGTGCGCAGATATTCCTGCGTACTTCGGCGAAGTTTTACCTGCCGCCTATACTGCCGATTACCTGAAATCGTTCGAGGGCTTGTGAATGTTTGCTCTCATGCAAAGCGCTCATGTTGAGTCGCTGCACCTTAGTGTTGATCCCGTGACGGGGCTCAAAGCCGTGATCGCTATTCATAGCACCCGCTTGGGGCCAGCGTTGGGAGGGTGCCGGTATTTGGCGTATCCCAATGATGAAAGCGCGGTCAGCGATGCCATTCGCCTGGCTCAGGACATGAGCTATAAAGCGGCGCTCGCCGGTCTGGCGGTGGGAGGAGCCAAGGCCGTGATCATGCGTGCGCCTCATGTCGAAAGCCGTGCCGCATTGTTTGAAGCGTTTGGGCGTTGCGTTGAGCAGCTTGATGGCCGCTACATCACAGCCATCGACAGCGGCACGTCCACCGTGGACATGGACTGCATCGCCCAGCATACCCGGCATGTTGCCAGCACCACGGCGGCGGGTGATCCCTCTACGCATACGGCCATGGGCGTATTTGCCGGTATTCGAAGCACAGCCTCTTCGCGCTTGGGCAGCGACAACCTTGAAGGTTTGCGTGTGGCCATTCAGGGGTTGGGCAAAGTTGGTTTTGCCCTTGCTGAGCAACTGCACATGGCAGGGGCGGAGCTGCTGGTGTGTGACATCGATCCCGCAAAAGTGCGTATGGCCATGGAGCAGTTTGGGGCACACCCCATCGCGTGCGAAGCCTTGCTCAGTACACCCTGCGATATTTTGGCACCCTGTGGTTTGGGTGGGGTGCTCAACTGGCACAGCGTTGCTCAATTGCGGTGTTCGGCAGTGGCCGGTTGTGCCAATAACCAGCTGACCAATTTGCAAGTAGCCGATCAACTGGAGCGGCGGGGAATTTTGTATGCCCCCGACTATGTGATTAATTCAGGCGGGTTGATTTATATGGCTCTGACCTATCAGGGCGCTGCCCCTGAGGCAATCAATCAACAGTTGCTGCGCATCAGCGAACGGCTGACGGGTATATACGCCCACGCTCAAGCTGAAAAACGTTCGCCGGCCAGGGTGTCAGACGAACTGGCGCAACGCCTGCTTTACGGCAAAGATATTCACTAGCGGCTCAGGAAAAGCTAAAGGATGTGCCCAACCTGAAAGAGCGTCTTTCAGGGTAGGGGCAGCGAGCGAATCCGTGGTGCGGTTATTCGCTATCGACCAGCAACTCGGACAGGGCGTCCGGCTGGCTTTTAAAGGCCTTGGCAAAAACATCGCGATTCTTCGCCATGTAAATACCGGCTTCTTCTACTTGCTGTTCGCTCAACGACGGCACAGCTTTTTGCAACACTTCGGCCAGCAGTTCGGCCAACTCCAGCATTTTGTCATGACGGTCAGCTTCGGCTTTATCCATGAACAAGCGCTCCAGATCTCGGCTGCTGCGGTATACCACTTCGACGGCCATTTACCACCTCGTATGCCTTCACGATAATTTATCCAGGATCTGTACGGAATGTATCTGCGCTCGGTTATGCGGCGTTGAAAACAGGCTCGTGCGCGAGTCCGATCGGAATGCTCATTTACACCCCGTAGACGCAGCTTCCTCGCCTGTTTTCGCCTGCCTAACCTTCGCTCGAAAACATTTCGTACAGACCCTAATGATTACTGTATTTATATACAGCTAAAAGGATAAGCCAATCCTTTGATTTTGAATAGTGCCTTTTTAATCTAGCTGCAATTGATGCGTGCAATGGCGACTGACGTGCCGAATCACCGCCGTCCATCATCTCATTGGCGATGGCTGGCCTTTTTTCTGCATGCAGAAAGTGTCATGTGCATCGCGGATGATCCGTTTGAGTCGATTCAAGGAGCTGCATCGTGAGAATAAACAAAGCTGAAAAGCTACGTCGCCAGGTACATGAGCTGGCGGAATCGATGGGCAATTTGTTCGTTGAAACCTTCCACTATATGGCGTTGTTCGCCATTGGTGCGGTGACCGCCTGGGCCGCGGTGATGGAATTTTTGCAGATGGTCGAGAAGGGCAATATTTCGATCGACGATATTTTGCTGCTCTTTATCTACCTTGAGCTGGGCGCCATGGTAGGGATTTATTTCAAGACCAATCACATGCCTGTGCGCTTCCTTATTTATGTGGCAATCACGGCCTTGACCCGCTTGTTGATTTCCAACGTGTCTCACCACAACCCGCCGGACATGGGCGTGGTGTATTTGACCGGGGCAATCCTGTTGCTGGCGATCGCCATTCTGGTGGTGCGCTATGCGTCTTCGCAATTCCCGTCGGTCAAGATCGAAAACCCGCGGCGTAAAACCGGTGCAGGTTCCAGTGAGCATCCGGAAGTGGAGAAGGGCGAGCTGTAGGGGCTCGCTTCTGGCAAGTAAAAAGGGCGGGCCTACCGAAGTAGGCCCGCCCTTTTTTGTGCGTCCTGAGCGATGAATCAACTGATTTTATCGAGTTCTTTTTCTTTCTCTAAAAACTCTTCTTCGAGCAAGTCATCAGCGGATTGTTTGGGTTCTTTCTCTTCGAACCCTTCAGCGTGAAGTTTTGGCGTGTGTTTGCCGCGCAGTTTGCCGAACAGGTGTTCCAGCTTGTGCTCCAGTTTAGTCGCGGCACCGTGCACCGCCTCGGTCAGCGTGTCAGCATCGTGGGAGACCAGTACAGGCTGATGCCCTTTAGGCCGGGCCTCCATTTTGCAGCGTTTGTCCTTAGGACCAGACTTGCCACCATTTTCATCGCTGAGATGAACTTCGACCCGAGTCAAAAATTCCAAATGGCGTTCGAGCGTTACTTCAACAGTCGCGGTGACCCAGTCTTGGGTGCGTTTGTCACTGTCGATGTGTTTATCGGAAAAGACGTGAGTAAGCATAGTTCTTCCCTTATATAAGCGTGCTCGTGTGAGGTCTGACGGCCTCGAGTAGTCAAAGGTTCATCGTCATCGCTCAATTACAGTGTTTGGGCCGATGGGCAAATATTTCAAGCACTATTTTCAGGAAGTCATGCGGGTTGTGACCCGCGTCAGTCTTTGATGCAGGCCAAGACCCGCGTGGCCGGGCCTTTGCCGATTCATATCAAAATGCAACAGAGGTCTGGACGTATAAGGTTCGTGGCTCACCCACGTATTTGCCTTTGTTGTTGTCGTCAAACGAGCGGGTGTAGTACTCGTGGTTGAGGATGTTTTTAACCCCGAAGGCCACATTCAGGTCAGCCAGTTTTGGGCCGAAATCGTAGGCGACGCGACTGTTGAAAATCATGTAGCCAGGGATCAGACCAGTGCTGCCGTCAGCACTTTCTGCGCGGGTGTTAGCATTATCGGCGAACTGATTGCTCTGGAAGTTGCTGTCCAGGTTGGCCTTCCATGGGCCCTGGGTGTAACCAACGCCCAAGGTGCCCTTGTTTTTCGAGGAGAACGGCACACGATTGCCCTTGTTGGGGCCATCTTCGCGGATAGTTGCGTCAACGTAGGCGTAGCTGGCGTACACATCAAAACCGGACAGTATCGGGCTGACGTCGTCGAGCGCGTAGTTGACGCTGGCCTCGATGCCTTGATGGCGGGTTTTGCCTCGCGCGATCACCGTGTCGGTGGTCTGGTTGCTGTCATATTGATTATTGAAGTTGATCAGAAATGCGCCGATTTCCGCTCTCAGGTTGCCATTGTCGTAGCGTGTGCCGATTTCCCAAGTGCGTGCTTTTTCCGGTTTTACTTCACCGCCGGTGACACGGTTGGGCATCTGGCTGTACTGCACGCTGCCGAATGAGCCTTCAGTGTTGGCGTAAATATTCCAGGAGTCCGTGACGTGGTACATCACGTTCAGGGCTGGCAGCGGGGTGTTGTAATCGCCCTTGTACTTCACGTTGGTCAGCAGGTTGGTTTGCTGTTGCTGGATCATTTCATAGCGAATGCCGGGCGTGAACGTCCATTTTCCAATGTCGATTTTGTCGTCGATAAAGAACGCGTGGGCTTCAGTGGCGCCACGGGTGTCACGGTCATTGCGGCTGTTGGTGGTTGGCAGTTCGTTGGCGGCTATCGGTGTGCGGTAGCGCAACTCGTGACCGGCTTCGTTGATGTAGCGATAGCCCATACCCACTTCATGTTGGCTATTGCCCAGGTCAAAGCCTTGGGCCAAGCGTGTTTCAATGCCGCGTACCCAGTACTCGCGCGGTGACAGCGACAGGAAGGTGCCCTGATCCAGATAACCGCTGCGCAGGGTCTTGGTGAAGAAACTGTTGACCGTGAATTCGCGGCGGTCCTGCTGGTAGCGATAGCCGAAGTTAACCAGTGTGCGACGGCCCCAGAATTTGTCGTTCGGGCGTGTGGACTGATACGGGTCTGCCTTGAAGGCCGCAGTGCTCAGACCGCCGGGCATGTCAGCTTCGCCATCGTAATACTGGGCCATCGCATTAAAGCTATTGGCTTCGTCGAGCTGGTAGTTGCCTTTGAGAATCAGGTCATCAATGCGCGTGTCGCTGTGTTCACGCCAGTCGCCGCCGCGCACGCCGGAATACAGCAACGCACCCCCGAGCCCATTGTCGGCCGTTCCCCCCGCCAGCAGGTTGGCGGTTTTTTTGAAGCCGTCTTGGGTCGACGAAGGACTGGTCTCCGTTTGGAAGCCGGCTTTGACAGTCGGTTCGTCGGGAATCGCGCGGGTCACAAAGTTGACGATGCCGCCGACGTTTTGCGGCCCATAACGTACCGCGCCGCCGCCGCGTACGACGTCTACCGCGTCCATATTGCCCATGCTGATGGGGGCGAAGGACAGTTGCGGTTGGCCGTAAGGAGCGAAGGGTACGGGAATGCCGTCCATCAGCACTGTCGAACGGGTGGCAAGGCGCGGGTTCAGCCCGCGAATGCCGAAGTTCATCGCCATGTCATGGCTGCCGGTGCCGTTGTTTTCCGGCGCGTTGACACCTGGGATACGGTTGAGCACTTCACGGGCGGATGTCGCGCCCTGACGCTCAAACTCCTCGCGGCGGATCACGTCACGCGCGCCGGCGTGCTCGAAAACATTGATTTGCTCGGCATCGCCCAACCAGTCGCCGACAACGGTCGAGGCGCCCAATTCAACGCTTTGCGGGGCGCTCTGCTCAGGCACGGGTTGCAGGCTGAATGCGCCTTGCCCTTCGGCGCGAGCTTGCAGGCCGGTGCCTTCAAGCAGCGTCTGCAAACCCAACTCAGGGCTGTAGTCGCCATTGAGGCCCTTGCTCTGAATACCGCTGGCAACTTCGGAGCTGAATGAGATCATCACGCCCGCTTCACGACCGAACTGGTTCAACGCGTTTTCCAGGGTAGACGGGGCAATGTGATAGTTCTTTGCGGATTCGGCAAATGCCATCGGCAGGGCGCTGAAGCTCAAGCTGGCGCCTAACAACAAGCGGGCCAAAGACGTGAGACGAAAAGGCTGGGCGGGCATGAAAACATCCTGAGAAGGTCAAAATTGAAGGGGCTTACCTTCTCTGTCACGCCAGATTTGAAAACAGCTCATGTTTTTTAAACAATAAGTTCCGTAACCCGTAGCAGCTGCCGAAGGCTGCGTCCGGTTGCGAAGCCGTCGTAAAACCAGAAGACCGCACGCTCAGGTTTACGATTGCTGCGCAACCGAACGCAGCCTACGGCAGCTGCTACGGGGATGTGCAGCGCATTCACTCAGGCTTTTGCTTCAACTGTTACCCAATACCGTGTGAAGCGTTTGACCCGCACGGGCAAGCTGACCGTTAGCAAGTCGAGTACCCGCTCGCTGTCATCTACCGGGTAGGTGCCGGAAATGAGCAGGTCAGCCACCTTGGGGTCGCAGTTCAACTGGCCACGGCGATAGCGTCCCAGCTCAGTCAGAAAATCCCCCAGACGCATGTGCGCGGCCACCAGCATGCCGTCAGCCCAGGCCCCACTGCCGGCGTCCAGCGGGCGCGGGGTACTCCATGCCTGACGGTTAAAACTGACTTGCTGATGGGCTGACACGAGCAGCGGGCTGCCCGAGTGGGCCGTTGGCGCAAGGGCAACCTGGCCCTCAAAGATCGACAGCTCTGTGCGCTCTGCAAACTGACGCACGTTGAGGCGTGCCACCTGTGGCTGCACGCTGCCGTGGGCGGTCAACACGTGGAAAGGGCGTACATCTTGGGCTGCGGTGAGTTGCATCTCGCCTTCGAGCAAGCGAATCACGCGTTGTTGCCCATCAAAACGCACATCCACGGAACTGGCAGTGTTGAGCTGAATCTGGCTGCCGTCGTGCAGGTGCAGCGTGCGACGCTGGCCGACCGGGCTGCTGTAGTCCGCCAGCAGGGGCGTGATGGGCAATTGATCGCGCAAGCTGTAGGTCAAAGCTGAACCAGCCCCCAACAACAGCAATAATTTCAGCGCCTGACGTCGGTTGCGGCTTTGCGGTGCATTCAGGGCCGCGTGGGCGAGGGGAGAGGATAAGCCGCGCAAGCGCTGGTTGATCCGCTGAATATGCTCCCACGCACGCTGGTGCTCACTGTGGGCCTGCAACCAGTGTTCCCAAGCGTGCTGGCGGTGTGGGTCAAGCGGACCCTCTTGCATTTCCACCAGCCAACTCACGGCCTGTTCGGCGACGCCCGAAGAAATATCGCCCGGGCTATTGAACGCGCCGTTCACAGGGCGAAGTAGCAGCGCAGGGCGGCTTTATTCAAATGGCGCTTTACAGTGGCAATCGAAATACCGAGTTGGGCGCCGATGGCGGCGTAACTCAAACCATCGACCTGAGCCAGTAAGAAAGCGCGCTTAACAGGGGTGGGCAGGCCGTCGAGCAATTGGTCCAGCTCCATCAGGGTTTGCACAATGATGGCCCGTTCTTCTTCAGAGGGCGCGAGCTGTTCGGGCATGTCGGCCAGTGCTTGCAGATAAGCGCGCTCCAGGTCCTGACGACGGTAATGGTTGGACAGTACGCGCTTGGCAACCACGGTCAAAAATGCCCTGGGCTCGGCAATGCTGGGTGTTTCGCGAGCGCTCAGCAGTCGCATGAAGGTGTCCTGAGCCAGATCGGCAGCACTGTGCGGGCAGCCGAGCTTGCGCCGTAGCCAACCGGTGAGCCAGTTGTGGTGGTCCATATACAGGACTTCGACGGTATTTGACGGCGACAACGACCACTCCATGGAGCGCGGATAACGCTTTAGAGAACAAGAATTGTTCGCATTGTAGGGTCGGGGGATTGTATTGGGCAATCACCGCTGATCAAACACGGGCACGCAGGCCGTCATCTGCTTTTGCATATGAGAATATTTATCATTAGTATCGCTTTCCCTTTCGACCTGTACTGCGACGTTCATGAATCCTCCCGAACTCAAGGATGGCCCCGACCGCGAAGCGCGCCACGGGCGAGCGTATTTTTTGCAGGTGTTTTTGTCTCAACGTTTGCAGATGGAAGCGCTGGTCAGTCGCCGTGTCGGCTGCCGGGCCACGGCGGCTGATCTGGTGCAGGATTTGTTTCTGCGTTTTTGGCGCAGGCCGCTGGTACAGGTTGAAGAACTCAGCACCTATTTACTGCGCAGTGCTGGCAACATCGCGATTGATCACCTGCGCAACGAAGGTGTGCGCGGGCGGCTGGATCAGCACTGGCAATGTGAACCGGATGCCCACGGCAGCGAACCTCAAGCCGCCCTGGAGGCGGGCAATGATTTGCGCCAGGTCGAGGCCGCCTTGCGCGGTTTGCCTGAGCGCACGCGACATATTTTTTTGCTTAACCGCATTCACGGTCGCACCTATGCCGACATCGCCAACGTCATGGGCGTGTCCCAAAGCGCCGTCGAAAAACATATGATGCGCGCCCTGGAGGCCTGCAAGGCCAGTTTGCGTGAGCCCAGTGCAGGGAAAGTGTTGTGACCAATCGTTCGAGTATCCCTGTCACACCGGAGCAGGAGCGCACGGCGCTGGCCTGGCTCAGTGTGCTGCATGATCAGCCCGGCAGCGGTGATCAAGCCACCTTCAGTCGCTGGCTTCAAGCCGACCCGGCCCATGCCCAAGCGTACGCGCAGGCGCAGGTGGTGTGGGAGTTGAGCGAAGTGGCAGGCACGACGCTGGCGGATGAAGAGGCATGGGTGTTGCAGCGTTACCTGTCTGCAATGGACGTGCCCCGGCGCAACAGGCGCAGGTCTTGGTCGGGTGGGTTGGCGATCGCGGCCAGCGTGTTGCTGATGGTGGGCGTGCTGGCGGGCTGGCAGCCCGGGCGTTGGGTCGATGATCTGGGCGCGGATTACGTCAGTGCGCCGGGGCACGTGCAAACTGTGCAACTGGCCGATCAATCGCAGGTCACGCTGGATGCCGACAGCGCCATTGCCGTTAACTTTAGCGGCGGTGAACGCCATGTAGAGCTGCGCCGCGGTGCGGCGTATTTTCATGTCACCCACACCGGTGCACCTTTTGTCGTAGAGGCTCACGGCGGTGAAGCGCGAGTGTTGGGCACCGAGTTTGAAGTGCGTTTGCAGCCTGAGGGCGCGCAAGTGACGGTGCTGTCCGGGCGGGTGGGGGTAAAGGCCGATAAAACCGCGACACAGCAGATAGTCACCGCCGATCAACAAGTTGCTTATGACGCGGGTGTTGTAAGCGATGCGGTGCACCGAGTCGACAGCCAGAGCCGTCTGGCCTGGCGCACGGGCTGGTTGACCTATGCCAATACGCCGCTGGCGGAGGTTGTGGCGGATCTCAAGCGCCATTACTCAGGGAATATCGTGCTGCTGAACAGTCAGTTAGGTACGCGGCGAATCAGCGGCAGTTTCCCCAGCCATGACCCTCAAGCGGTGCTCAATTCGTTGCAAGGCGTGCTCGGGTTTGAGCAGCATCGAGTGTTCGGGCTGATAGTGTTGCGTTGATGTGAACCCTCACCCCCTCCCAGAGGGAGAGGGGGCAGGTGTGCGATGTATTTGAATCTGCATGCGGTCAGCTCCCTCTCCCTCCGGGAGTGTATGGACCGGGGACATCGCGAACACTTTGTTCGGAGACATAGCGAACAGTTAGCGAAGCGATTTCCCTGATATTACAACCTTGGTCACTCTGTCAATTTGAGCAATA
>NZ_SCFI01000012.1:0-143417 GCF_022496705.1 Pseudomonas sp. TMW22091
TGGCGCCGTCCGGGTCGGTCTGGCTGACGAGGCGGGCGTTGCTGTCGTGTGCGTAGATTTGTCGGCTGCCGTCCTGATGGTGGACGGTGACGGTGCCGGCGTCGTCCCATTCATAGCGGGCGTGCATTTGCCCGAAGTTGTTCCAGTGGCGGATGCAGCGCGCCTGTTTGCCGCGGTGTTGCCACTCCCAGTAAAACGTCGCGCCACCGGCCAGTTGCCGTTCCTGGATGACGTGGTCGGCGTCGTAGCGGTAGTGCTCGGTTTCTTGCAGGGCGTTGGTGGCGCCGATCAGTTGGCCTGCGTCGTTGTAGCTGTAGGAGACGGGGGTGTGCAGGGTGGTCCAGCGTTCTAAACGCACGCGGTATTTGGCGTAGTGTTCGTCGGAGCGTTCGATGAATTCGCGGCTGTGGTCGTAGTACTGGTAGTCGACGGCGCACAGTCGGTTGTTGTGGTAGCGCAGCATCAGGGCGCGTTCACACTTGTCTTCGATGCGGTGCAGGCGACCGTCGCGATGGGTGATGGTCAGGCGGTTGCCGTAGGCGTCGCTGATGGCGATCAGTTTTAAGTCTTGAAAGTGGTAGAAACGGCGGGTTGCGCCCGCTTGGGCGAGGATCAGTTCGCCGTCTTTTTCACCGAGGTAGATCGCGGCCCGGGCCAGGCTGTTGGTGATGGCCGGGCGATGTGCGGTGGGGCGCGGGAAGCGGGTCTGGCGGTTTTCGTGATCGGTCCAGAGCAGTTCGTCGCCGTCTTCTTGCAGGCGATGGTTCAGGCTGTGGCTCCAGCCGAAACCCAGGCTGCTTTGGCTTTCGACGGCGCTGGTGCGGTACAGGCGCGTCCACTCGAAAGGCAGCACGCCATCGAGCACGGCATCGGTGAGGGTCAGCAGTTCTTCGCCGGTGACCATCGACACCGGGCAGCCTTGGGTGCAGGTTTTGTCAGCCGGTTCGGCGGGCTGATCGTTAAGGTTTTTCGATTGTGCCGGGACGTCGTCGACGTGCTGGACTTGCACGATTTCGGTGTAGGTCTGGGGTTTGCCGCGCACCATCAGGGTGGTGTCGAGCAGTGACTGGTCGGGGCCGTCGCCGGGTTGGCGGGTGATGTCGACCTTGCCTTTTGTGCCGGTGTTCAGCGGCGCGTCGGCGTGCAGCAGGATGGGTTTGCTGATGTGTGCATGCTGGGTTGAGCGGGCTTTACTGGTGCGCAGCAGCAGGTCAATAAAGCTGTCCAGCAGGTCGGTGGCTTTGGCGGTGACGGTGATCGTTTTAACGGCCTTGGCGGTGTACTTCACCGCCAGCCCCATCCCGCCGGTTAGAACAACACCGATCAGGATGTCGATCAGCACCTCGCTGGTTAGGCGCGTAACCATTTCAGTGCATAGGAGTGGCGGCAGCAATTGCAGCCAGGCTTGGAAGGTGGAGAAATACGCCCACAACAGCGGTTCGTCACTGGCGACTAAATAGACGGCTTGCAGCGATTGGGCCGAGGCGTTTATGAGGTCGTCGAGTTGTGTCGGGTTAAGGAACTCTGCGAGTTTTTCGAGATTCTTTTTCGGGTGCGTGATGAGGTCGAACAGTTTGACGAGGCTGTCCCAAAGTCCGATCAGCGTATCGCCAAAACCCTTGAGGGCGCTCTGTGCGTGCAGCAGCAGTTGCTCTGCATTACTGGCGTTGTCGTAGGCGCGCCAGAGTGGCTGGAATTCGCTGTTCCATTGCTGCGAGAGCCAGGCGCCGAGTTCGTTGAGCAGGTCTTGGTAGGAGTCGAAATAGGCGTCGATCTGTTGCGGTGTGGTCTGAGGGTAGAAGGTGACGCGGTAGCGCTGATCAGGTTTGCAACCTTCGAGCAGCTTTATGCCGCTGTCGTCGATGTGGGTGTGGAGTTCTTCGCCGTCGGTATCCAGGGTGGTGGCAAAGCCATAGTTATCCGGTCGCAGGGGTTTTGAGCGCAGGGGTGTCAGACGTACAGGGGTGTTGCCAATCGGCACGAAGTGCGCGGATTCGAAGGCATGAATCAAGGTCAGCGTGCCGTCTTTCTTGCATTGGGCGTAGTGAATCGCCGGGCCTTTACTCTCTATATTGCGGGTGATGGCGCTGTCACCCGCACTGAATTTTTGTTCGGCAGCAATAAGGCCGCCGTACCACTTTGAGGTTTGCAGGCGGTACTCGGCCAGGCAGTTTCTGTGTTGCAACAGGAGGGTGGGTACATCGGGCTGGATGCTGTCAGTCATTGACCTATTTCCTGTTGCAGGTAGGCAGTAAAACGCGCGTGGTCGAAGTTCAGGGCGGAGCCGGTGGTGGCTAGATAGGACTCAGCTTTTTGGCGAAGGACGTTTTCAGCGGTGGCGTTGTAGAGCAAGGGAGCTGTTTCTTTCAGGTGGCACATCAGGTTGTCGATCACGCTGCTTGAATCCTGTTCCACGAGTGCGCAAAGCAGGTCTTCAGGCACCTGCCACCAAGGGAAAGCCTGTGCCGGGCGGTTCGCCCCCTGACCCACAGCCACGGGTTGGCCGTTGATCCAGAAGCGGTCAAACACGGGCAATATGTCTGAGGTGGTTTCGCCAAATTGCTGAAGGACGGTGAGGAAATACCGGCCATCCCAGAAACGGAAAAAAACAGCGTCGTCCGGCGCTGTAAATACCTGTGTCAGGCCGCGCAGGTGCTCGGCAATCAGCTCGGGCGGCGCGCTGGAAATGGCCAGCCAGCCCCAGTCTTGCGCGTCGGTGTGTGCCGCCCAATTGAGAAACGCTTCAGTGCCGGTCAGGCTCAGCAACCAGGGCATCACGGGCAGCCAGTCGGCGTAGGGCGTGTTGGCCCACAACGGCACGGCGGGTTGAGATTCATGTTGGCGCCATGCCGTCAGCGGTTGGGCGGTGCTGGTGGAGCTGATGACGGCGTAGAGGTGCTCGCCGGGCCTTAACGGAGTTTTGGCCAGCCACTGCTGGGGGGTGATTGCATCAGATGTCACAGACACCTCCTTTGCAGCGCTCGCACTCTTCGCAAAAAGGCGCACTGCGCGACAGGCTGTCGATTTGATTGGGGGTCAGCAGGGCTGCGATCAGGGGCGCCAGGCCTGATGCGTTGGCGGGCAAAGCGGGTGTGCCCGGGGTAGGGGCGCCGCCGGGCAGGATCGGCGAACTGGCGTAGATGCCCGCCGCGTTGATGACCACGTGCTGACCACCCGCCGTCAGGCTCAGGCCAGCGCCTGCGGCGAGGGTCAGGCTGGCCCCTGCCTTGAGGTGAACTTCTTGCCCGGCTTCAACGGTCATGACCTGACCCACTCGGGTATGGCTGCTGACAGCCACCTCTCGATGGTCGTTGGCCAGCAGTTGCACCTTGCGGTCGGCACTGACCGTGCGCTGGTCTTCGGCCATCAGCACGCTGGTACGTTCACGCGTGATGAGTTCGTTGCGAGCGCCATCGACTTGCAGGTGACTGTCGTTTTTGATGTGCTGTTCAAGGTCGCGTTGGGCGTGCAGGTAGATCACTTCGGCGCCTGTGCGGTCTTCGATATGCAGCTCGTTGTAACCGCCACCGCCCGGTGTGCTGCGGCTGCGCAGGACGCTACGGGTTTTATTCGCAGGCAATGGCCAGGGCGTAGGGTTGAGGCTGTTTGGCAGGCAAGATGAAAGAACCGGCTGATCGGGATTACCCTCCAAAAAATGCACCAGCACTTCCATGCCCACCCGCGGCACCATCACCGAGCCAAAGCGGTCCCCAGCCCAGCGGGAGGCAACCCGTAGCCAGCAACTGCTGTGATCGTCGCTTTGGCCTTCACGGTCCCAATGAAACTGCACCTTTACCCGGCCAAAGGCGTCGCAATGCACTTCGTCATTTGTCGGGCCGCATACACGGGCAGTCTGTGCACCCAGCACACAGGGTTTAGGGTGCTTGAGGGCCGGGCGGTAAAACACGTCCCAAGGGGTGGCGGCAAAGGTGTTGCGGTAGCCCTGCACGAATCCGTCTGCAGGTATGAGCGCCGGGTGTGCAGCGGACTCTTCTAGTGCTTGCGGTTGTTTGCCTTCATGGGTGATTTTGGTCAGTAGCCAAAGGTCATTCCAGGCCGTTTGCGGGTGTTCGGCCAAATCGAGGAAATGGCCCGTGATCAACGCGGGCTGATCACTTTTTCCGCTGGCCTGGCGATACTCGATACGGTGTCGTTCCAGGGCGCGCTGGCTGAGCAACTTGCCGCGCTGCTCGTGATTGAAATGACCGGGGTAGCGGTAGTCTTCGAGGTCGGGTTGGCGTTTGGTATGGTCGGGGCCAGCGTCGGCCAGCTGTTGGCGGCTGGCCATTTGAAACTCGTAATCGCGCAATGTGCTGCGGGTGACGCAGGTTTGCAGGCCGACATGGAACGCGTTAACCGATGGCGAGTCCGGCACCAGGCCACTGTCACCGTGGAAGGGCGTGGGGGGAGTGATTTTTTGAAAGAGGCTCTGGCCGTCGCCAAACCACAGGTGGTGGCTGTTGGAGGTGTGCCTGAAGTGGTAGTGGATGCCTTCTTCTTCGCACAGGCGCTGGATGAAGTGCAGATCACTTTCTTGATATTGCACGCAGTAATCGCGTGCCGTGTAGTGGGTCTCAAGGATGAACCGATAACGATCACTGAAAATGCCGTGCTCTTCGAGGATCTGGCCAATGATCTGCTCGACGGTTTGGTGCTGGAAAATCCGCTGATTGGTTCGATGACGCAAAACGTCAAGCTGCGGCACCAGCGTCAGGGTGTAGTGGGTCAGGCGTTTGCCGCTGTCGCCTTGGGCAATCTCGCTGATCTGCCCGTGGACACCCGTACCGTCGGATGAAAAGGCCAGAAAGGCCGGTTGATGCAAGAGGCTCTGAAGGTCGAGGTCGGCACGCTCGCTGACCAGTACCACCTCGAAGCGGTAAGGCGTGCTAATGCCTTCATCGCCGGTGAAAGAGAGAACCTGGAAATCGGCGCCAGAGCCTTCAATGCTCAGGCTGAAGCGAGACTGGGACAGTGAACGTGACATCTGTGGTTCCTTGCAAAGCGCACGTTCTGAAGGCAGTGAGCATCAGAACTCTTTAAGGTCGCGCAAGTGTGCAAGGCGGTACTGGAGCTGGCTGTAGGATGGCTCTTTCAGGTGTGAGGATTAGGGCGAATATCAGGTAGGAATAATTATTTTAGGGCGAGAGTTGTCGGACGCGGCCTTGTTTGATTGGCCGCGACGACGGGAGTCAAGGGTTCAGGATTGCGTGTTGTCGCTCACATCCAGGGCTTCGCCGGTGGCGTAATAATGGCCGCCCGCAATGTAGTGCAGACTACGCCAGGCAGGGTCGGCCGTTTCAAAGTGCCAGTGGCCGTCCTTGAACACGCGAGTATCGGCCCACGCACCGATCACTTCGCCGATAAACAGGTCGTAAGTGTTCTGGTTGTGTGGTTCGGGGATCAGTGCGCAGGCCAGCCAGGCCGAGCAACCGGTCACGAATGGCATTGGCAGGTCTTCGATTGCGAAGAGGTCGACCCCGCAATGAGTAAGTTTGTCCGGGTCGCTGGTAAGGCTGGTGCTGCCCACGCGGCTGGTCAGTTCCAACTGGGCCACGGTTGGTACCTGAATGACAAAAAAACCACTGTGTTCAATCAATTCGCGGGTTTTGACGGATTTGTCGAGCACCACAGTCAGCTTGGGCGGGGAAAAATCCAGTGCACAGGCCCACGACGCGGCCATGACGTTTTGTACGCCGTTGTGTTGGGCCGACACCAAAATCGTAGGGCCGTGGTTGATCAGTCGGTAAGCCTTGTCCAGGGGGACGGTTGCAATGTGCGAGTCCATAGAAGTTCCTTGAAGGGATGTCAGTGTCAGGCAGGGCTGGCGATGTTACTCAATTGAACTGACTTGCGTCGGTGCTGACTATGCCGATGACAGGTTTGGAGCAGGACATTTTAGTCGCTGGCCCGATAATTCAAGGATCAGTCATGAAATGCCGAGGTTCAATATGACCCGCCCGTACGCCCCAGAAGTCAGCCCTAAAACCCTGAGAAAAGTGATTGTTGCGGCCGCTATCGGTAATTTTGTTGAGTGGTTTGATTTCGCTATTTACGGCTTTCTGGCGACCACCATTGCTCAACAGTTTTTCCCCAGTGGCAATGCAAGTGCCGCCTTGCTCAAAACCTTTGCGGTCTTTGCAGTGGCTTTTGCATTCAGGCCGCTGGGCGGGATTTTCTTCGGCATGCTGGGCGATCGGATTGGCCGTAAACGCACACTGGCAATGACCATTTTATTGATGGCCGGGGCCACCACTTTGATCGGTGTGCTGCCCACTTATGCGGCTATCGGGGTTTTAGCGCCGATTCTGTTGACGTTGATCCGTTGTGCTCAAGGCTTTTCCGCCGGTGGCGAATACGCGGGGGCCTGTGCCTACCTGATGGAGCACGCACCCCACGACAAACGGGCCTGGTATGGCAGTTTTTTACCCGTGTCGACTTTTAGTGCGTTTGCGGCAGCGGCCGTGGTGGCTTATGGGCTGGAGGCGTCGTTGTCGGCACAGACGATGGCGGACTGGGGCTGGCGGGTGCCATTTCTGATTGCGGCGCCATTGGGACTGGTGGGGCTGTATATGCGCAGCAAGCTGGATGAAACGCCGGCGTTCAAGGCGGTGGCTCAGGAGCACGCGGTGGCTCATTCACCGCTCAAGGAAACCTTGCGCAACCACGGCGCGGCTATCTGTTGCCTGGGCGCGTTTGTGTCGCTCACAGCGCTGTCGTTTTATATGTTTACCACCTACTTTGCGACGTACCTGCAAGTCGTAGGAGGCTTGAGCCGCGCCACGGCGTTGTTGGTATCGTTGATTGCGCTTATTTTTGCCGCTGCGATCTGCCCGCTGGCCGGGCTTTATTCGGATCGGGTAGGGCGACGTGCCACCGTTTTCACGGCGTGTGCGCTGCTGATCGTGGCGGTATATCCATCGTTTCTGATGGCCAGTTCCGGCGCGTTTGCCGCGTCAGTGATCGGCGTGATGCTGTTAGCGACGGGCGCGGTATTGTGTGGCGTGGTGACGGCCGCCTTGCTCTCGGAAACCTTTCCTACGCGAACGCGCTATACCGCCTCAGCCATCACCTACAACATGGCTTACACCTTGTTTGGTGGCACTGCACCCTTGGTGGCGACATGGCTGATCACAACCACGGGCAGCAATCTGTCGCCGGCGTTTTATCTGATGGCGGTCGCACTGCTCGCGTTGGCGGGAGGAATGGCGCTGCCGGAGACTTCAAGGATTTCACTGCATGAGGTGTCGACAGACAATGAGGGGGGCGTTTTGCTTGAGCAGGCGCTGTAGGGGCAGTTGCTTCAGGTGGTGAATGCCAATTCGCAGACAGCAAAAAACACCAGTGCCGTTAGACGCTGATGACGGAAATAAGGGTGGGTTAAGTTAGATGGTGCCCCGAGCCGGAGTCGAACCGGCACACATTTCTGCGACGGATTTTAAGTCCGGTGTGTCTACCAATTTCACCATCGGGGCGATGTCGCGGTAAAGCAGGCGGCTATTGAACATCAAAACAAAGTCAAAATCAACCACTTAGCTGAGATGCGACGTGCAATGGCCAGGAAAATTAATTTTACCGGGTCAGCGTTGGAAGTTCTGACGTGTACGGACGTCAAAGCCTACATCCTCGGGTACGACACCGAAGCTCAAAGGCTTGTCCATCAGATGCACCCAAACAGACCAAAAACCTTTTCTGCGCAAGCGATCACCTGCGAGTACGGGCTGTTCCAGAAGCATTGATGAGTCCCGCTCATGGGGTTATGTGGAATCTACCTACTAATCAACTAATTGAGTAAAGGCTACATTCGAACGCCGGGTTATCCCTGTTATTCCAAATAATGACTGCCGGTGTCGGCTCGATGCAGCAACAAAACCAAACGGTACGAGTCGTTCGTCGACGACTATACAAAGGCCTTTTGATTCTCAGCGCACGTTGCCATCCACCTGGCGTCGCCCATTAAAGGTGAAACCTGATGACTGAAATTAAAGATTTAGACAAACCCGAAGGCTCACCTGCTGCGGCGCTATCCGGCGTTACACCTTCGCGGCGTAACTTTCTCAAGTTTGGCGTTTCGGGAATCGCAGCAGCCACCGTATCGACCTGGATCCCTGAAAGCGTTGTTGCTGCTCAGCTGACACTCCCCGTCATCGAAAAGGAGGGAGCACCCAAAATCGGTGAGCAACGTGTCCAAATGACGGTGAATGGGCAATCTCACTCGCTCAATGTTCCGGCCAACGCGATTTTGCTGGATGTCTTGCGTGACCGCCTGCAACTGACCGGCACCAAGAAAGGCTGCGACCACGGCCAGTGCGGCGCGTGCACGTTATTGGTCAATGGTGTCGCGATAAATGCCTGCCTTTCAATTGCCCTGCAACACGATGGAGACAACATCACCACGATTGAAGGCTTATCCCGGGGTGACGATTTGCACCCGGTACAGGAGGCTTTTTGGGATCACGATGCCTACCAATGCGGCTATTGCACTTCAGGCCAGATCATGAGCGCTGTGGCCTTGCTCAATGACCCCAACATCGGCACTGATGATGCCAGCGTCAAGGAAGCCATGAGCGGCAATATTTGCCGCTGCGGTGCCTACAAGAACATCCTCGCGGCGATTCAGTCGGCACGGGGCAAGATGGGAGGGGCAGTCTGATGCGTACCTTTGACTATGCGCGAGCGCAATCACCTGCTCAGGCCATCAGCAGCCATGCCGCACCGGGTCAGCCGTTCTATCTGGCTGGTGGCACTACACTGCTGGATCTGGTCAAGCTTGATGTCATGCAACCCGACCGTCTGGTGGATATCAATCACCTCACGCTCAAGCAAATCGAGCCACTTGCCGATGGCCGCGTGCGCATTGGTGCGCTGGTCAGCAATACCGAACTGGCGAGTCATCCGTTGATTCTTGCGCACTATGGCGTGTTGTCTCAGGCGATTCTGGCCGGCGCCTCAACGCAACTTCGCAACAAGGCCACCACGGGGGGCAATGTCATGCAGCGTGTGCGCTGCAACTATTTTCGCGACGGTATTTCTCCCTGCAACAAGCGCAACCCCGGATCCGGCTGTGCGGCGATTGGAGGCCACAATCGCAGTGTCCACGCCGTGCTCGGTACCAGCGAGCACTGCATCGCGACCCATCCTTCGGATATGTGTGTGGCAATGACCGCCATTGGCGCACAGGTGACGGTACAGGGCCCGAACGGGGTGCGCGAGATTCCCTTCAGCGATTTCCATCTGCTGCCGGGCCAGACACCCTGGCTCGAACATGCGCTGCAGCCCCATGAACTGATCACCCATGTAACCCTCGATGCACCGCTGGCAAACAGTCGTTCGGCCTATCTGAAACTGCGTGACCGAGATTCCTATCAGTTCGCGCTGGCCTCGAGTGCGGTCATTGTCGTGATGGATGGGCAACGTATTACTGAGGCACGAATTGCCTTGGGCGGGGTGGCTACCAAGCCTTGGCGAGCCCTCGAAGCTGAACGAGCCCTGGTGGGGCAGAAAGCCGATAGGGAGGTGTTTACGCAGGTCGGGAATGACGCCATGCAGGGCGCCCGCGCATACGAGCACAACGCCTTCAAAATCCCGCTCGGCCAACAGGTCGTGACGCGCAATCTTCGCGATCTGACAGCATAGGAACGCACTCTGATGAACCAGACCATAATCGGCAAACCGTACAAGCGTATCGACGGGCGCTTCAAGGTCACGGGGGCAGCACGCTATGCTGCAGACCATTCATTTCCGAATATGGCCTATGCCTACGGCGTGTACAGCACGATCGCCAATGGCCGGGTCGTGACCATCGAGGACTCTCAGGCCCGCGCGATGCCGGGTGTGATTGCCGTTCTGCACCACGCCAACTTCCCCGCACTGCACCGCACACCCGATGTCGCCATCACATTCGAGGACATTCTCAGCGCCGCCAAGGTCGAAGAGCGACGTTTGCCTTTCGAGGATGACAGGGTTGCCTATCCAGGCCAGTTTGTAGCTTTAGTCGTGGCGGATACCTTCGAGCAGGCCCGAGCGGCAGCGCATCAGGTCAAGGTCGAATATGCCCAAAGCCCGGCCATCACCAACCTCAAAGATGCACTGCGGCAAAAGGGCGCTCATGAAGGAGGGCGCGGACACCGTCGCGGTGAACCGGATGCTGCCTGGCAGACCGCAACCACGCGTCTGGATCAGAGCTATACCACGCCGGTAGAAACCCATAGCCCGATGGAGATGCACGCAACTACTGCGTATTGGCGCGACGGTAAGTTGTATGTCTACGAGGGCACGCAGGGGGTGGTCAATCACCGCAATGTATTGGCCAATGTTTTCGACCTCCCTCCAGACCGCGTTGAAGTGCATGCTCCCTTCATCGGTTCCGGATTTGGCAGCAAACTGTGGCCGTGGCCTCACTCGATAGCCGCCTGCGCCGCGGCCAGGGTTGTGCAGCGGCCGGTGCAGTTGATGCTGCCTCGCGCGCAAATGTTTACAACCGCCGGGCACCGCCCTGAAACCTTGCAGCGTATTCGTCTTGCCACTGATGGCGACGGCAAACTGGTGTCGATCCGACACGAGTCGTTCAACAGCACCTCGACCACTGATGCCTACACGGAAGCATGCGGCGGTGTCACTCGTAGTCTTTATTCCTGTGCCAATGTGCTGGTGAGTCACAAGAACAGCCCGCTTAATCGAGGCACGCCCACATCAATGCGTGCACCCGGTGCAGCACCTGGTTTGTTTGCCCTGGAGTCGGCGATCGACGAATTAGCGCTGCTGCGCGGTATGGATCCGCTGGCGTTTCGCAAGCTGAATCTGGCCACGCGAGACGAAAGCCTTAACCTGGAATGGTCGAGTAATCATCTGCCCGAGGCGATTGATACCGCCGCCGAGCGATTTGGCTGGCATGCACGCAACACAGCGGTCGGAGCCATGCGCGACGGTGATGAAGTCATTGGCTATGGCATGGGTGCATGCAACTGGGAAGCGTACCAGGTGCCAACTGACGCCAGAGTGATCATTCGGGCGGACGGCAGCGCGTTGGTGCAATGCGGCCAGCAGGATATCGGTACGGGTACTTACACGGTGGTTGCGCAGACTGTCGCTCAGCTGACCGGACTGCCGTTCGAGCGTATAGAGGTTGAGTTGGGTAGTTCCACATTCCCGCCGGGTGCTCTGGCCGGTGGTTCCTGGGCCACGGCCAGTATCCTGCCAGCTATCGCCGGCGCCACAAGAGAAGCGCTGGCCAAGCTGCGGGAGTACGCCGTGATGAGCGCAGGGCTGCTTTCAGGGAGCGAAGCCAAAAGCCTTGTCGTTGAAAATGGACATCTGATTAAAGGTAATCAGCGGGTGAGTTTCGCCGAGGTACTGCGCCATCAGCGTCTCGCTCGCGCTGAGGGCAACTTCCAGAGCGGGGCCAAGGGCGGCGACTTTTCCTATCGTTCTTTTGGCGCACACTTTGTTGAGGTGCGCTGGGATCCAGGCATTTCCCGACTGCGCGTAGTCCGGGTGGTCAGTGCCATCGATGTGGGCCAGGTGGTTAACCCTCTGGCGGCGCGTAATCAGGTGGAAGGCGCGATCATCATGGGGTTGGGCATGGCGCTGTTCGAAGCCTCGGAAAATGACCCCCGTAGCGGTATGCCGGTCAACAATAACTTCGCCGAATACGTGGTGCCCGTACTGGCCGACTTGCCCGATATCGATGTCATTCTGCTGGATTACCCGGACTACAACCTCAGTGAGTTCGGGGCACGAGGTATCGGCGAAATCGGGGTGACAGGACTGGCGGCGGCAGTGGCCAATGCGGTCTTCCACGCCACTGGAAAACGCATTCGCAGCTTGCCGATCACCAAGGAAAAACTGATGACGATTTGAGCATCGATGCGGGTCTGTTTAAGTGTCGGCCAGCATCGGGGCTCATTCTCTGGCGGCTGTGTTGAGGGCGATTATTGTTATCGCCCGACCATTTTCATGGCAGCCTCAGGCAATCGCTCACCCTGCACCTGAATTTTTGAGGTTTCTGAATTGATCTCCTGAAGATCGTCTTGTGTCAGTTCGAGGTCGACGGCACCCAGGTTTTCTTCAAGGCGGTGCTGTTTGGTGGTACCGGGAATAGGCACAATCCAGTTTTTTTGCGCAAGCAACCAGGCCAGGGCAATTTGCGCAGGTGTTGCGCCTTTGCGGTCGGCTATTCGTTTGATCGCCACGACCAGCGCTGCATTGGCACGGCGTGCTTCAGGAGTGAAGCGGGGGACGCAATTGCGAAAGTCCGTTGGATCGAAGGTCGTGTTCTCGTCAATCTTGCCGGTCAAGAATCCCGCACCCAGTGGACTGAACGGCATGAAGCCAATATGCAGCTCTTCGAGCAAGGGCAACAACTCGTGCTCCGGCTCACGCCAGAACAGTGAGTACTCGCTCTGAACGGCAGTGACTTTTTGCACCGCGTGGGCACGGCGAATGGTCTGGACACCTGCTTCCGAAAGTCCGAAGTGCCCGACTTTACCTTCTGCAATGAGCTGCTGCACCGTGCCAGCAACTTCTTCAATTGGAACTGCAGGGTCAACACGGTGCTGGTACAACAGATCAATTCGGTCGGTGCGCAGGCGCTTCAGAGATGCTTCTACGACAGCCTTTATATGCTCTGGACGGCTGTTTGTGCCGGCGCGTCGCTCGCCCGTTTCCAGGTCAATGTCAAAGCCGAACTTGGTGGCAATGACCACCTTGTCTCGGATTGGCGCCAGTGCGCTGCCTAACAGTATTTCGTTGGCAAACGGGCCGTAAGCTTCCGCTGTGTCGAACAGCGTAACGCCTTGCTCATGCGCCGTGCGGATCAGCTTGATCATCTCTTGAGCATCCGGTGCCGGGCCATAGGCAGAACTCATGCCCATGCATCCCAGGCCCAACGCCGAAACCGTAAGTCCTTCGCCTAGCGTTCTGGTCTTCATCATAGTGCTCCGAGTAAAGGGGGAGTCTGAGGCGCAATTAAACTGCAGGCCACGCAATCACGTTGGACTTACAGGGTATGTGGCTGCCGTTAGCGGTTAACGTTCTTCTGCAAATGAGCCGGGTAACGATCACCTACGATCTTGATCTGCTTCAAAGCAGAAGCAATGGCAGAGAGGTCATCGTTGTTCAGAACGAGGCTAGCAGCTCCGATGTTCTCTTCCAGTCGATTCAACTTGGTCGTACCCGGTATGGGCACTATCCAGGGCTTCTGCGCCAACAGCCAAGCCAAAGCAATCTGGGCTCGTGTTGCGCCTTTACCCTCGGCGATCTGACCCAGCAGCTCTACCAGTTGCGCATTGGCCTTGCGGTTCTCTTCGGTAAAGCGCGGCACTATGTTACGAAAGTCGTCATCCGCGAACTGGGTGTTAGCATCAATGGCTCCGGTCAGGAAGCCTTTGCCCAGCGGGCTGAAGGGAACGAAACCGATTCCGAGTTCTTCAAGTAACGGCAAGATCTGCTCTTCAGGTTCGCGCCACCACAAGGAATACTCGCTTTGCAGGGCCGCGACGGGTAGCACGGCGTGAGCGCGGCGGATTGCATCAGGCCCGGCCTCTGACATCCCGAAGTGCAACACTTTGCCTTCTTCAACCAGTTGTTTCACTGCGCCCGCGACGTCCTCAATCGGAACCTGAGGGTCAACACGGTGTTGGTAGAGCAGCTCGATGCGGTCAGTGTTGAGCCGCTTCAGCGAAGCCTCAACCACCGCCTTGATTGTTTCGGGCCTACTATCGAGTCCTTCGTCAGGCACTCCGTTTTTAAAACCGAACTTGGTTGCGATCACGACTTTATCCCGGATCGGCGCCAACGCTTCACCCAGCAATTGTTCGTTGGTGTAGGGACCATAAGCCTCGGCTGTGTCGAAGAAGTTAACCCCCTTGTCGAAAGCATCTCGAATGAGGGTCACAGCAGCCTTGTGTTCAAGCGCGGGGCCGTAAGCGAAGCTCAGGCCCATGCAGCCCAAGCCAATGGCCGAGACTTCCAAACCACTTTTGCCTAAATGACGTTTCTGCATGATATGTCTCCTTCGCAAGCAAGTAACTGATGGGTACACTTTAGATTCCTGTGTATAGCTCAACAATTGGCACTTTGCTTCATGGGCACCTGAGGAGAATTCACAAATGATCCGTGCTGGACTTCCTGAGTTAACAGCCTTTATCGCCATTGCTGAGCAACGCAGCTTTAGCGGCGCCGCCAAGATTCTTGGTGTGTCGGCTTCAGCGCTTAGCCATTCGCTGCGGGGTCTTGAATCCCGACTGGAGCTACGCCTGTTTAACCGCACAACACGTTCGGTTGCGCTGACAGAGGCGGGGGAGCAATTGTTCAAGCGCGTACAGCCGCTGTTGGGCGATCTTGAATCCGCGGTCAACGAAGTGACCTCCGAGCGCAATACCCCTTCAGGCACGATACGGCTTAGCGCATCGGAGTCATCGTTCAAGCCGCTGATTCGTCACGTGATGCCTGGTTTTTTGCGGGACAACCCGCAGATTCATATCGAATGCATCGCTGACAGTCGCTTGGTCGATATCGTCGCTGATGGCTTCGACGCGGGCATTCGCCTGTATGACGACGTGCCGCGTGACATGATCGCGGTGCGTTTCGGGCCCGATGTACGTTTTGCAGCCGTTGCTTCCCCGCAGTACCTGCTACATCACCCGCAACCCCAAGCACCCCATGACCTCAAGGCACACCGCTGCATTCGCTTTCGTTTTGCGAGCGGCACCTTGTTTCGCTGGGATTTAAGCCATCTGGGCAGAACAGCCAGCGTTGATGTCGATGGGCCCATGACGATGGATAACCTGAATTTGATGACAGAAGCTGCGCTGGCGGGCATTGGCATAGCGTGGCTGCCGGAATATCAAGTCAAGGAGCATCTGCAAGCCGGTCACTTGGTGCATGTGTTGCCAGACTGGGGGCCGTACTACCCAGGGCCGTGCCTGTACTATCCCGCCAACCGGCACCCGCCAATGGCGCTGCGAATGTTCGCTGACGCTGTACGCGAATGGGCTCGCGGTCAAGCGTCATACCCGCCCGGCACGTGCTGAGCGGTTGGCTGCGGCATACCCCTTGAGCCTGTTAATGAATGGATCAAGGGGGCATTGTTTTGCATTGGCCGACAGGGTGTTGGCGTTACTCTGCGTACCAATACTGTGCGGTAACGCCTCCGTCCATCAAGAAATCGCTGCCGGTGTTTGCCCCAGCGCACCCAAAGGATCGGTTACCTGTTCGGGTTGCACTAGGTTCTAAACCCTGCTCCGGGTTTGTTTGCCACGCGAAAGTTCACCCTTCGATTGTTAGGCTAGTCTGCTTGCACGTCTGAACAAAAGTGGTCGAGATGAATACAAGTGTAATTTACGCCTTGGCAGCGGCTGCGCTGTTTGGTGCCAGTACGCCGCTGGCCAAGGTGTTGGGGACGCAGATTCCGCCCGTCATGTTGGCCGGTTTGCTGTATTTGGGCAGTGGCTTGGGCCTTCTATTGGTACGCGTAGTACGCGACCGTGGCTGGGCAAAGTCGGGGCTTACTGCCCGCGAGTGGCCCTGGCTGGTGGGCGCAATTGTGTTCGGCGGCATTCTTGGGCCCGTCGCGCTGATGTTTGGTTTGACCCGCACCAGCGGCGCCACGGCGTCGTTGATGCTGAATCTGGAACCGGTGCTGACGGCGCTGCTGGCATGGGTGGTATTCAGGGAAAATGCCGATCGTAGAGTGGTGCTCGGCATGCTTGCCATTATTGCCGGAGGCATTGTGCTGTCATGGCCTACCGGGCAAGCAGCATCCGGGGTTCATTCATGGTTTGGGCCGGTGGCCGTTGCGTTGGCGTGCTTATGTTGGGCGATAGACAACAACTTGACGCGAAAAGTATCGGCGTCGGATGCACTGTATATCGCCGGGGCCAAAGGCTTGTTTGCCGGGTTGGTGAATTGTGCAATTGCACTGAGCCTGGGGGCACAGGTCCCGGCCATTGGTGTGTTGAGCCCGACGTTGTTGATTGGTTTTCTGGGCTACGGAGTCAGTCTGGTTCTATTTGTGCTGGCATTGCGAGGCTTGGGCGCCGCCCGAACCGGCGCGTATTTTTCGACGGCGCCTTTTCTGGGCGCTGCGGTGTCAATTGTGCTGCTGGGCGAGTCGGTGTCATGGCTGTTCTGGCTGGCCGCAGCGTTCATGGTGGCGGGCGTGTGGTTGCACCTTACCGAACGCCATGATCATAGCCATCAGCACAAAGAACACGCACACACTCATCGGCACCGTCATGACGAACATCACCAGCATGAACACGCGCAGGAGGTGCCGGCCAATGAGCCTCACACCCACCCCCATGTTCATCAAGCGATCAGGCATAACCATCCACACTTTCCTGATATCCATCATCGTCACCGGCACTGACACCGTTATCACTTTGGGAGTTACAGAGCGCGCATGTTCGAGCATATCGATTTCAATTATTTGTTGGCGACCTATGGGTATCTGGCGATTTTTATAGGCTGCCTTCTCGAAGGCGAAACCATCCTGATACTGGGAGGCATGGCAGCCCATCAGCATGTACTCAAGTTATTGCCGGTTATCGGGTATGCCAGCCTGGCCGGGATGCTGGGTGATCAATTGTTGTTTTGGCTCGGTCGCTACTTTGGTGCTCGACTGTTGCCGCGACTGCATAAGCAACAAGCAATGATTGACAAGGTCACGCAGTTGATCAACAAACATCCGCTGGTATCGATTTTTTCAGTGCGGTTTCTGTATGGCATGCGGCTGGTGGGGCCTCTAGTGATTGGTGCAAGCAGGGTGTCGCCGGTCAAATTTACCTGCATCAATCTGTTGGGGGCGGTGGTCTGGGCAACACTGTTTGCCAGTGTCGGCTACGGCGCAGGGGAGTTTCTGGAACGGATATTGGGCGATCTCAAAACCTACCGCCTGCCCATTGCACTGGGGGTTGTCGGGTTGATGGCAGTGATTGCTGTGGTTCGGCATTACCGGGCCAAAAAGTAATACCCCTCTCATGCAGTGTTTGTCTGCAGTTGCAAAGCGTCTGCATGGAAGGCAAAGTCCGTGAACCGGTTGCGTGTTGAAACACTTGGCCTAAGCTTTTGATAGCGCGGCAGTATCAGGTGTTCGAGCGGTTGTCGGTACCACCATCTATGAAGCCCGCCCGATACTCAATGGAGGTCAGGATGTTTATCCGTTTGTGGATCCTAGCGAGCTTGCTTGTGTCTGGCGCAGTACAGGCCGTAGAAGTAGCAAGCCCTCTCGAGCAAGACCGTGGAAAGTTTCGCCCCTTAGTCATTTTTGCCCGTTCAACGGCCGATCCTACTTTGCAGGAAATTACCAAAGAACTCGCAGACCCGGCTACAAAACAAGCGTTTACCGAGCGCGACATGGTGCTCTATACGATTGTTAACATTGACGGCAAGCGTGACGATAAAGGGCTTGAACCTCAAAGTACGATGTCGCTTCTTCGCGGACTCAAGCCTGGAATGATCAGAGATAAAGCCAAAGTCATTCTGATCGGCAAAGACGGCGAAAAGAAGGTAGAGCAAGAGGGGGATGTCGACCTCAAGGAATTGTTCAAAATCGTTGATGCGATGCCAATGGCCGAGAAAGAATCGCAAGCCAAAGTTGACGTCGTGACGCCCGAGAAAAAGCCACCTGCCAGCAAGGCCGGTAAATCGGCAAAGCCAGCCAAAGAGCCTGTCCCTTTGAGTGATTGAAGAGACGAAAGCGGCAAGCAAAAAAAAGGCCTGCGGGGGGGCAGGCCAAATGGGATTCACTAAAGGAGTGAGTTCAACTTAGACGTCTTGATGTGAAAGTGGCGTGAAAAGCGTGTAGTCAAAACGCAATGTTTCGAGTACACGCTTGCAGGAGCTGCTGACATACCGTTTACCCGGCGACTGCGCGCAGTCATGACTGATGTTTTCAGTGGCGAGATTGAGGGTGCGGCAAAATGCCACAAATGCTGCACAGATGTTCATCAACAGGTTTCAGAGTTCTCTATAGAATGCCGTCACATGTGGTTCAGGCTGGAGAAATCAAGTCATGGGCCTGTTAGATCATCGATAGCGAGCAGTGCCCCCCTTAAATGAGTGACTCCATCTCTACCTCCAAGGCCAATTGGCAACCGGTCATCGCACTGGCGCTGGCCGCTTTTGTGTTCAACACCACTGAATTTGTGCCTGTTGGGCTGCTGAGCGCGATCGGCGCCAGTTTTGACATGAGCTCCGCCAATGTCGGGCTCATGCTCACTATTTATGCCTGGGTGGTTTCCCTGGCTTCATTGCCTATCATGCTGGTCACCCGCAATGTCGAGCGACGCAAGCTACTGCTGAGTCTGTTCGGGTTATTTATCGCCAGCCATGTGGTCTCGAGCCTGGCCAACAGCTTTGGTCTGTTGTTAGTCAGCCGCATCGGGGTAGCGTTGTCCCATGCACTGTTCTGGTCCATTACCGCATCGCTTGCGGTGCGTCTGGCCCCGGAAGGCAAGCAGGTGCAGGCATTGGGTTTGCTGGCCACCGGCACATCACTGGCGATGGTGTTGGGCGTGCCGTTGGGTCGCTTGCTGGGTGAGGCGATGGGGTGGCGCACGACCTTTTTGGTGATTGCCGGTCTGGCTGCTGTGCTGGTGTTCTGGCTAGCCCGCACGTTGCCCTTACTGCCGAGCCAGAACTCTGGCTCACTCAGAAGCCTGCCGGTGTTGTTCAAACGACCCGCGCTGGTGGCGGTGTATGTGCTGACGGCTGTGGTCATCACGGCGCAGTTCACCGCTTACAGTTACGTCGAGCCGTTCGTTCAAGGCGTGGCTGGCATGAGTGGCAGTACGGTCACATTGATCCTCCTGCTGTTTGGCGGCGCCGGTATTATCGGCTCGCTGTGCTTCAGCTGGTTCCACAAGTACAGCCCGCAAGGCTTTTTACTCACCGCTGTGGGGTTACTGGCTCTGTGCCTGTTGCTGCTCTTGCCAGCGAGTGGGTGGGTCGAGTCTCTGGGCGTTTTGAGTGTGGTGTGGGGCATGGCAATCATGGCCTTCGGCTTGGCGATGCAATCCAAAGTATTGAGCCTGGCACCCGACGCAACCGATGTGGCAATGGCCATGTTCTCAGGCATCTACAACATCGGTATTGGCGGCGGGGCACTGTTGGGCAGCGCGGTGGGCAGCCATTTTGGGTTTGCCTGGATCGGTCTGGTAGGTGGCGTCCTGGCCGGTCTGGCGCTGGCTGCGTATGGCTGGACGATGTACCGATTGCAGCGGGCAGGTGAGCCAACCTGACCTGTCGCGGGCCTTCACTGGCCCGCCCGCAGGGTTCTTTACACCTTGAATTGACGCAGCAAACTGTTGAGTTGAACGCTCAAGGTTTTCAAATGCACGCTTGCCTCGCTCGATTGCTCCGCTGCCTGGGCGGTGCTTTGCGACAGGCCCGCGGCCTGGGTGACATTCTGGTTGATGTCTTCCACTGCGTGGGCTTGTTGCAAGGTGGCGCTGGCAATGGTGGTGTTGAGTGTATTGAGCGTGCTTAATGCCTGACCAATGCTGGTCAGGCTTTGTCCGGCTTGTGTTGCGTGCTCAATGGTCGTTTGGGACGCGCGACGGCTGCTGCTGATGACATTGACCGCTGCTTCGGAGTGCGCCTGAAGACCTTCGATCATGGTCTGAATCTGCGCGGTGGATTTCTGAGTGCGTTGCGCCAGCAATCGCACTTCATCCGCCACTACTGCAAATCCCCGGCCCTGTTCCCCTGCGCGAGCCGCTTCAATGGCTGCATTGAGGGCCAGCAAGTTAGTTTGCTCGGCGATGGAGCGGATAACTTCAAGCACACTGCCTATTTCGTCGCTCTGCGTGGCGAGCGTGCGAATGACTTCGACCGCTTCATTGATGGTGTTCGACAACTGGCCAATATGTTGCAAACTGCTGTCAATGTTCTGTTGCCCCAGTTGTGCCTGCCCTTGCGCGCCGCTCATTTCATTGGCCGCGTGTTCGGCGTTTTTAGCGACTTCTTGCACGGCGTAGGTGACTTCGTTAATGGCTGTTGCCACTTGTTCCATTTGCAAGGCTTGATGCTGGCAGCGCTGTTGCGCCTCGCTGGCGTCGTTGCCCAATGCCGTAGACGACTGCTCGAGCGCCGTGGCTGTGCCTTGCAAGTGGCTGATCAGCGTGCGTAGTTTCTGGGTGAAAGCATTGAAATGCTGGCCCAGTTGCGTGATCTCATCACGGCCATGGGTGTCGAGGCTACGGGTCAGGTCGCTTTCACCACTGGCAATATTGGCCATGGCCAATACCGCTTCCCGCAAAGGGCGAACGATACTGCGCGCTATCAGGGTCACCAGTGAAACCATGATCAGTGCAATGCCAAGGCCTGCCCACATTGCTTTCCAGGCTTGTGCTGCAAACTCGGCCTGCATATCGTCGATATATACCCCGGAGCCAATGACCCAGCCCCACGGCTCGAACAATTGCACATAAGACGTCTTTTGCACCGGGTCCTGTGCACCCGGTTTTGGCCAGCGGTAATCGACCACGCCCTGGCCTTTGGTTTTAGCGACAGTGGCCATCTCACTGAACAGCGCGATGCCGTCAGGATCTTTGATGGACGACAAGTCCTTGCCATCCAGCTTGGGGTTTGTGGGGTGCATGACCATAAAAGGCCGCAGGTCATTGATCCAGAAGTAATCGTCATGGTCATAGCGCAGTTGGCTGATCACCGTGAGTGCCTGTTGCTGGGCGGCGGTTTTAGTCAATGTGCCCGAAGTTTCCAGACCGTGGTAATAGGCGAGCACACCACTGACGGCTTGCACGACATGGCGGGTTTTCTGAGCTTTGCCTTCATACAAGTCGTCATGTATCTGCTTCAACATCAACAGGCCCAGTGCCAGTAACATGCCCATTGATACAACCAGAATCAGGCCTAGACGTCGGCTGATGGATAACCTGCGTAAGGTATTCATAAAAGCAAAACTCCTTTTTTATTCTTTTGGTAGTGCAACGAACTGCGTTCTGCCTGCGTATGCAAGATGAAGACTGCACATGCATAGCAGCTAAAGACCGACGTGTCTGATAGGATCTCGGCCGCAATTGGCAAAGCTGAATCTTTATTGATACATGACAGGTTTTAAGCACCGTTAAAGGCGCAGGACTTGTTTGTCGCTCTTCCAGGTGCACACATTTAATCAAGACTAATCCGCTCTGCATGAGGCAGAGCTTTATGGGGGAATGATGGATCTTTGGACTGCCGCACAGGCGTTGATACTCGGTGTAGTGGAAGGCCTGACGGAATTCTTGCCGATTTCCAGCACCGGTCACCAAATCATTGTCGCGGACTTGCTGAATTTCGGTGGCGAGCGCGCCATGGCGTTCAACATCATTATTCAACTGGGTGCCATTCTGGCTGTAGTCTGGGAATTCCGTCGCAAGATCCTCGACGTGGTCATAGGTTTGCCCACGCAACCCCAGGCGCGGCGGTTCACTGTCAATTTGATCATCGCGGTACTTCCAGCCGTGGTGCTGGGGGTGATTTTTGCGGATGTGATCCACGAGTACCTGTTTAACCCGATTACGGTGGCTACAGCTCTGGTCGTGGGCGGTGTGATCATGTTGTGGGCCGAGCGCCGTCAGCATGTGATTCGCGCAGAAACTGTGGACGACATGACCTGGAAAGACGCGGTGAAGATCGGTTTTGCCCAGTGTCTGGCCATGATCCCCGGCACGTCCCGCTCCGGCTCTACCATTATTGGGGGGCTGCTGTTTGGCTTGTCGCGTAAAGCCGCTACTGAGTTTTCATTCTTTTTGGCAATGCCGACCATGGTGGGCGCGGCGGTGTACTCGGGTTACAAATACCGTCATCTGTTCCAGCCGGATGATTTGCCGGTGTTTGCGATCGGTTTCATCACCTCGTTTATCTTCGCGATGATTGCCGTGCGGGCATTGCTCAAGTTTATTTCCAACCATAGCTACGCCGTTTTCGCTTGGTATCGCATCGCTTTCGGGTTGTTGATTCTGGCCACCTGGCAGTTTGGCTGGATTGACTGGTCTGCGGCCTCCGCGTGAAAAACAGCGCACAACCACGGCGTACGTCCAGCACTGGGCCAGGGCTGGCGGCCACGCCAATTCGTGGCGTGAAACTCAAACTGCTTGTGTTCGTGCTGCTGTGTGCATTGCCGCTCGGTGGCGCATTGAGCCTGTATGTGAAGGGTTCGAGTGGCTTGCCGTTACTGGCCTATGTAGTCGCCAGTGGGTTGGCGTTCGGGGTGTATGGCTACGACAAGCGACAGGCAAAAGCGGGCGAGTGGCGAATTCCCGAAAAGGCCCTGCATGCCATTGAGCTGCTGGGCGGCTGGCCGGGTGCTTTGTTGGCCCAGCAGGTATTTCGTCATAAAACCCGCAAGCTGTCGTATCAACTGTGGTTCTGGCTGATCGTAGCCGCGCATCAAGCGGTGTGGATAGACGTGCTGTACCTGAACATCTTCAAGCACTAGGGATTAAAGCAGCAAGCCGATTTGACGCTTTTTCGGCAGTTTGCTGACCACCAGTTGATGGGAACGTCGCAGCAAGTCTTGCAGTTCCTCAGCACCCATCGGGTAGGGCGCCTGCATATTGATCCAGTACGCCCGCGCCAGATATGGCGACGGGCGTATGCCGGGCCGATCGACATAGCCCAGGAACAAGTCTTTATCGACTTTGAACGAGAGACCGTTGCTGTTCAGATTAAACAGGGCAAACATCTTGCTCTGGTCGATATAAAACACTTCAACCCCGCCCCATTTGACGTCTTCTTTGACTCCCGGCAAGCTGCGGCAGAACTCCGCGACCTGGTGTTTGGTCATGCTGTTTTTCCGGCTCATAGCATCTTGTCTCCACACCGCTCAAAGGTTTCTACCAAGTGCTCGATCCAGGCCCTGACGGCCGGCATCACCCCGCGTCGATGCGGGTACACGGCATGCAACCACCCACCGGGCAATGACCAGTCAGGCAATAGTTGCACTAGCTGGCCACTTTTCAGTTCCTGCTCGCAATACATCATAGGCAGAACGGTAAACCCCAAACCCGAGAGCGTGCAGGCCTTGCGCACCACAAAATCATCAATGCCCAGCCGCGCTTCCATCGTCAGTTCACAGGTTTTGCCCTGTGCATCAAGCATGCGCAAATGCACCATTCGGTCAGGCTCAAGCGCGCCTAGCAACGGCACATTTTTCAAGTCTTCGGGGCTATTGATCGGCCATTGTCGGGCGAACTCAGGGCTGGCCACCATCGCTGTCCGCGCCGGACGTAACCAGCGGGTGGCGAGCAACGGGTCCTCATCGCCTTTCTCGCGTACGCGCAACGCCACATCAATGCCCTCAGTGATCAAATCGACACGGCGGTTGAGCAGGATGACTTCCAGTTGAACATGGGGATAGGCACGCAAAAACGAGCTGATCACCTCGGGCATAAACTCATGGGCCAACCCGACAGGACAAGATACGCGCAGGCGGCCACGCGGCTCACTGGACATGCTGGCCACCGCCTCATCGGCCATTTCGGCTTGCAACAGCATGGCCTGGCAATGGCTCAGATAGCGCTCACCCACAGCGGTCAGCTTCAATTGTCGAGTGGTACGTTGCAGAAGGCGGGCGCCTAGGCGCTCTTCAAGTTCAGCGACCCGCCGTGACAGGCGCGACTTTGGAATGCCCAGCAAGCGACCGGCAGCCGCGAACCCACCGGCTTCGACAACCTTGGCGAAATAATAGAGGTCGTTAAGGTCTTGCATGCTGAATTCTCACTGTCCTACATGTAGAACGAACTATCGCACGGTAGCTGACTTATCGTCGATTGCTTTCACCCGTAGTATCGCTGCCATCAGATCGCCCCGCAGCGATCCTCACGTGGAGAACAGCATGAAACTTTTGCACATCGATTCAAGCATTCTGGGCGACAACTCGGCTTCGCGTCAGTTGAGCGGTGAAGTGGTTAAAGCCTGGCAGGCGGCACATCCTGGCCTGGACGTCAGTTATCGCGACGTAGCGGCTGAAGCGATCGAGCATTTCTCGGCTGCGACCCTGGTGGCTGCGGGCACGCCTGCTGAATTGCGCGATGCCGCACAAAAGCACGAAGCACAATTGAGTGCAGACACCCTGGCCCAGTTTATGGCCGCCGACGCGGTGGTGATTGGCGCACCCATGTACAACTTCACCATTCCTACCCAACTCAAGGCCTGGATTGACCGTATTGCGGTAGCGGGTCAGACCTTCCGTTACACCGAAAATGGCCCCGAAGGCCTGTGTGGCAACAAGAAAGTCATCGTGATATCGACGTCGGGCGGTTTGCATTCAGGCCAAGCCACCGGCGTGGCCCACGAAGATTACTTGAAAGTGGTATTGGGCTTTTTGGGCATCACCGATGTTGAGTTCGTTCGTGCCCATGGCCTTGCGTATGGGGATGAAATGCGCACTAAAGCGATGAATGATGCTCACGCGCAGATCAATCAAGAGTTGTTCAGCGCAGCGTAAGCAGCCTTACGAACTAAGCTCTGTATGCTGGCGTTGTGAAACGCCGGGGTACGGAGTTTTTTTCGTCTGTTGTGAAATCTTGTCAATGCCACCGCCCAGCTACTGGGCCTGAAAGATGCAGGAATCCGTGCTCCACGTTGTGTGCAATGAAAGGTGAGCCCCATGATGCGACTGTGCGCAGTATTTATCCTTTTTTTGGCGGGGTGCCCAGTCATGGTGCAGGCTGAGCCTGCCAAAGAATGGAGCGCGGGCTTTCATCGTCTGACCTTTCTCGATCCTTTGGATGATCAGCCGATGCACGCCATCGCCTTCTATCCCTCCAGTGATCCGCAGGGGGTGACCCCATTGGGCGGCTACACCGTTCAAGCCACTGAAGAGGCGAAGATTGCATTGGGTCATTTCCCGATGTTGATGCTGTCGCATGGCAACACAGGAACGCCGCTGGCGTTGCATGACTTGGCCACATCCCTGGCGCGCAAGGGTTTTGTGGTTGTGGCGGTTCTACATCCCGGCGATAACTATAAGGACCATAGTCGGCTGGGTACGTTGAGCAACTTATATGGACGACCGATGCAGATATCGGCAGCCATCACTGCAACCTTGGCTGATCCACGATTATCAGCGTATGTGCATGGTGATCAGGTGGGGGTTATCGGCTATTCGGCCGGTGGTGAAACTGCTTTGATTCTAGCGGGTGCCCAACCGGATCTGGAGCGTCTGCGCACTTATTGCCAAGAGCGTCCGGATGATCGAGATGCCTGCACCACCAAGGGCGAGTTGATTGCCGATCGAGATGACCTTGTGCCTATAGCTGACCCACGGGTCGGTGCACTGTTATTGATGGCACCGCTTAGTTTGATGTTTGGTCGTCAGACCCTGGCAGATGTGCATGTGCCTGTTCTGCTGTATAGCGGTGACAAGGATCAGTTGGTTTACCCAGATAAAAACGCCGGTGCACTGGCGCGCAAGTTACCGGTAGAGCCTGAATTCAAAGTAATTGCCGGCGCGGGGCATTTTGTATTTATGGCGCCTTGCAACGATGAGCAAAAGAGACTGATGCCTGACTTGTGCACCGATGCGCAAGGCGTTGATCGTGAGGATATACATCGAAATCTGATGAATGAAGCCGGGGTTTTTTTTAATAAAACGCTGATATCAACATCCAATACAAGAACGGTATATAACGGTCAGTAGCCTGTGGCAAATGACCGTTATATGGGGTTGCCCTTAATGAGCCTTTTGGGTTGCTTCAAGCTGTTTGATACGTGCGTCCATTTCTCGGACAGATTCAATTAGCGGGCCGACCAACTTCTCGTAGTCCACGCGAAGATACTGTTTGTCCTGTCGAACTAACTGCGGATATACCTTTTGTACATCTTGCGCAATCACACCCACATCGGCGCGATTACCTTCTTTCCAGTTGAACGTAACACCCTGGATTTGCAGCAGTTTTTGTGTGGCGTCAGTGATAGGTAGTACATCGGTTTTCAGTGTCGCATCACTGAAAGGGCAGCATGGCCAGCCGCCTGGCGGGCCGGAATCAATTTTGTAATCTGCCAGTGCAACGTTTTGCAGGCCTATGAGTAAAACAGGGAAAGTTAGAGCGGTTATCAAGGAACGCATTTTCTGGTTACTCAGTCAGAACTTTTAATTATTGGTATAGGAGGCAAGTGCTGAGCGTCGTCAGCGCGGCGTATAATGGCGAGTAATCATTAATCCGCAATAATGTCCCTCTGACATCATTTATACTTTATGTTGCGAATCAGGCGGTTATGACGTGATAAGTGCGGCTTTGCGCCGCACACACGAGAAGTTGTCTTTGTGATTTTATATGTATCTCTTAGTAACTAAACTGTTTTTCGTAGGGAAAGCCCTACAACAAGTAACAGTCCGAGCACACTGAGCACTGCTGCACTGAAGAATATCAATGGATACCCCATGTTTAAGGCAACAGCGCCCATGACCGGGCCCGCGATAGCCAGCGCCAAATCGAAAAATACGGCATAAGCACTCAAACCTGCACCACGGCTCGAAACGGGCACTTGCTTGACGGCTTCAACACCCAGGGCCGGATACACCAATGACAGGCCAAAACCGGTCATGCCTGCTCCGATCATGGCATACACCGCCGAGGGGGCCAGCCACAGCAATATCAGCCCGCAGGTTTCGATGGTCATACAGGCTATCGCCACGCGATAGCCACCAAAACGGTTGATGCTGTTGGTGAAAATCAGTCGACCCAAGATAAAGCAAACACCAAAAACGGACAGGCAATACGCGGCTCCTGCCCATCCTCGGTCAATATAAAAGAGCGTTACGAAAGTGGTGAGTGTGCCGTAACCAATAGAGGCCAGCGTCAAGCTGATACCAAAAGGGGCAATCAGGCCAAACACCGACCAGAAGGGCATGCGTACGCCTCGAATGACCGGCATGGAAGGTTTATTGCGGATCAGCACCAGCGCAAATAAAGCCAACCCCAACAGGGCAATTCCCAAGCTGAAAAAGCCTGCCGCGTCGATCATCGCCACGCCTAGCGGAGCACCTATAGCAATAGCGCCGTAAGAGGCTATGCCGTTCCAACCAATGGCGCGGGCTGTATGTTGCGAGCCGACCTGAGCAATCCCCCAGCTAATGGTTCCGACACCGATGAGCCCTTGCGCAACGCCAAGGAACACCCGCCCGACCAGCAACACACACAGGCTGAGCAATGGCCAGCCCTCCAGCATCACCGCCAGTGACGTGAGGACCCCGCTAACGGCAATCCCGATCAAGCCGTAGACAATGGCGGGCTTGGTTCCGACGCTGTCGACCAGACGCCCGGCAGAAGGTCGGCTTAACAGAGTGGCCAGGTATTGCGAAGCGATCGTCAGGCCCGCAACGACTGCGCTGAAGCCCAAGTGATCATGCACATAGCCGGGTAATACGGCAATTGGCAAGCCGATGCAGATGAAGGCGATGAAGGTGTAGACCACGATTGAAAGAATTTGCAGCGTGACCGAGGGGGAATGAGCAGGCGAGGGGTGTTGCACAGGCATGACAAGCGGTCCGATTGACGGTCTAGGCGAGCATGATGGCGTGAAGGGTGAATAAATGAAAGCAGGCTAACTATTTTATTCAGCCACTAAAACGAAAAAACCCCGTCAACGTGACGGGGTTTTTTTATGACGCTGGCTCGCCAGGGGCGGTGTCTGAAATCAGAACACGACGCCTTGGCTGCGCAGGTAATCGTCGTACGTGCCGCTGAAGTCAATTACACCGCTTGGGCTCAACTCGATGATACGAGTGGCCAGCGAGGACACGAACTCACGGTCATGGCTAACGAAGACCAAGGTGCCAGGGTAGTTCTCGAGCGCCAGGTTCAACGCTTCGATGGACTCCATGTCCAAGTGGTTGGTCGGTTCGTCCATGATCAGTACGTTCGGCTTTTGCAGGATCAGCTTGCCGAACAGCATGCGGCCTTGCTCACCACCGGAAATCACTTTGACCGATTTCAGAATGTCATCGTTGGAGAACAACATACGGCCCAGGGTGCCACGCACCATTTGCTCGCCTTGAGTCCACTGGCCCATCCAGTCAAACAAGGTCATGTCGTCTTCAAAGTCGTGCGCATGATCCTGTGCGTAGTAGCCCAGTTCAGCGGCTTCTGTCCACTTGACTGTACCCGCGTCCGGCGTCAGCTCATTGACCAGCGTACGCAGCAGGGTGGTTTTGCCGATACCGTTCGGGCCAATGATCGCAACGCGCTCGCCCGCTTCAACGGTAAAGCTGAAGTCTTTGAACAGGGTTTTGCCATCAAAGCCTTTTGCCATCTGATCAACGATGACCGCCTGGCGGTGCAGTTTTTTGGTCTGCTCGAAACGGATGAACGGGCTGACACGACTCGAAGGCTTGACCTCGGCCAGAGTGATCTTGTCGATCGCCTTGGCACGGGAGCTGGCTTGCTTGGATTTCGAGGCGTTGGCAGAGAAACGGCTGACGAACGATTGCAGTTCGTTGATCTGTGCCTTTTTCTTGGCGTTTTCAGACAGCAGTTGCTCGCGCGACTGAGTGGCCACGGTCATGTATTCGTCATAGTTGCCCGGGAACAGACGCAGCTCGCCGTAATCCAGGTCAGCCATGTGGGTGCAGACACTGTTCAGGAAGTGTCTATCGTGAGAGATGATGATCATCAGGCTATTGCGCTGGGTCAGAATGTTTTCCAGCCAGCGGATAGTGTTGATATCCAAGTGGTTGGTGGGTTCGTCGAGCAGCAGCACTTCAGGATCGGAGAACAGCGCCTGAGCCAGCAAAACGCGCAGCTTCCAGCCCGGCGACACTTCGCTCATCGGGCCGTTGTGTTGTTCAATGCCGATACCCAGGCCCAGCAGCAACTCACCGGCACGGGATTCGGCGGTGTAGCCGTCCATTTCAGCAAATTCTGTTTCGAGCTCTGCGACAGCCATGCCGTCGGCTTCGGTCATTTCAGGCATCGAATAGATGCGGTCACGCTCAGCCTTGACCTTCCACAGCTCTTCATGACCCATGATCACAGTGTCGATCACGGTGAATTCTTCGTACGCAAACTGGTCCTGGCGCAGCTTACCCAGGCGCACGTTCGGCTCCAGCATGACCTGACCGCCGGACGACTCAAGGTCGCCGCCGAGGATTTTCATGAAGGTCGATTTGCCGCAACCGTTGGCGCCGATCAAACCATAACGGTTGCCCGCGCCGAATTTTACTGAAACGTTCTCAAAGAGCGGCTTTGCGCCGAATTGCATGGTGATGTTAGCTGTGGAGATCAATTACTTTACCTATCAATAGCTTAGAGAGCGCGTATTTGGGATGGGACCCCTTCAAAGCTCTCCAATCTGAGCTTGAGTTGATCCAGCGCGCATTAGTAGAGAGCAACATTTTGGCGTTATAGCCAGGTTGCTGAGCAAAAAAGGCGGGAATCATGCCGGATATGGCGTGCATTGTCGCATAGGTGTGACAACAGTTGTACGCCCGGCACCGTCTGATTCCTGTCAGCCAAAGGTTAGGTGTGATTATTCAGGCTGATTCGAGTCGAGCAGAGTGGGTTAACCCTCATTGCCCCTGAGTTGATTCAGGCAGATGCACGGTTTTATGACCTGCGGCAACGCGCATTTGGAAAAGGCTGCTTTACTGCACCGAACGACTTGGGGGCTGGCGCTCCTTCCACAAGGTGCACAGTCGCTGTTGATTCTGATCGGATAAAGGAAGGCCATGATGAAAGCACTCACCTATCAGGGACCAGGCGAAAAGAGCTGGGCCGAGGTTCCAACGCCGGTCGTCGATAAACCGACCGATGCCATTGTTCGCATCCTCCACACGACCATCTGTGGCACCGACCTGCACATTCTCAAAGGCGATGTGCCTGAAGTTGCCAAAGGCACCGTGCTGGGCCATGAGGGGGTGGGCGTGGTTGAAGCGGTCGGCTCGGCCGTTCGAAATTTCAAGCCCGGTGACCATGTTTTAATCTCGTGCATCACTTCCTGTGGCAGCTGCCCGAACTGTCGTCGCCAGATGTACTCCCACTGCGCTGACGGCGGCTGGATTCTGGGCCACCTGATTGACGGCACTCAAGCTGAATACGTGCGTATTCCTCATGCCGACAACAGCCTTTACCCCGTTCCCGCCGGGTCGGACGAAGAAGCACTGGTCATGCTCAGCGATATTTTGCCAACCGGTTTCGAGATCGGGGTGCTGGCAGGCAAGGTCAAGCCGGGTGACAGTGTCGTGATTGTAGGCGCTGGACCTGTCGGTATGGCTGCACTCCTGACCGCACAGTTTTATTCACCTGCCCAGTTGATCGTGGTGGATGGTGATGCCAACCGCCTGGAAGTGGCTCAGCGTTTTGGCGCCACACACGTGATCGACATCAATACGGAAAATGCCGTTGAGCGCATTTTTGAGCTCACGCAAGGGGTAGGGGTGGACGTGGCCATTGAGGCCGTGGGCATTCCTGCGTCGTTTGACACCTGCCAGTCGGTCGTTGCCCCCGGCGGCAGCATCGCCAATGTGGGCGTGCACGGTAAAAGTGTCGAGTTGCATCTGGAAAAACTATGGATCCAGAACGTCACTATTTCGACCGGCCTGGTGAATACCAACACCACCCCCATGCTGATGAAAACGGTGCAATCAGGCAAGGTCGACGCCGGTCAGTTGATCACTCACCGCTTTGCCCTCAATGACATTCTTAAAGCGTACGAAGTGTTCGGCAATGCGGCCAAGGAGAAGGCGATGAAAGTTATTCTCTCGCAATGACCAGAGTAATCAGCTAACGGCGAGAAGTGCCAGGAACAATGCTTTTCCGGGCACTCTCAAGTTGGCGCGGTGGCTATGCAGGGAGCGGATTTATAGACTAATTCGCGCCACGGAGTTGTGTGCATATTCGTTATCTTTTAAACCGGCTACAGGTTGATGGGTAATCGTTACTTCTTTGACAGGGTCGGTTTTGGCAACTATGTTTTTGGCGGTATAACCAACGTCACTGACATTCTTTTCGATAATAGGGAAATATTGATATGAAGAAGTACATCCTGATGATGGGCGCAGCAAGCTTGGTAGCATTGACCTCAATGGCTCACGCTGATACCAAACAGCCTGTTTCGAAATGGACGTGCGAGGATTTCCTGGCAGTTAAAGACACCTTCCAGCCGACCGCTGTAGGTCTGGGTGAAGCCGTTAACAAAAGTGGCAAGGTAGAAGACGCTGTGCTTGACGTCGACGGTGTTGAAACTCTCACCCCTCTGGTGATCACGGCCTGTAAAGAAGCCCCGAAAGACTCCTTCGTTCAGAAAATCAAATCCGAATGGACAAAAGTTAAAAAAGACATGTAAAGCCTCAAGCCTGTACTCCCAGCGAGTACAGGCTGATTTTCCCTTCCGTTTGAACCCGCCTGCAGTTAAATTTTTGCCCTCGTTCTGAATTTCTCGCGCTGTATCCCCTCTACATTAAAAGCAGACCCGCCATGAGTGGCGGTGGGGCGTAGTAGACTGCGTCGGATTTATTTTTTAGTCGGGGAGTCCTATGTTAATCAGATCATTAGCTGAGCTGGATCGCATTCGTGACGAGTGCAAGGCCATGGTCACCAAGCGTTCAGCCGTATCGGCTGGTGCTGCGGCCATTCCGATACCGGGGCTGGACATCGGAACGGATGTGGCGCTGCTGGTTGAAATGCTGCCTGCCATCAACAGTAAATTCGGCCTGACCCCGCAGCAGATTGAACAAATGGACACGCGATCCAGGCGTCTTATCGTCGTCGCAGTCTCGGGCATCGGCAGTGAAGTCATCGGCAAATTCATCAGCCGAACACTGGTCATGTCGTTGGTCCGCAAAATGGGCACCAAGGTAGCCACCAAGTCGGTCATTCGGTTTGTGCCTTTTGTGGGGCAGGCGGTGGCCGCCACGATCAGCTTTGGTGTGATGAAAATGGTCGGCAACGGCCATATCGAGGACTGCTACCAAGTGTGCCGCGAAGCGCTGATTGCAGAGGCGCGTGAGTCCACGGTGATCGAAATCGGGCCTGATCCCTATCCTTGATTACCAGCTTATGCGTATACCCAACGTCCCGCTGATGGCCTCTAGGTTGCGCGAGTCGAGGTTGGCGCTGTAATCGGTGCTGCCATAGAGGCTGACGCTTGAGTTCAAACGCGCCACCACGCCTGCGCCAACATCCATGCTGCTGGCGCTGTGGTCGGTTTTGATCGCCTCAACAGTGTCAAAACTTGTGGCGTCGCGGCCTCCGAAACTGCGCCACAGGTTGGCACGCAGGTAAGGCTCGACGGGCACATTGTTGACACTGTAAGCCCCTTTCATGCGTGCGCCGACCCGGCCCTTCAGATAGTCCTGCGACTCGAAGCCTACTGTGGAAATGCCATCGCTGGCGTTGTCCATGGAGACCCTTTGTGCAATCAGCTGAGCTTGTGGTTCGATTTGCCAATGGCTGGACACGGCAATCGGGTAGCCCGTCTCCAGCGACAGACTAACGGCATGGCCATCCAGATCCAGTTTCACCCCGCGTTCAGAGCGCGTGCGCCCGTCCAAGCGAGTACCCATGGCCACGACATCCACGTACGCCGATTGCGGGGTGATCAGCGTCCAGTAGGCGCCCAGGCTGTCGCCGTCAAGGCGGATGTCACCCGCCTTGGCATTTTTAAACCCCAGATTGAAACCGCGCACATCACCGTCCAGTCGGGACTGACTGGCAAACAGGCCGACACGCTGACGCATACCGCTGTCTGATGTCCATGCATACACATCGTGTCCTATTTGATACCCGTTGATGGAGCCGTCAAAACTGGGGGCGACTGTACCGGACCAGCTCTGGCGCAAGTGACTGCCAAACGTGCGTGCCCAGCCTGCCGCAACGGCACCCTGTTCAGTCAGCAGACTTTGTTCACCCTGGCGATCATGAAAAGTGCCTATTGACGTTTGCGCCAGCAGGGCCGCTACAGGCGGTACCACAGCGTAGAGCGGCACCTCCTGACGATAAAGCGTAATGCTTTGCCCGGGCGCTGCGGTGGGCAGGGCTGGCGTGCCAACTGCTGCGACGGGCGCAGGGACAGGCGTGGGTTCAACTGGAGCCACAACAGGAGGAACCACGACGGGTGGACTTACAACAGGAGGAACCACGACGGGTGGACTCACTGGAGGCACCACAACTGGAGGCACCACCACAGGCGGTACAACGGCGGCAACCGCAGGTGGTGTCACGACGCTAGAGCGCAAAAACCAGCTGTTTTCACTTCCCGCCGTGATCCCTCCCTTGAACAGATAGTATTGATAAGCCCCGGCAGACAGTGATTGCCCCAGCGTGAATGCACCTGCGGTACTGGTAGCGCCTTGATTGGCTTGCACAACTTGAATGCCGTTTTGCGTGGTCAATGCCCCGGTTCCGCCCAAATTGGTGACATTCAGTGCGGTGCTGCCTGACATCTGGCCGCTCGCTACGATCAGTCGATCGGACTCTGCATTGTCGCCGGCCAGTACACTTTGTAATTTGATAATGGCGTTATTGCCGGAATAGTTACCATTGATCGTCAAGGTGTCGCCAGTGGAACTTCCGCTTCGGGTCAGGTCTATCAAGCCAGCATTATTGACGTTAACGTTCTGGCCCGCTGTGAAGGGCGAAATGACACCTGTGCTGGAGTCAATCTGGCTGCTGGCATCAATGTTCAGATTACCCGTGCTGCTGACGGTATCGCCCAATGTCAGGGTGTCATTAAGGGTCAGGTGGGAGCCTTCAGTCAGCGCTATCGTTTCCCAGTTGACATAACGTGCACCCGATTGCGGGTTGCTGTTGGCAAAGGTCAGCGAATCATTGCCCGGGCCGCCATCAATATGCGGCGTAGTCGACAGTAAGGTTTCGGGCAGATTGGACAACAGCCCGGTATCGTCGCCATCGCCCATCATCACAGCCCCCTCAAGCGTCCCGCCGTCCCGCCAGACAAAGGCGTCGTTGCCAAAACTCATTAGAATCTGGCCTCCCACGGTGCCTCCTGTCACGGTGACTTGATCGTTGCCACCGCTGACACTGATATTGCCGCCAATGGAGCCACCGGAGACGGTGATGGTGTCCAGCCCAAAACCGGTCACCAGATTGCCAATGATTTGGCCGCCCGACATATTAAAAATATTGTTGTCCAGCTTCATATCAACACGGCCAATACGCCCACCGGTCATTGTGGCCACATCGCCGTCCTCAAAAGCGCCGACAATAGTCCCGCCGGTCATCAGGAAGGTGTCGCGACCGTCACCTTGTGCCAGAGACCGGATCTGGCCTCCCGTCATGACGAAGTCATCTATGCCCGAGCCTTGGCTGACCGCCCCATCAATAAGACCGGCGTTAACCGTGATCTGGTCAGCACCGGGGCCGAAAGTTACCGGGCCTGTGATGGTGCCCGTACTGTTGCTGGGCAAGCTAAGGCTATTGTTGCCCTGCAAGTCAGTGAGTGACGCAGCACTACCGCTGTCACAGATATAGCTGTCATCTCCAGCAGTCGGGCTGAACGAGCACTGTGCATAGGCGTTTTGCAAGGCCAGGCTCAGAAGGGAAGTGGCGAATAACCTTAGGGCAGGGTGTTTAGGCATGATTGACATCCTGATTGCGGACATAAATAACATCACGGTTCACCCCTGCAGTGCCTGTCAGGCTCGACAGAGTTTGGATGGGTTATAAACTCAAAAACATCATGGCGTAAGTGTCATAAATGACAGGTTGTTGAGTGGCCTAAAGGGGCATTTACTTAGCGGTTGGGTTTGCCAAGTAACATTGAGTGACATTTTGAGACTTTAAATTGAGCGTATTTAAGTTTTAAACCGAACCTGCGCCTCCAGAGTCTCTCAAAGATTATGGGTGCCCAGAGAAGGAGAATGCGATGAAACGTTGTCGATCCAGACTTGCCTTGCTGCTGCTGGGGTTTGCCACAATAACGTGCGCAAACGCACAGAGTGATGTTCAGGTTGCGGCCTCACCGGACATCCAATGGGTGGCACAAGGCTCCACGCACGGCAACACCAACAACACACTGCGGCGAATCAATCCTAATAGCCGTCAAGGCAGCGTTCCTGCTACGCCGGTGCCCCCGGCGCCTTCGACCATGCCAAGAGTGAAAGCCCCGACCCTTGAGAATGGTGGGGTGGGCAATGGCTACCCGCGTAATCCGCCGCTGCCCGAGACCGTCAAACCGACTGCTCCGTCGCTGCAACCCCGGGACAATCGTTAATCGAATAAGGAACAGCTAATGCTGAGAAGAACTCTGTTGGCTGCGGTGTGTGCCACTTCACTGCTCAATGTTGCCTTTGCAGCTTCTGCCGACGGGCAGAAGTCGTTTTCTTCCGAGGCGGGGACCCTTACGGTGACGCCTGTGGTGGAGGGGCTAAATCATCCCTGGTCGGTGGCTTTTCTGCCCAATAACCAAGGCCTGTTAATCACTGAACGCCCAGGTCATCTGCGGGTGCTAAGCCCTGAAGGCAAACTCTCTGCGCCGTTGTCAGGCGTCCCGCAGGTGTGGGCTAAAGGGCAGGGGGGATTGCTTGATGTGGTCCTGTCGCCAGACTTTGCCAAAGATCGATTGGTGTATGTGTCATACGCAGAAGGTGGCGAAGGGGGGAAGGCCGGAACTGCGGTCGGCCGCGCTCGTTTATCGGATGATTTGACCGAGCTGGACAATTTTGAAGTGATATTTCGTCAAATACCCAAACTTTCTACGGGTAACCACTTTGGTTCTCGCCTGGTCTTCGATCGCGACGGCTATCTGTTTATCGCCCTTGGCGAGAATAATCAGCGGCCCACGTCCCAGGACCTCGACAAGTTGCAGGGCAAAATTGTGCGTATTTTCCCCGATGGACGAATTCCACCCGACAACCCTTTTGTAGGGCAGACAGGAGTCCGGCCGGAAATCTGGTCATACGGGCATCGTAATCAACAAGGTGCGACGTTGAATCCGTGGACAGGCACGCTCTGGACCCATGAGCATGGCCCCAAGGGCGGTGATGAAATCAACTTGATTGAGCGCGGCAAAAACTATGGCTGGCCGCTGGCGACTCATGGCATTGATTATTCTTCCCAGCCCATTCCCGAGGCCAAGGGCAAGACACTGGAAGGCACCGTCGTTCCCCATCACGTCTGGAATAAATCGCCGGGCATCAGCGGCATGGCGTTCTACGATGCAGACCGCTTCAAGCCTTGGCAACACAACCTGTTTATTGGCGCTCTGGCCGATAAAGACCTGATACGTCTACAGCTCGATGGCGACAAGGTGGTGCATGAGGAGCGCTTGTTAGGTGGGTTGAACGCGCGTATTCGCGACGTCCGCCAAGGGCCTGACGGGTATTTGTATGTCTTGACCGATGAGCAGGATGGCGTGCTTTACCGCGTGGGCCTGCAATAGCGGGCTGACTGCTTGTGCTAGCCGTGAACCCCTTTCAAAGTCCCTGCTGCAAGGCTGGATCATCGGGGTTCATTTGTTCGAGTTGTGCCAGTAATACCTGCACGTTCTGTATCTGCCCGGTTTCTTTCCAGTAGCGGATCAGCAGAATGCGGGCCTTGCGATTGGCGGGTTGTCGTTGCAACAGCTCTTCAAGTTGGCGTTGTGCCGCTTCCAATTGTTCGAGGTCGTGCAGGGCAACCGCCAGTTTGTAACGGTAGTCACTGTTGTCAGGTTCCAGCTCCACGGCCTTGGCCAGGCCGAGCAGCGCGTATTCAGTCTGGCCGTGGTTATGCAGCCATACTCCAAGGGCATGTTGCAGATAAGCCGAATCCGGGTGCGCCTGCAGTTGCTTGGCCAACAATTGCCGTGCTTGATCAGCCTGCCCGCGTTTATCCAGCAACTCTATTTGTGCCACCACTGCGCGCAGGTTATCCGGCTCAAGGGCTGTGACTTTCTCCAGCGCTGCCTGAGCCTGATCCAGTTGCCCTTCATGCAGATACAAACGGGCAAGTTGGCCTTGCGCCTGAGCGTCGTCCGGGCGGGTAGTGAGGTCGCGCTCATACTCGTCGACGACTTGCTGCAACGGGCCGAAGTACAGGCCTTGTTCATCGGCCGACAAACCCAGCAAGGCATTGGCTGCCGCAAATCGTACGCTTTGTTCAGGGTCCTCCAGTAACGGGCCAAGCAGCAGTGTGCGTTGAGCATTGGGCACCAGACCGGCAATGCTTTGAATCGCCGCCTGACGCACTAAAGGTGAAGGGTTGAGCAGGTCGGCATCTGCCAGCTTCAAGGCTTGAGGGCTTGGGTAGTTAGGCAGTTCAGCATGCAAGCTGGCGCGGCGGATATCGGAGAGGTCAGTGCGGGCCAACTGCTGATACAAGACCCGCGCAGCGCCGGGCTGCCCGTTATGGGCTTGTTCAAGCGCAGCCGAATAGCTGTGGCCAGTGGTGGCGGGCGCTACCGTTGGGGCGGAGCGCATTCCATACCAGAGGCCGCCTGCGATCAGTGCAGACATCAGGCTGACAAACAGGTAACGGCGAGGCTGAGCCATGCAATATCCAGAAACAAGCGAGCGTATGAGCTGCAAGATTGGGACAGTCTGCAGCTGGAGTCAAACGGCGGGGTGATTGCGGATGGATCCAGCTCGCAAAAAAAAGCCCCGCGACCGAATGAGCGCGGGGCAAAAAATTGGTTGGTTGCGGCCAACCAAAGGAGCTCTTGGAGACAGCGTTAAATCAGTGCGCGCGGGCCAGGGTCTCTTCCGTTTCTGGTTGCCAGCCGCCACCCAACGCTTTGTAAATGGCCACTACGCCGCGATACATTTCTACCTCGGCCTGTGCCTGACTGTCTTCAGCGGCCAAACGCTCACGCTGGGCATCGAGCAAGACTAAAAAGTCCACTGTGCCTTCGCGGTAACGTATCGCTGCCAAGTCAGCGGCGGTGCGGCTCGATTCACTTTGACGAATCAACGACACCAGACGTTGCTGGCGTTTGCCATAGTCACTGAAGGCGTTGTCAGATTCCTCAAGCGCTAAAAGTACTTGCTGCTCGTAACTGGCCAGTGCGCCTTCGGCTTCGGCATCGGCGCCACGCAATCGTGCGCGTACACTGCCCAGATCAAAAGCGGGCCAGGTAATGCGCGGCCCCAGTGCCCAGGCATTGGCTGCCGCCGAACCGATTTGTGACCCGCGTCCGGCGGTAAACCCCAGAAATCCGCTCAAACTGACCCGTGGGAACAAATCGGCTTTGGCCACGCCGATACGAGCCGTGGCCGCTGCCAGTTTGCGTTCGGCGCTCATGATGTCCGGTCGCCGCTGCAACAGGTCGCCGGGGTTGCCAATGTTCAACGCTTTGGCAATGGCGGGCAGTTGTTTAGGGCTCAAATCAACGTTCAGTTGTTCAGGTCGCTGGCCCAATAGCGTGGCGATACGATTGCGCTCGCGCACTTGCTCGGCTTGCAACTGTGGCACGCTGGCTTCAACCGAAGCCAAGCGGGCGTCAGCACGCACCACGTCCAGTTGATCGCCCACGCCCGCATCGCGCAGGCTTTCAGTGATGGCCTTGGAGTCCTGCTGGTTTTTCAGGTTGTCCAGGGCGATGCGTTCACGCAGTTGGGCGCCGCGCAGTTCGCCGTAAGCATCCACCAGTTCCGCAATCATGGTGACTTGCAGTTGGTACAGATCCGCCGCTGCGGCCTGTTCATCAGCGTCGCTGGCTTCCAGTTCGCGCTGGATACGGCCAAACAGGTCGATCTCCCACGCCATATCCAGACCCAGGTCATAGCGCTCACTGTTGACACGCTTTTCGGTCTGGCCCGGTATCTGTCCTTTGCCAATATCACTGCTGGCACGGCTGGTAATAGTCGGCATGGCGTCGTTACTGACGTCATCGCGAATGGCCCGTGCTGCACGTAAGCGGGCAAACGCCACACGCAGCTCGCGGTTACCGTTGAGCGACTGTGTGACCAACTGATTGAGCGTCGGGTCGTCAAACTGCTGCCACCAGATGCCTTCAAAGTGCGCGCGGTCAAACCCCTTCAAATACTCGGCATTGACCTGTGCCGGTGGGGTGTCCGGAGTTTTGTAGTCCGGGCCAACGGCGCAAGCACTCAAAGCCAGCACCAACAGGCTCGGCATAAAGACTTTCAAGCTCATTGCTGCGACTCCAACTTCAGGTGTTTGGCTGCTTTACGCGCTTCACTGCGCTCCACATAGCGGCGAATCAATACATAGAACACCGGTGTCAGCAGCAGGCCGAAGAAGGTCACCCCGAGCATCCCGGAGAACACCGCAACACCCATGGCGTGGCGCATTTCTGAGCCAGCACCGCTGGAGAGCACCAAAGGCACCACACCCATGATGAAGGCGAACGAGGTCATCAGAATCGGCCGCAGACGCAGGCGGCAGGCTTCCAGTACCGCAGCCAGCGGGTCGAGGCCCTCTGCCTGTTTGTCCTTGGCGAACTCCACAATCAGAATGGCGTTCTTGCATGCCAACCCCACCAGAACGATCAAGCCAATCTGAGTGAAGATGTTGTTGTCACCGCCCGAGAGAATCACCCCGGTAATTGCCGAGAGCAGCGTCATCGGGACGATCAGGATCACCGCCAGTGGCAGGCTCCAGCTTTCGTATTGAGCGGCCAGTACCAGAAACGCCAGCAACACACACAGCGGGAACACAAACAACGCGGTATTGCCCGACAGGATTTGCTGGTAGGTCAGCTCAGTCCATTCGTAGGTCATGCCGTTGGGCAGTTCTTCTTTCAGCAGTTTTTCCATTGCCGCTTCGGCTTGGCCCGAGCTGTAACCCGGTGCAGCGCCGCCGTTGATTTCAGCGGTGACAAACCCGTTGTAGTGCATCACACGGTCGGGGCCTGCGGTGTCGCTGACCTTGATAAAGGTCGCCAGCGGGATCATTTCACCTTTGTTGTTACGCACTTTCAGTTGGCCAATCTGCTCAGGTTCCAGACGGAATTGCTGCTCAGCTTGAACGTTTACCTGATAAGTACGTCCGAAGCGGTTGAAATCGTTGGCATAAAGCGACCCCAGGTAAATCTGCAAGGTGTCGAAAATGTCGCTGATCGCCACGCCGTGGGTCTTGGCCTTTTCACGGTCGATAGCGGCATCGACTTGCGGCACGTTGACCTGATAGCTGGTAAACAACCCGGCCAGTTCCGGCACGTCATGGCTCTTGGCAATTACGTTCTGGACTTCTTTGTACAGCTCGTCATAGCCCAGACCGCCACGGTCTTCGACTTGCAAACGGAACCCGCCAATGGTGCCCAAGCCTTGTACCGGCGGCGGCGGGAAGATAGCGATATAGGCTTCTTGAATATCGGCAAATTCCCCATTCAGTGTGGCGGCAATGGCGGCAGCGGATTGACTCGGGTCTTTACGCTCTTCAAACGATTTCAGTGCGACAAAGACAATGCCGCTGTTGGGGCTGTTGGTGAACCCGTTGATCGACAGGCCGGGGAAGGCAATCGAATTGGCTACACCAGGCTGTTTAAGTGCCAGCTCTGACATGCGCTTGATCACGCTTTCAGTACGATCCAGGCTGGCCGCATCCGGAAGTTGGGCAAAGGCCACCAGGTATTGTTTGTCTTGCGGGGGCACAAAACCGGTCGGAGTGTGAGCAAACCCGGCCCACGTCAGCACCATCAGGCCTGCGTAAATCAGCATGGCGATCCCGCTGCCACGAATGATGCGACGCACCGTACCGACATACCCGTTACTGGCTTTGACGAAGAAACGGTTGAACGGGCCAAACAGCCAGCTGCCGAACAGGCGGTCGAGAAGTTTGGTGAAGCGGTCTTTGGGGGCGTGATGGCCTTTAAGCAATACCGCGGCCAGCGCCGGAGACAACGTCAGCGAGTTGAAGGCAGAGATCACTGTCGAGATGGCAATGGTCAATGCGAACTGCTTATAGAACTGACCTGTCAGGCCCGAGATAAAGGCGGCCGGGATGAACACCGCACACAGCACCAATGCCGTGGCAATAATCGGCCCGGTCACTTCTCGCATCGCGCGCTTGGTCGCATCGACGGGGTTGAGCCCCAGTTCGATATTTCGCTCGACGTTCTCCACCACTACGATCGCATCGTCCACCACGATACCAATCGCCAATACCAGGCCGAACAGCGACAGGGCGTTGAGCGAGAAGCCGAACATATGCATCACCGCAAACGTACCGATCAGCGATACAGGCACGGCCACCAGCGGAATAATCGAAGCGCGCCAGGTCTGCAGGAACAGGATCACAACCAGCACAACCAGAATCAGGGCTTCAAACAGGGTATGAACCACCGCTTCAATGGAGCCACGGACGAAGATGGTAGGGTCGTATGCAATCTGGTAGTCCATCCCTTCCGGGAAACTCTTCTTCAGTTCGGCCATTTTGGCGCGAACGTCGTTAGAGATTTGGATCGCATTGGAGCCGGGGCGCTGGAAGATTGGAAGTGCCACGGCCGGCTGGTTGTCCAGCAAAGAACGTAACGCGTACTGGCTGGAGCCCAGCTCAACCCTGGCAATGTCTTTGAGGCGCGTGATTTGGCCATCATCGCCGGAGCGGATGATGATGTTTTCGAACTCCTCTTCAGTGACCAGACGGCCCTGGGTGTTGACCGACAACTGGAAGCTGGAAGCGTTGGGTGCCGGCGGTGAGCCCAGAGCACCGGCGGCGACCTGACGGTTTTGCTCACGGATAGCCGTGACCACGTCGGTAGCTGTCAGGTTGCGCGATGCGGTTTTGTTGGGATCGAGCCATACCCGCAGTGAGTAGTCGCCCATGCCGAACATTTGCACATCACCGATACCGTCCAGGCGCGCCAGTTCGTCCTTGATATTGAGAATGGCGTAGTTGGACAGGTAGAGCATGTCGTAACGCTGATCCGGCGAGGTCAAGTGCACAACCATGGTCAGGTCGGGCGAAGCTTTGTCCACCGTAATACCGATGCGCGTCACTTCCTCCGGCAACTTGGGCTGTGTCCGCGTCACGCGGTTCTGTACCTGCACCTGAGCATTGTCAAGGTCAGTGCCCAACGCAAAGGTGATGGTCAGGGTTATTTTGCCGTCAGCGGTGGATTGCGAAGACATGTACAGCATGTTTTCCACGCCGGTAATCGCTTGTTCCAGGGGCGCGGCAACGGTATCGCCAATCACCTTGGGGTTGGCGCCGGGGAAGCTGGCACGCACTACCACGGTTGGCGGCACGACTTCGGGGTATTCACTGATGGGCAATTGGAACAGCGAAATGCCGCCCGCAATCAGAATCAGTAATGAAAGCACAGCCGCGAAAATCGGCCGCTGAATAAAGAACTGGGAAAAATTCATCGGAGTTGTCGTCCCTTAACCGCGCGGAGTCGCAACGCTGGCAAGCTTCGGCGCGTTGATGGCGGGCTTCACTTGTTGCAGGTTGCTGGCTTCCAGGGCTTGTCGTTGTTGCGCCAGTGCGGCGAGGGTTTGTTCGTTGGCCATCGGGATCACTTCAGGCGCTACCGGGGAGCCGGGGCGTACTTTCTGCAAGCCCTTGACGATGATGGTGTCGTTTTTGCTCAGGCCGCTGCGAACAATGCGCAGGCCCTCGATTTTTGGCCCCAGATCAACCGTGCGGTAGGTGGTTTTGTTGTCAGCATCCATCACCAATACAAACTTCTTGCCCAGATCGGTACCGACCGCTTCTTCATTGATCAAGACGGCCGAGTAAGTACCGCTGCCCACCAATTTCAGGCGTGCATACAGACCAGGCGTGAAGCTGCCATCGGCGTTGTCAAATACCGCGCGCCCCCGGATGGTGCCGGTTTGCGGGTTGACCCGGTTATCGACGAAGTTCATCTGACCGAGATGAGGATTACCTTCTTCGTTGGACAGGCCCAGATACACCGGAGTGGTCTGACCGCGTTGGCCCTGACGAGCGAGTTGCGAATACTTGAGGAATACGCGCTCGTCGGCGTCGAAGTAGGCGTAGACCTTGTCAGTCGAAACCACGCTGGTCAGAGGGGTGACATCAGCGGTGACGATGTTGCCGGCCGTGATTTCGGCACGGCTGACACGGCCACTGATGGGCGACGTCACACGGGTGAAGCTCAGGTTGAGCTTGGCCAGATCCAGTTGCGCCTGAATCGCTGCGACACCGGCGCGGGCTTCTTGAGCGGCAGTGGTACGCGAATCAGCCAGCTCTGCCGAGATGGCATTGCTTTGGCGCAGACGCTCGCCGCGCTGGGCTTCGTTTTCAGTACGGCTGGCGTTGGCGCGCGCTTGTTGCACCTGGGCTTCAAGCTGACGCACAGTGGCCTGGAAAGGCCGCGGGTCGATCTGGAACAGCACGTCGCCCTTTTTCACCAGGGCGCCCTCAGTAAAGGCGACCTGATCAATCTGGCCCGACACGCGCGGACGTATTTCAACTGTTTCCGGCGCTTCAAGGCGCCCTGTGAATTCGTCCCATTCGTTGACCGGCTGTTCCAGTACTTTGGCCACACTGACTTTGGCTGCGGGAGCAGGAGCAGTCGCTTGTGGGGTTTTGCCGCATGCGCTCATCACCACGATGGCCAAAGCCGCCAGTGGGAAGCGCAAATGTTTCAGTGACTGTTCCATGAGGGGTGCATCCGCCAATTTGTTGAGATGGGCGGATAATGCTGGCGCGCGTACTGGCAAACGAATCGAACCCAGCAAAGGTTATTATCACTGGGAATGATAGAAAGTCGAAGCGAGCCGTCTAGCGTGAGGCTTTGGTTAGCAGGCTATCAATTAATTGTGAGAATTGAGGCTATCGGAAGACGCTTATTCAGTCACAAAAAACAACGAATAAGTACCCCTGACAAAGCAGGTTGAATGGTTAGGTTGGCCCAATTATTGTGCCAAGCAGGTCATGTATTTATGCCTTCCCTACACCGTCATACGCCTTCACTGATTGCTTTCGACCCTCGGGGTGCCACAGTGCGTTCGGTGGCTTACCACCGGCTGCGCAGTGAAGACTCGCCAACCGCTCACATCACCCGCAATGTGTGGAGTGCCACTGGCTACTTGCTCCAACAATGGGATCCGCGTTTTTACGCACTGCAGGTGGGTGACCCTGCTGTGCGTCCTAACATGAGCCACTGTTACAGTCTTTCCGGGGTCGCTTTGCGCACTGACTCCATTGACGCCGGGCGCAGCGTGGCGCTGTTTGGTTGTGGTGGGCAACCCCTTGAGCGCTGGGACAGTCGAGGCGCCCGCACACGTCATGAATATGATTCATTGCTCAGGCCGATTGCGTTATTTGAGCAGGCCAGTGAGGACTTGCAGGAGCGTTGCGCGGAGCGTTTAACCTACGGTGCCAGGACGCCTGAGCACGCGGCACACAATCGCTGTGGACGGCTGACTCGTCATGACGATACGGCGGGTTGCGTGATTTACGATCATTACGCTCTCTCGGGAAGCATTACGGGTGAGTCCCGACGTTTTGCTCAGGTGCCCGGTGAAGTCAATTGGTCAAAGGTGCAGAGCTTGCGCGAGCACGCATTGAAACCCGAGCGCTTTTTCAGTAGCTGGCAATACGATGCCTTGGGCGCCGTGCGTGAGCAGACCGATGCCAGAGGTAATCGTCACCTGTCGCAATACGGCCAGGAAGGTGAGCTGACTCATCTCTCGCTGCTGCTCAAGAGCGGTAAGCGCAAAGTTGTGGTGGACCGCCGGGTCTATAACGCTTTGGGCCTTGTGACCTTGGAGCGAGCCGGCAACGGCATGATCACGGAGGTCAGTTACAACGAGGCTGATGGCAGCGTGCGCCGGCTGGCAAGCTACCGTTCCGAGCGCCGGGAGCATGCCCTGCAAGACCTTACCTATGGCTATGACCGGGTTGGCAATGTGTGCAGCATCAGTGACGCTGCCCAGGCCACCACCTGGACCAGCAATGCCAAGGTCAACGCCACAAGCCTGTTCGAGTACGACACCCTGTACCAGTTGACCCACGCCACCGGGCGCGAAAATGCGCAGCACAACGGTGGTTCACGACTGCCTGAATGGGTAATGCTAGGTGCTGCGCAACGTAATCTGTGGCGAAACTACACGCGCCAATATCAGTACGACGGCAGCGGTAATCTCTTGCAAATGCGACATATTCCCTCGGTAGGGCAGGGTTACACCCAGCAGATGCGAGTGGCCCTGAACAGTAATCGAAGCGTCCTTTACACAGCGAACCCAATCTCGGGTAGTGGTTTTGATCGTTGTGGTAATCAGCAAATGCTGGCACAGGGCCAAAGCATGAGCTGGAACGTGCGTAATCAACTCACACAGGTCAACCAAGTGCTTCGTGACGACGGCGAACATGACCTGGAGACCTATGCTTACGATGCCAGCGGGCTGCGTGTCCTCAAATGCCGGTCGAGCAAGGCCATGAACCTGACCCATACGCGTGAAGTGATCTATTTGCCAGGGCTTGAGTTGCGCCGTGACCATGCGCTGGGTCAGTGGCTCACGGTCTTGTCAGTGGACACCGGGCGAGCGACGGTCAAAGCGTTGCAATGGGAGAAGGGCAGGCCCCGAGGCGTAGAGGATGAGCAACTCCGATTCTGCCTGTCGGACCCCCTCGGCAGTTGTTCGCTGGAGCTCGATGAGCATGCTGCGCTGCTCAGTCAGGAAGGGTATTACCCCTTTGGTGCCACTGCCTGGTGGGCGGCGAAAAATGCCATTGAAGTGACATTCAAGACCCTTCGCTATTCGGGCAAAGAGCGGGATGCAACGGGGCTCTACTACTACGGTTTCAGATACTACGCGCCTTGGTTGCAGCGCTGGATAAGCCCAGACCCCGGGTGCGATATCAATGGGCTGAATCTTTATGCGATGGTGAACAATAATCCGATGACCCTGCATGACAGGGACGGGCTTCAGGGATTTCCCATGGCGCAACGCCTACTCGTGGGGCTTGCTTATGTTCCGTTGCTGGCAGGGCTGGGAGCGGCCTTGGGCTGGGCAGTGGCTGATGTACCTGTAATCGGAGCAAGCTTGGGTGTCTTGCTCGGGGTGAGCCTTGTGGCTTTTTTGATTCATGACCGCTACCTGAGGGAAAACAGGCGCGCTTTGTTTAATTCCCCTGACGCCAGACAACGAAGAGTGGCCAAGTGGTTGTCCGAAACGGCTGTAGACATTGCCGAGTCTCGTGGCCTGACCCATGAAGAGACCAACCGGCTGGTCAATTTTTTTTATCAACAACAACGCGATGAAGAAAAATTATCGATTCAGTCACACACAACAGCAACCGGCAAAATTTACGGTTTTATTGGCCCTGCGAGCTCCCAAGAGCGCTTAAACCAATTGATTGAGCTTGAAAGGCCGGTGGGTAAAGAGCTGCGTCAGCTGGGTTATAGCCACATTTTACTGCGCGAGCCTGCTCGAGAAGCGATGGTCCAAGGCTCAGCTGAAGGCGGCCTAAGCCGATTTGATGTCCAGGGTTCCACTGCATTGGCGAAGCGAAAAGTGACGAAAGAAAGCAGTGCTCCTGCAAGTACTCACAGGCTGGCTGTGGCTACAGGCTCAACTGCTTCGTCTATGACTATCGATACGTCCAGCATTGCGAACCGCATGGAAGGTCTTGAAGGTCGCAGCATCGCTATCACGCTGGGTCACCTGAGCGAAGGGCGAATGGCGGCGGTGCACTGGCATAAACACCGCGACGGTGGTGCTGAATTGTGGTCTGCGGATCTTCATGGGTTTCCAGGTGCCGGTAAGCGGCGCGGTGCATTTCGATTGATCCTTGAACGTATCAATGCTCGTAACTACCGAGTGGCCTACATAAGCGATCCCCACTGAGAGTGATCTCTGGCCGTCGCTCCGGAGCAGTGCGGGCCTGCTGTTAATGCAGGCCCGCTCATCAGCTATGAGCAGCACGCGCAAGGCATTGTGCTTAATCCTCGAAGGTATCGTTTTCATCCTCACTGACGGTGTACCACGTGTGATAAGTCTGACGACTTAAATCACCTTTGGCGTTTATCTTGCTCGTCAGGCGCCCCAGCGGGTCATAGAACAATTGATCGCTGAATCCGCTTTTTCGTAATGACTCGTCTTCGATGTAACCGTGCTGATCTGCGAAGTAAGGACGATAGCTACGTATCGCCAGGCCTTTGTTGTTGTACTCAACCCTGCCACTGACACGCCAGCGCTTTTCGCTGTGTTGACGCAGAGGCTGCGCTTGGCTGTCTTGGGTCAGTCGTCCAGCTGGGTCGACCACGTAGGCCATTCCCGCTGAGGTTTTTTGCTTGGTTTGCAAAACGCGGCCAAAACCATCGCTACACGTCAGGTTGATATGAATGTGCCGGGTAATATCCGGGTCGCTGGTGGTGTAGGTATCCGCCTGCAACACTGCACCATAAACCGGCTCTCGACGCGCGAGACCAATCTGCTCACTAAGCAAACGGTTATCCCCCTGGCTCAAGTCCAGTGTGGCCACGCGTGCTCGACAGCTGGCACGGATATACCCGCCAGGAGTTAGATAGCCCTTGGCTATCCATTGCACACGCTCAGGGGATGCGGAAATTTTCCCCATCCAGCTGAAGGGTGCATAGAAGCAGGCGCTGGCGGCGTTTGACAGTGCTGTCTCAGGCGCCTCGATAGCCGCTTGCGGGCTGTCATCAGCAGGGCGCTGGTACTGCTCAAGGGCCGCGAATCCCGTGGCTATACCGCGCTCATGACCGTAGATGCTGGTCGCTTGCAGTTGCCCGAATGCGTCATAACGCGCCTGCTGAACAGTGCCCTGAGGATCAATGATCTTGATGGGCAGTAATGATCTGTAGTCGTACACAGCCTGGGTTTGGCAACCATCAATTGAAGTCACTGAAGCGATATGACAGTGGTAGCGGTCATAGGTCAGTTCGGTGAATGAGTGGCTTTCTGAGGGGCGTAAACGGGAGACTCGATAGAAGGACTGCTGACCTGAGTATCGGGCAAATCCTTGTTTGAGCGACCACAGTGCGGTTGTCGAACGGCTCTGCGAGTCATCTGCGTTGTCGGTGGGTAAAAACACTGACATGCGATGGTAGTGTTCCTGGCGAAGGGTACGCGCCAAGTCAAAGGAGGGCGCGTCCGGCAATGAGGGGAGATCGTCGTATGCCGACAGGGCCATCGCGTCCAGTTCAGCACTTTCACGATAGGCCGGTAATGCTTCAAAGCTGGCGTGTCCTTGTGCCAGGGCCGAGTCGCTCAGTGCGAGGGTGTAGTACTGCACCGTCATGCCGGCCAACGTGCGAGGGACGTGTGAGCCTAATGGGTTTGTTGGGCCACTGCTGATCAAGTTCTCGTAGTTGATATGCGCAGGTTCAAGGCTGTCCTTTTCAAGTACCAGCGCGTTGCTGCGCTGGCGATAAGGCAGGTGCAGCCGCCAGCGCTGGTTGCCTTCCAGATGGATGGGTTGCGCCAGGACTTCGCTGATGTAGTACGCCTGTTGAGCCGGGTCGTGGGTGTCGCGCCACCAGGTTTTTTGGTGAGCCTCGTTAAATGGCGGCGGGTCACTGGGGCGTGCACGGCGGGCGTACTCAATGGTAAGCCCGTGCACCAGGCCGCCATAGCGGTCCCGGCGTAGATTGATCGTGTGTTGGCAGGCAGGATCGGTACGCTCGCGTTCATAGCGGTATATCTTCGATTCCAAAGGTAAAACCAGCAGCGAGGCGGGCGGGTGTAGCTGGCGTAGTTGATAGCGGTGCTCGCTGACCGTGTAGGGCACGGGGGTAAGCGCGGCCTCATCGGCGGCGAATACTTCTTCACGTAATGTTAAACCGCTGAGGGCAAGTGCTGCTTCACGCAAGTCACCAGCGGACGGAGTGGGTAACAAGGTGTCTTGTAGCGTGCTTGCCTCCAGTCGAGTGAGCAGTGCCTTGCCCAGAGGAAGGGCATGCTCATCGCCGGCCCAGTAATTATCTCGGGGCATGTCCAGTGATTTGCCGGTGTGAAACCAGGTTTTGCGCAGCAGTGCAGCCGTGTGCCCATGACGGCTTGCCGACAGTGTCGATTGCTCGGTGTCGGTGGTCAGCAATAAGCCATACCCCTGAAACTTGCGTTCAAGGCCATCGTAATAGCCTTCCCTGTAAGTAAAACGTTGGGTCAATTGATTGCCGCTGATCTGATCGTGTTGTTGCTGGCGAGTTACCAAGTGAAGTGCAAATGGTAAACCGGTTATTGGCGGTTTAGCCTCGCGCAGGCGGCTGTGCTTTTCATCCAGCCACTGCTGGGCACTGCTGCTGTAATCAATATGACCGACAGCCCCCATATTGTTATCGGTGCTGATCAACAAGTAGGGTTTTCGACTGACAAAGTCGTAACGCCAGTGACGTGGTGTTGGATGATTGACCGTCAGGATCAAGCTGGAGCAGCCCAGGCCTTGCAGGTCAGAAACGCTGGCTTGAGAGAAACGATCATGTCTGACCCCCACGGGCCAGGGTAACGAAGCGGGTGTGCCTTGCAACCCGTTGCCGGAGCGATTCATGAAAATCAGCACCTGATCAGGTTGCACATAGAGCAGGTCGCTGGCCCCCGAGCCATCCAGATCGCCCAGCAAGACCCGCGACGCTTCGAACTCGGCATAGGTGAAGGGCAATGTGGCGAAAATAAAGCCTTTACCGAATCGGCCACGCCCCAGGTTTGGCCAGCATTTGACTTCGTTGTGACGAATGCGGATCAAGTGCTGCTGGCCGCTGCCGAGCACGTCGCTGAACGCCAGCAACTCAGTGGTGCCATTGCCGGGCAGCGGTAAGTGGTCATCGTCGGGTTGATGAGCAACATCGGTGCCTGGAGAAAACCCCAGTTGGCCCTGGTTGATGTAGAGGCGCACGCTGTTGCTGCCGATCAGGGCCAGGTCATACACACCGTTGCCCATCAAATCGGCCAATTGACCCTGAGGGTGGAAAAACTCCTGTGGCAGCGCCGTAAAGGGCGCGAAGTTGGACCATTGACGGTTGCTGTCCAGGGTAAAAAAACCACTCATGCCGGGTTGAGCAATGATCCAGTCCAACTGGCCGTCACCATCGAGATCGGCCAAAGATTGTTGAAGCGGGCGGGTCTGATCCGCAATGGGGATGCGCTCCAGTGTTTGTAACGCCCCATAAACCACGTGATCGGGGGTTTGTGCAGGTTCGGCCCTGAGCGGCTCGCGGTAGTACCAGCTCTTATCGTTGCGATACAGCACCCCGGGCAGGCCGTCGCGGTACAAATCAACCAACTGATAGCCCTGACTATTGACGGGGCCTTGCAACGCGTCAAAAGGTCGCCAGTCAGCCGGGGCGACAGTCAACTCAAAATCGCTATAGGTCAATTCCAGAGGTGGCCAATGGCTGATTGCTCCGCTTGCCTCACACGCTTGGTGATGCACGCACTGCAACTGGTTTACCTGGGTGTGGGTGGATGCATACTCGAACAGCACCCGGCGTGTCAGAACGGGCTCGCTGCCCAGTTCGGTTTCTTCTGGAAAATAGTGAAACATCAAGACTTGCTGGCAAAGACGTCGGCTGCCCAGTTCAAACCCATAGGCATAGCTGAAATAGGGATCACTGCGTTCAAGCCAAGGGGTTTGCTCAAGGTAGGAGGGCGCTTGAGTCATCGAGCGGGCGCGTTCGCCGTAATCAAAAATCAGCTCAAAATGCCATTGTCGTGGTGCTGGTGTTTGCGTCGACCACAACATCAACTGAGGCCTGGCGGTGATATTGCCGTAGCAGATGCGCGTCAAGTAGCGTTGGGCGCTGAAATCCCGCGGGCCATTGCCTTTAGTGTCAGCCTTGTATTGATAGTAAATCTGCTCGCCGTGGGGGTTCAGGCTTTCTTCCAGCAACCACTGGGCAACATGGTTGGGCATCTGCGAGTCGACGATGCGTGCTGCGGGCGTTTTACCATACAGGTGAATGTTGCCGTCTGCTCCCTGGACGAGCCAGAAGCCTGCCGTATCGGCCAGTGATGACCAATGTTCGATACGATCGAAGGTGTTTTCGTTTCGCGGCAGATAACGCACCACCGTATAGGAAGAATCTAGTTGCAGGCCGTTGTAATGAGTGGCCACACGGGTTAACAGGGTATTGCTTAGGGTACGTTCGGGAATAAGCTCCGAGCCTGAAGGGCCAATAAACACATCTTCATGGTTATAGGCCGGAACGCCCTTCAGGGTATTGCGGCTGATAGCGCCTGCTGAAGCATCCCAGCCCATGCCGAACGGGCTGTTGCCCATTTCACTGTGGTAGGTAAGGCTCATTGGCGCAATGAACCCGCGCCCAGGAGACAAAGGTAGCGGAACCTGGAATGACGCGCCGCCAGTCATGCCGACAGCGCCCCATCCCGTGCCAATACTGTGTATGGCGCCGCCGCCCTTGGGCAGAGACGGCGTGAGGACATCGCCTTGGGTGGCAGCTTGGGTGCTCATCCCAGACCTCCTGCGCTTCTTGCGGTGTAGCGCACATGAATGATGATGTCGCTGAGAGAGTCGAGCATGGCGTGTTGTGCTGTTGGATTGGGAAAGGCCAAGCGCCAACTGGACACCGCCCCGGTGAACTCAAATGGCAGGTAACGCTCATCAGTGTCGAAGTTGAGGGTGAACAGGCCGCTGTCATTGACGCCTGTAGAGAGTGCCACCTGCTCTTTGACCCGCAGATTATTGAGGGTGTCATCAGGTGCTTTAGAGAGTTGGGTCTGATTTTTAAGTTGCGTCAGAGTCGCTCGAATGTCTTCATAAGGACTGAGTGTGGCCGGCAGGGATACGCTGACACTTTTGATTCTGCGCAAGTAATGGTCTGGGTAATCTGCATCAAACAATACCTTGGTCAACGCAAAGTCAACGGTTCCTTTGCTGGTCATCTGCTGCTTGAGCTGCGTCCATTCCTTGTTCAGGGTGGTAGAGGTGTCCTTGCCATGCAGCAGGCGCAAGGACACTGTTTTGGTAATTTCCAGTTCACGCTGGTTATGTTGGAGGTAAGCGGCATCCATGCGTTGTAAATCCAGTTTTAGCGATTCGCCCGCCGTCATCCCCTTGAATTGATTACTCCAGCTGCTGCTTGTAATAAAGGAACTGTTCCAATCGGCGCGTTCAAATTGCCAGCAGGCCTGAGCGGTTTGGCACAGTGAATGGGCCGCATCGTAGGCCTGATAGTAGAAAGTCGCCAATTGACTGTTGAGCCACTGGAAAAGCTCAACGCTGGAAAATCGTTTATTGAGCATGTCGTAGGTCAGTCGTGCCTGTTCCATCGCTGTTTCGCTGTGCCGCAACTGCAAGCGTAGCGTGGCGGATTGTTGCGCGTGAGCTTGGAGTTGCATGTCGAGCTGGTTGATCTCCAGTCGGCACTGATCCAAGGCTTGGGTCCATTCTTGAGTGCGACGATTGAACACTTCGGTTCGATCCAGATGTTGGGCACTGGAGCGTTTTTCATTTGCCATCCCTTGGGCGCCCGCTTGAATGGCATGAAACGCCCCCTCAAAGCGCATTCCGCCATTGGAGGTTCCGAAAATATTGGGTAACAGCATCGCCAGCCCTGCGCTGGCCTGAGCGCTCGCTGCGGCAATATCCCATTTGGCAGCGTCCAGGTACTGCTTACTGGCAAGGGCTTCTTGCGAGGAGATTCCTTCCTTGAGTTGCTGTTCAAAGTAGTTCATCCGTCCTTGAATCACCTGGCGACCAGCAAGCAGTGTGCGATGGTTGGATTCGTCGACAACCATGGTTTGCTTCTGTTGTTCGACGGCAATGTTTGCCAGGTCCCACGCGTGAAGTTGTTGCTGTTGCAAGTACTGCGCCTGCTCCTTGCGCTCGAACAGCAGGAGTAAGGTAGTACCGAGCTGAATGACGTTTTCGACCATTGTCATGGCGTGGGCATAGACCACCTGAAAACGATAATGTCCAACGTCCGCTAGCTGCCTGTCAGGCATGGAAAGGTTGCCGTCACGCGTACTTCGCCCGTAACCGCTCAATAGGGCGTGTGGCGAAATGGGCGGTGCGAATATGGCGTGCTGCAGAGGCTTGCCATTGATACTAAGGTGATGGCGCAAGTTATGCAGACGGCTTTGCACTTTGTCCCAGCGTGCAACCAAATCAGGGTTTAGGGCGAGGCACAGCCTATTAGAGTCGCGCGCTAAGGTAGTTTGAGTATCAGTGGCAGGTGAGCGATGCAGTTGGCTCAACTTTGTAAAGTTTCGCCCCAGGCGTTTTTCTACCCGACGAAGTTCACTGGAGGTCGACGCTCCCAGATCGGCAAGGGTTATCGGTAGCCATGGGTCGGAGCGGGTCATGTTCGGCCGAGGGCCCAGCAGATTTTTTATGCGCACATACCAGAGTTTGGCCTCCACCAGACTGTCGGCGCTGGCTTGACGGTAGGCGGCATCGCCCCGGTTGAACTGAATGTCCAGGTAGAGCATGTACAACGCTTGACGGAAGTAGACCGGAGCGCTGAGAGCAATCAAGTTCGGGTCGTCCTGTTGGTCTTGCGCATAACTCAAGTCGCGGTTGTCGCCAATCAGCGCAGGCAGCTTCCAGTGCACCGCAGGCGCGTGCGCGTGCGAATCACTGTTATTACTCTGCGGGTCAAAAATATAGTTAAGCCAAAATTGCGCCTCGGAATAACGACGCTCCATGTTCAAGCGACTGGCGACCAGCCAAGGCAGGTAGAGAAACAACTCCCAGAAATAGAGACCATGCGCACCATGAAAATCAAGTAAAGCGGGTTCGGCGATTGCATCTAATGCAGGTTCGCGCCATTGGCTGGCGCTCATTGAAAAGAGAGAGTCCAGACTGATATTAGCGGCATCAATCAGTTGGCGGCTAATGCCCGTATTCATGCGAATGCGGGCTCGGGGAATTTTCATCGCAGTGTTGTCACTGTAATGGATGGTAGAGCCGCTGAAATCTATGAACTCTAATTTGCCGATGGGACTTTCATAGCGGCGAGTGATTTTGGGCGAAAGGGGAGTATAAGTAGCTTCGTTTTTGACCGGCAGTGTCACATCCGAAGACTTCAGTGCATACCCTCGAATAATGCGGTCGTTGTGACGGGTGTCCGTATCGAAAATAAGCACTCCGTGAATGATGGTAATGGGCCGGGGCCGGTCAATTGCCCCTTGGGTTTTCTCCTCTAAAGGGCGCAAGGTTTTAGGGTTAAGTTGGATATGCGCCACAAACGGCATGTCCGGGGCCAAGCTTAACGAGGTGCCATTAAGTTCACGGCGTGAGGTTTTGGGCTCACCTACGATGTAGCTGTTACCACGGTGGATATTGGACGGGTGAGTATGAACATCATTGAGTGGGATGATGACGACGGGCTTATAGTGACGTTCATATAACGTGGCGCGTGCATTCTCGAATACCCAATTGGATCGCTCATCTGCAGGGTCGCTATTGAGTACATGAAAATGGACGGTAATGCGATAGTCTGTATTGCTGTTGTCGAAAATAAAACTAAAGGCGTCATAGTCAATGTATTTGCCTGCCAACTGGACTTCCCAGCCTTGGCGCACGGGCTGGGCATCTATGGAGTGCACGCTTGAAACGATTGCAGAGTTGTCATCATAAATCAGGCTTGAGTAGGTCAGACCTGTCTTGTCACAGGTAATGGAAAGGGATATCCAGTTGCATGGTAAGGCACCGCCAGACTTTAAACGCAGCAAGGAACCATTCACCAGTTCCGATTTTCCAAATCCGCTATTGGTAGGACGATGCAAGCACAAATCCAAAGTCAGCTCAGAGTTATTGCTGCGTGCTTTTAACGCAATGCATCGATGCTCCTGGAGAGGGTTGTCCAGTGTTGAAGTGACTTCTAATACGTTGGAAGTAGTGTTGTAAACGATATCTCTACCCGGTCGCAGATTGCGGATAAAAGACTGTTTATTTTCGAAGTTCCAATTGGAAAGTGCTGAGGTGGGGGTGCTATCAACAGCCTCGTTGACGGGGATGACTTCGCTGGTGGGAGCATGGAAGTTGAACGAGTCTTTATTGTTAAAGACGAATAGAGCCAAATAACGGTTGGCCAGTTGTTCGTCGTCTACATTGAACGTGAGATCAACCAGCGTACCTCTTGAGATCAGACGCTTAACGCTGAAGTCATGATGTATTCGTACGGCCTGAAAAAAATCACTTCGGGTGTAGTCGTACTTGTTGTCCGATGATGGCATTGCAAAGGCATTGAGGCCAATAAACAGTGAAGGAGGTTGTGTGGTAGAGTCCAGCACTGCAATAGTATCAGTGGCGTCTTTGACCGCATCCTTATCAAGCTTGGTCAGTTCACTCATAACGCAGTATTCGTCGCTGCATACTTGCGGTCCACTCCAGCTGCCATCGTATTTCATATAAGAGAAGTACAGGCGATACTGAAAATAGCGGCTTTTGAGATAATCCTTCAAGCGTTTTTTATAACTTTTCTCAGACTCTCCAGGGTCCGCCCAAGTATACTCCGGGCTGTTATGGGTGGCCGAGGGCGGAATGCACTCAGCCCATATAACCAACAGCCGGTTATTAAAACACACAGGGCGAATACTATGGTCTGGAATGAACTCAGAAGCAGGAAGAGGGATTTTTTTCCATTCAGACCAAGCCCCAGGCTGTGGAATGTCTTGTTTGTAGAGCTGAGCACCGTCGATCACAAAGGGTTCAGTTCGCTTTGACATATCCAGCGAGCGCCAGAAATACGTGCTGTCGATATTGGATTTGGCAATGAAGTAATAGGTGCTGTTGGCAAAATTGTTGGAGGCGCCGTCAATGTATCCACTTACCGTCTTAAGGGTAGCAATTTCTTCAAACTCGGCTAAATACCGTTGGACAGCAGGGCGCACACTGTCGGCATCCAGACGACATTGATTCAGGTCGTTTTCAAGTTTCTTGAAACTTTCGGTTTTTTGACTGCGTAACATTGGGTCCAGGTAATGCGCCGGGAAATGCCGCACCTGTTGAACTGTTCGCCATATCGAATAGGCATGCAAGCTGTCTCGCCAGATTTTGTGTTGAGCAGATGACATACCCAGGGTTTCATAACCGGGTTCAAGCCCGGATGAAATCGCGTTGATATAGTGTTGCAAGCTGGCAATGGCACTAGCGACGCGAGTGGTTGGAACCGCCTGACTGACTTGCACGTCCAGAAGCCAATAGGCGTATAGATCATCAGCCGTGCGGATTTTGTGTTGGCGTGGCAGCGTGCTGTCTTCAGCCAGCGCATAGGTGAGATAGAGCGCGAGCAATGCGTCACGCAGTTGCTCATTAAGCTGCTGATGGATGTATTCAGACATGGTCATTCCTTGGGTGAGTACCGAGGGCGGCGACACCCACGTGTTTCCAGTCATCGGAGCTGAAAGTGGTCGTCAAACCGGTGGCTAGCAGCACCATCTTTGCCGAGAGCCCCGTGGCTTTAGTGGCGTCATGGCAGCGCATGAGCCAGTCCAGTTCGACCATTGAACGCACTCGTTTTTCGGGCAAACGTTGGGTCAGCAACTCAACCTCGGCAGGACTCCAGCCCATGATCTCGGATAGCTGACGGTGAGATTGCACATTCAGGCTGGTCCAGTCTTCGGGGAGAGCCTGTGGGTTGGCCTCATTCAAATAAATGAGCAGCGAGTCGTGATTGACCCCGTACTGCAGGCTGAAATGATTGAATCGCTGGAACAGATACAGGGTGCTGAGTGTAAGTTTGAGCATGGAAGTGCTTGCCTGCTCCGCGTCCAGCCAGTGGGGGTTGAGCAGAAATGATTGCAATACCGTACGACTCAACGGCAATTGCAGGTCGGCCTCGGCATTGGGCAAGTACAGAAGAATATGCTTGAGTGTGTCCTTGGGATGCTGGCTGCCAAGGGCATTGGCCAAAGCACGGGTTGTCTGCTTGAAAGCCTGTTTATTCAAGCCTGAAGCTTCGCTGGCTTGAGACGCATCCTTGAGCACATGCTCCACATCCGCCTTGAAAGGCTGTAGTTGTGCGAAGGCCGCTCCTACCACCGTGTAGAGTTTTTGTTTGGCTACGCTTTTGAGTGCCCGGTTACGTTCGTAATCAAGGCTCAGCGTTGTGTAGCGATCAACCACTACATCTATGGCTTTCTCCATAGCCTCAAGTTTTGGCTGCTTGTTGGGCAGCACATTTGCTCTTAAGAGCGCCTTTGCAAGCACCAGGTTCCAAGGGAGCTCCAGGTGTTTGGCGCTCGCTTCGGCCTGGGGAAGATCCAGTTCATCGAACGTGGTTTGAGGAAGAAAATACCCTTGCATGCCGTGCAGTGCATTGTGAAGTTGGGTAAGTCGCGCCTGTACTGGCGCAGGGGCGGACACCGTGTCCAGCAATAATTGCTGGCGTAATTGGGTAATGCTGGTCTTGCTGTCTTTGAGCCAGGTGACGACCCAGTCCAGTTGCATCAGTACATCGAGAAAGTCCGACGGAGCGTTGCTGCCTGATGTCCGTAAGAGGGGGGTAACCAATTGCCGGCGGTAGTCCGCACCTCCAAGCATTTGAACCAGTTGATCACATTCATAAATAGATAAGCCGAACAGTGCTGGCAGTGTGGCTTGGCGATAAAAGCTGGAAAGGGTCGTGATATTGCGCGCGGGCGCGCCCGAATAGAGTTGCGTACGGGCCTTGAGCAGTCCCAACGATACTGGCGTATCTTCCAGACCCAATGCCGCACAGATTCGGAACAGAGTGGCATCCGTTGTAGTGAGGTCCAAGGCTTGGTTGTCCAGCATCAAGGGTGAATGCAACCAGTGCGGGGGGTTGAATACTTGATCGAACAACGCTGCATGTTGTGCTGTTCCATGCACCGGCAACTGGTACAACCAGGCTGAAAAAGTGTGAAGTTTGATGCCGTAGCGCTGGCTTAAATAGCGAAAAACGCCCAATGCCCGCAGGGTATTGTCATTAATCACCAGCGAGTCTGTTGGAGTGCCTTCGCAGCCTTGAGCGCTGTGCACAAACTCGTCCAGCTCGAAAAAAGGTATATCGAGCCAGCGTTGCAAGCGGATCATCCGTTGTAACCGGTCGTATCGTTGAGGACTGGTCTGCACCAGAATCATTTTGTCGGCCGTGACGGTGCTGAGTCCCAGGCTTTTTTGCCCGGCCACCACAGGGCCATTGACATAGCGTGCCCCCATGTTCTGATCGGTGGTCATCTGCGCCTGTTCAGGTAATACATGGGCTGAGCGCCGTGGGTGGTAACGCCCCAACGCCAATAATTCAAGGAGTTGGTCGGTATTCAAACCAGTGCTCTGCATGAACTGTTGTTGATCAGTAATGGGTTGGCTGTGGCCATAGTGTTTCTTGAAAAAGGACGCAGGCGGCGAATCGATTGCCGAGTTTTGCCCGTAAACGTCTTCAGTCAACAGATTTTGCTGAGCTGGACTCAGGAGCGTAAGCAGGCGTTGTGCCTCATAGGCTTCCTGTTGCACGACGCCGTATTTGTTTTCGGGTTGGTGGTTGTACGGGAGCTTGAGACTGATCAGGTAATTCAAAGCCCCGAGTCGCGGTTTTTGAGCCGACAAACCCAATACACATTGCTGATGTGCCAGATCGAACGGAAGTTCAAACGGGTAGCGCAGTTCGGTTAACACCTGCTCCACAGTTCGGTTGCCGTAGAGATCACTGTTGTCATTCAGGTACTTTTTTACAGGCACGCTCAAGGTTTCGTTAACCAAGGTCAACATCGGCAGTTCGCGATGGGTATTTTCATCGTCGATCATCAGATCTTTGAGTGTTGGCCGTCGTCGGTTGAGGGTTATTTTTTCTTTAGTGCCTTTGCCTGTTTGCTCAAGCTGCAGCGCAAACATATAGAGCGCACGCAGATAAGCGGCGGGTGAATCGACGGCGGCCAGAGAGGATGCGGAGCAAAATGCCTCCCCGTTGCCAGGGAACAGGGTCGCGTAGGTGGGAGGCGCACGGGGGTCGGTTATAGCGCTGCGTTTGTTACGTAGCGTGTCGTCATCGAGTGAAGATGGGTCACGCGCCAGCAGTTCTATTTGTGAGGCATAGCCGACGGCATTGTCATAGGCTTCCCCTCCATCGTCGTCGCAGTATTGGGCAAGTCGATCAATAAAGTCGTTTCTGGATAAACGAATGATGTCGAACACCGAGTACAGGTCGAGCGTCAGTAGTGCAGCTTTAAACCTGTCCCGATCGTGTTCACGTCCTGGGCGCGAAACAATGAGCAAATCCAGTAGGGGAGAATAATCCTTGGGCATAGTGAACAGTTCCTTTACGTGAAGTGGCTGATCCACTGCACGTTTGGAAAACTATCATTGCCCTCGTAGCGCTAACCGTCAGCTACAGCCGCTCAAAGTCTTAGGATGTATCGTTATTGAGTGTGTAATCCTGACCCCGGAGCGGGCTTTTTATTCATTCGCGGTGAAGGCAAGAGAACCGCCTTGCACCACGAAGCCGATGGCCTCATGCATCGGCCCCATCAAAAATTGATCGAGGCACTCAGCCTTGCGGTTAACGGGGCGCCCTGAAACAGGTAATTGTCCCCCATGTACTCGCCGACATCGCGCCAGTAACGCTTGTCAAAGAGATTGTCGACCGTCAAGCGGAACACGGTGTCATAGCCCTCAATACGCGTGCTGTAGCGACTGCCAATATTGAAAATGGCGTAGGAGCCCACTTCGACTGCGCCTTGCTGGTTAGCGTATTTTTTACCGCTATATTGCACGCCGCCCAACAAGGCCAAGCCTTCGACCCAAGGCAGCGCATAGTCGCCGTAAAGGCTGGCGCGCAGTGTGGGCACATTGATTGTCTGGTGCCCTTCATATTCCGGCGTACCGCTGCCTGTCACTCTGGAGCGTATGGCTGCCACGCTGGCAAACACTTGCAAGCGATCAGTCGCATGACCATTGGCGGCCAATTCAAGCCCCGTGTTTTTCTGCTCGCCCTGTTGCACAAAGGTAAAGCTGGCATCGTCGTTGGGCCTTGCATACTGGTAAGCCTGACGAATCTGAAACAGCGTGGCGCTCAAACTTATGCGCTGCCAGTCGTATTTGATACCGGCCTCGATTTGCCGCGACACGGTTGGCGCCAATATTTCAAAGGCATTGCTTGCGAACCAGGGGGCCTCTCCCCCCAGCGACAAGCCCTTGCTGTAACGGGTGTACAGCGACAGGTTTTGCATTGGTTTGTAGATCAGTGCGGCTTGCGGCAAGAATTCATAGCGCCGGGTGTGGCGCGTGGTGTCACCCTGGTCATCGAACGTCCGCTCATCAAGGCGGACTTCTCGGCCACCCAGCACCGTTTGCCACTGCTCATTGAAACTGATGAGGTCATTGAAGAACACGCCGTATTGGCGACTGTCCAAACGACGATAACTGTCGTTGACCGGGCCGGTGTAGCGGGGGAAGTCTTGAGGATCGGTGTCGACGTTACCGCTGCCGATCATCTCGTTGATCAGTTCGCGTTGGTCCACCACGCGGCGAAACGCGCTGGTACCCACGGTCAGTTCGTGGCTAATGGTGCCGGTATCGAATTGTCCGCTGAGCGCCGCCTGTATTTCATCGTTGCGGCGTGTGTCGTCGGGGCTGCGGAAATCGTAGATGTCGTAGTCGCCCTCGGGGCTGAAGTAGTTCGGCACGGCACTGCCGGCACAACTGTCTGAGCCGTAGCAGCCCCAGGCAAAAGAGCTGTAGTCATCGATGATGACTTTGCTGCGCGAGGCGCTAAGGCTCGCTTTTAAATCATCGCTGAAGCGGTACTCAAAATTCCCGTTGAGGTTCAGAGAATCTATGGTCACAGGTTTGCTGCCGCTTTGGTGGGCAAGCAGCTTTTTCGGCGAAGCATGATGTGGAAGATCGGTACCGCCCAGCAGTTGATAGCCCGGTACTGAGCGTTGCTCCTTGTTCTGGTACTCCACATCCAGTTGCAGCAGAGCATTGGGGCTTATGTTCCAGTCGAAGGCAATGGAAGCGAAGTCGCGTTGGCCATTGGCGTGCTCGACGTAAGAATGGATGTCTTCATGAGCCAGATTGACCCTCAGCCCGAATTGTTGCTCGCTGCCAAACCAGCCGCCTACGTCCGTGGCCAGGTATCCGCTGCCTCGGTCATCGGTCGAAACGGTGACCGAGCGCACATCCGCGGCTCGTTTGGTCACGTAATTGACCACACCCCCAGGCTCGGACACCCCGCTTTGCAAACCCGCGAGGCCTTTAAGCAATTCAACCTGCTGTTTGTTTTCCAGGCCGACATTTTGCTCGCCGGTGATGGTGCGGCCGTTGATTTTGTAGCTGCTGGCTGAGTTCAACGAGAAGCCACGCACCACAAAGTTTTCGTAATAGCCCACGGGCGCATAGCTTTCACCCACTGACGCGTCATTTTTCAATACATCGCTGAGCAGGCGGGCTTGCTGGTCAGTGATCAAGGCATCGGTAAAGACCGTAATTGCAGCGGGGGTGTCCAGCAACGGCGTCGACTCGAAACCTGCGACTGTGGCCTGATCAGCTTGATAGCTCAATGCCCCGGAGGCGGTCACGCTGGTGGCTGGCAGTTCAGTTTGCATTGCATGGGCGACGGGCGCCGCGCCGGATAGCAATACACCCAGGGTCAGTGAGTTGAGCGCGAACCGCGGGGCGGACTCTCCCACGTTGAAAGTCCGGTAAAGCCTGTTCATGAAACGCTCCTGAGCTATGACTGACCCGCGGCAGGCTTGAGTAGTGGCCTGATTCTTGAGCGCGACATCATACAGGCGGGTTTTAACCTTGGGTTAATAGTGGCGTGTGAGTCTCAAGTCTTTTTGAGGCATTGCCCATGAAGTTTGTACCTTTTATCAAGCGCTCATGCCTGGCTCTTTCCTGCGCCTTGCCCATGCTTGCGGTTGCGGCCCCCGAGTCATCCACTCCAGGCTATGGCGAAGAACTTCAGGGTTTTAAGTACCCGTACCCGCTGCATCACTTCACCTTCAAGTCCCAGGGGCAATCCTTGCAGATGGGCTATATGGACGTAGCTCCCACAGGGGCGGCCAATGGTCATACCGCCGTGTTGCTGCACGGTAAAAACTTCTGTGCAGCGACCTGGGGTGACAGCATCAAGGCACTGAGTGCGGCGGGTTATCGAGTAGTGGCGCCTGATCAAATTGGCTTCTGCACATCCAGTAAGCCTGAACATTATCAGTACAGTTTTCAGCAACTGTCCGCCAATACCCATGCATTACTCAGTCAGCTTGGCATAGACAAAGCCAGTGTGATTGGTCATTCCACCGGCGGCATGCTGGCAACCCGGTATGCGCTGCTTTACCCCTCAGATACGCAGAAGCTGGTGCTGGTCAATCCGATCGGCCTGGAGGACTGGAAAGCCCTCGGTGTACCGTGGCGCAGCGTCGATCAATGGTATGAGCGCGAACTGAAACTGGACGCTGCCGGCATACGCAAGTATGAACAAAATACCTATTACGCAGGTCACTGGAAGCCCGAATACGATCAGTGGGTAGACATGCTCGCGGGGCTGAACAAAGGCCCGGGGCATAAGCGTGTGGCATGGAACTCGGCGCTGATCTACGACATGATTTTTACCCAGCCGGTGATCTACGAGCTGCCGCAAATCAAGGTACCTACAGTGCTGCTGATTGGTGACGCCGATACGACTGCGATTGGCAGCGATATAGCGGCGCCTGAAGTGAAGGCCAAAATTGGCCATTACAAAGTGCTCGGCAAACAGGCCGCGGCTCTGATACCGGACGCCCGGTTGATTGAATTTCCAGGCATGGGCCATGCCCCGCAAATGGAAGATCCAGCCGCTTTCAATAAAGTCCTGATTGAGCAATTGAACCGCGCAGGGACAGCTGTCGCAGGCAGCCACTGAGTCCTGCTCAATTGTGTGCGCAGGCAGTTACGGTCACTACGCAACCGGACGTTGCCTTCGGCAACCACTGCCTAGTGACGGCCGTGCTGCCTTGCTTTAGAGCCATTGAATAGGTTATAGCTAAAAAGGACTCTTTATCGAAACAGGATATTTCAACGCCCTATGGATGGAATCACACGTATCAATCGCTCGTCCGGCTCACCTTGCGCATCCCTGATTGCCAAGTGTGGGCCTCACGTAAAAAGCTGTGCGCGCGCAGCGACAGGGTTTGTTTCTCGCCTCTTAATACATTTCGCCATCTCCCGCCTGCGACCCCGGTTACCAGGCAGCTGCGCCGACTGGCGCCATTGTTACGTCCCTCCGCCTGATGCGTTCTGAGCACTGCTTTTATCTGAACCCATCACCCGCGGTATAAGGAGTAACACCCCCATGATTCATTTCCAGGGCAAACGCATTTTCAGTGCCATTTTTGATATGGACGGCACAATGTTTGACACGGAACGCTTGCGTTTCAAAACCCTGAAACAGGCAGCGCTCGAGATTTTCGGCACACCCCTGAGTGAAGACACCCTCATAGGTTCGTTGGGCCTGAGTGCCAAGAAAGCCGAAGCGCTGGCCAAGGCCAACCATGGCGACGACTTCCCCTACGCAGAAGTCAGAAAGCGCGCCGATGAACTTGAGCTGGCTTATGTCCGCGATAATGGCGTACCAATCAAGGACGGTTTGCTGGAGGTGCTGGAGCGATTGCGCAAATACGGCCTGACCATGGCCGTTGCAACGTCCAGCCGTCGAGCGATTGCCGAGGAATACCTGATCAATGCCAATGTGCTGAAGTATTTCGATGTCACCGTCTGTGGCGACGAAGTGACTCAAGGCAAGCCCCATCCCGAGATTTTTCTGGCAGCGGCCAGTGCGCTGAACTGCCTGCCTGAACATTGCTTGATGCTGGAAGACTCTGAAAACGGCCTGCTGTCTGCGACCCGCGCTGAAGGCCAACCCATTCTGATTGAAGACATCAAGCCACCAGCACCGGAGGTCAAGGCGGCTGCCTTGAAGGTGTATCAGAGCATGCACGGCTTTCTCGCAGACCTGAACGATTGCATGCCAGACCTGGGCACACCGCAACTGACTGATAGTTTTCCGCAGGCGTTTAACCAGTTCAGTGTCGGAGTTCATGGCTTTGGCGCCATGGGCGGCGGCTACCTGACACAGATCTTCTCGCACTGGGATGGTTACACACGTCCGTGTGAAATCATTGCCGCGACGCGCTCGCGGATGCTCAGAGAAACCATTCAGGCCTTTGGCAGCTTCAGTGTGCGCTACGGCGCGACATCCTTTGACCAAACCATCGATTCGCTCAACATGATCGACATGGACGACGAAGAAGCTGTCATCCGTATGTACGACGTTGCGGAGATCGTCGGGCTTAGTTTGCCCGAACCCGCGATTCGCAAGCAGGCGGGGGTGATTGCCAAAGGTCTGGTTCGACGTTTCGAGCGGCGCGGGCGAGAGCTGACGATCCTGATAGTGCTGAACAAGGTGGGTGGCGCGGAGTTTGTCCGCCGCCAAGTCCAAACGCATCTGGCGCAGCAGGTATCGCCCGAGCTGTGCGCCAAAATCCTGGATAACACCCATTTCGCTGAAACTGTCGTGAGCCGTATCGTCTCCAAAATCAGTAATGAAGCGCTGGTGCGGCAGTTACGAATCAAGTCGACGATCTTTCAAAACAGCCTGAATGACGGTACCCCCGCGCCAAAACGCTCACAGAAGTCGCCTGCGCCCGAGTACGAACGGCTAATTGCACGCTTTAGACCGTTTGCCCAGTCAACCAATGCACTCGGTCAACTGCACTTGATCCTGTTTAACAGTGAACCTGATATGCCGCTGTACGCAGAGCGATGCAGCAATCTGCTGGAGCGGCTGCGTCAGGTGAAAACCGTTGATGACATCAGCCAGACTCAAGTGATGAAGAACCTGCTTTGGAACGGCCCGCACGCCATCATTGCCTGGTACTCCAGCTTGCTGGGCTATTCGTGGGTGGGGCAGGGCATGGGTGATCCGCGGGTCAGCGCGCTGGCCGAGCGACTGATTCATCAGGAAGTCGGGCCTGCGCTGGTCGCTGAATATCCGCACCTGGCAGATGCCATCAGTGATTTCTCCTCGACCTTTCTTGAACGTTGCAAAAATTCTTTCAAGGATCCCTGTGCTCGTGTCGGGCGTGACCCGTTGCGCAAGTTACAACGCAATGAGCGAATTTTCCGCAGCATTGATCTGGCCAAAAAGCATGGTATTGCTTGCAACGCCTTGGAATTCGGCAGTGCGCTGGCCCTGCATTATGCGCTGAGTGCTACTGACGCCAAAGACGCCGAGTGCCAACTAATGCGGAGCGTGTATGAGGAGGGTTCAAGCATTGAGGACATGCTGACCTATACCGGCCTGTACAACGGCCAGCCGTACCCGGGCCTTGACCCTGTCGCGGACAGGGCTTTGATTGAGTCCATTGTTGGCCACTTCGCACGGGATGTGGAGACTGACGCGATCAGTGCCTGATGTCCTGTTCAGTGTGCAACTTCAGGGCTAAGTCCCTGAGGTTGCACAGCTTGCCACCGGGCTGTTCGATAATCGTTTTAAACCACACCGTAAAGGTGTCGGGCTGAGTCACAAGTGCAGTGTGCAAGGTGTCGAGGTCAATCCACTGCCAATCGAGTGCCTCCTCGGGGTCAGGGTGAACATCCCCATCAAATCGCCCAACAAAAACATGATCAAATTCATGCTCAATTAAACCCTGCGAAACTTCAGCTCGGTAAGTCAGGGTGCCCGCTTCATGCAGTGCACAATCAAATCCCATCTCCTCTTGCAACCGACGGTGTGCGGCACCCAGAACCGTTTCTTCGGGGCGCGGGTGGCCACAGCAGGTATTGGTCCATAACCCACCCGAGTGGTATTTACCCAATGCGCGTCGTTGCAGCATCAGTTGACCCTTGCCATTGAAAATAAAGATAGAAAAGGCTCGATGAAGCAGGCCGTCCTTATGCACGCTTAATTTCAAGCCAGTGCCTATGGGCTGGTCGTGCTCATCTACGAGAATGAGCTCTTCGTCTTTTGAAGACGTCATATCGAGAAATCTTTTTGGGAAAAGGTTCAGCTAGGCTAGGAGTACTGTGCAGTGAACGCCACTGCTTTGATGCATGCGTCGTATGATTTGCCGACAAGAGGTGAATGACGCATATGAATGTACATGCACTCTCTCGCTAATTTCTTACGGATAAATTCATGGCAAATCCTTACCGCGAACTGCTTTCTACGCCCGGCGTCCCGGGGTTAGTGATTGCAAGCGCCATCGCCCGATTGCCACATGCAATGATTGGCATCGGGCTCATTACCATGCTGGTGCAGCACAATGGCGGGTATTGGCTGGCTGGTGCTATCGCGGCGACATTTACATTGTCGAATGCACTGATTGGCCCGCATCTCTCGAGGCTCGTCGATCGCCGGGGGCAGAGTCGCGTTCTACCCTGGGTCACCTCTTTCAGCATCATCATGTTGCTGGCGCTGATTGCGGCTGTTTACACCGGCGCCCCAGCGGTTGTTCTTTTTATTCTGGCGGTACTGGCAGGCAGTATGCCCAGCATGCCGGCGATGATCAGAGCACGTTGGACTCACTTGTTTCGCGGCTCACCGCAGTTGCATACGGCTTTTTCGCTGGACACGGTGCTGACAGAGATGTCCTTTATTATCGGCCCGCCGTTGGCGATTGGCCTGAGTACCGGTTTATTTGCTGAGGCCGGGCCCCTTGCTGCCGTATTGCTGCTGGCCATCGGGGTGACAGCGTTTTTATTGCAGCGCCGCACAGAGCCGCAGGTGATCGTGGCCAGCAAAGGCAAGGCACGCTCAACCCTGCATAACCCGGGCCTGCGCATTATCGTGCTGGCACTTCTGGCCATGGGCGTCATTGGTGGAGCGGTCGATGTGGCCGTCGTCGCATTTGCTAACGAACATGATTGGCCAACCTCCGCCAGCTTCATTTTGGCAGCCTATGCATTGGGCTCCATGATTGCCGGCCTGAGTTTTGGCGCCTTCCAAATAGGCATGCCGATTGAAAAACAATTTTTTATCGCTTTGCTGATCACTGCACTAACAGCGGTTTTACCTGTGTTTTCACCTAACGTTTACGCCTTGGCGGCCATGCTTCTGGTGGCGGGTATCTCTTTTGCTCCAACCATGGTCATCGCCATGAACCTTGGCTCGATCATCGTTCCCGCTGCACGCATGACCGAAGGTCTGACGTGGATGTCGACCGGCATCAGTATCGGGGTTGCGCTGGGCAGTATGCTCGCCGGGCTGGTTATTGATGTCTACGGTAGCGCTGCCGGGTTTGGCGTGGGCATTGGCGCCGGGCTGTTTATGGTCGCTACCGTACTGTTCGGGCTACCGGCTTTGCGTGAGGCGACAAGCACACATGAGGAATACGTCGCCACTGCACATCGCAGTGATATGACTTGACCTCATAAGCATCACCTCATGATTTTGGGTTTTCAGGCGCTCAAGCCGGCAATCGGGTTAAAGTCATCGTCAATGTGTATTAACGGTTGAAGTATGAACCCCACGTTGTTTGTTTCTCTGGATGGGCCCAAGGGCACAGGTAAAACCACACTGTTGGAGGCCATCACGCAAGTGCTGAGGGCTCACAACAAGAAAGTGATCCGGCTATGCGAGCGAAAAAGTGATCCCTACAGGGCTGAAACTATGGCCCTCGTCAACACGTTCGCCAGAAATCCCTCCTACGACCTTGAATTGACCATTTGTCAGCGCTTCGCAGAGAGCCGCGCCTGGATTTCCAGCCATGTACTCACACAGCAGGCCGTGGGCAGCATCATCCTGATTGATCGCTGGTATCCGTCGGATGCTGCGTTTCGCCGGACCGTCCCGTTTGCAGAGATCCTTCAGTTGAACTTGGATCGAAACGTGCGAGTGCCAGACCTGCATGTCGGAGTGGTCACTGCCCCTGAAATTTCCTGGGCGAGGGCGGCAACACGATCGCGGGGCCTGGGTAGCACAGTGATGCATCACCAGGCTGAGCATGTTGCGTGTACTGAAGCGTTCGAACGAGCGATTGAAGATCAAGGATGGGTTTTATGCCGCAACGATGGTGCTATTGAAACAGCAACCCAGCAGGTGGTTTCTGAAATCAATGGCGTGCTGCGTGGCATGACTTGAAAGGTCCTGATTGATGGTTAGCCCCGTGTAACGCTATAGCTTGGTGATGGGCAAACCTTTCCTATCCTGAACATCGCCGCTGAACCGAAGGCAATCAACTTAAGCAGAACGATGCCGGGAAGAGCAGGCTCAGCAACCATGCTGCCACAAAAAGTCCCACTCCGAATGTCAGATGCGCAATGACGCTCTTGCGCCTTGCAATACTCGGCGACCCTGTCTTAGAAGCGGCAACGCCGAAACCGAGCGCGGGTTGCATGATGAAAAAAGGTGCAATCACACTGACCAAACCCATCACCAGCGCGGGTGTCAGCGTAGGGTCGCAGATCCACGCTGGCCCTTTCGCACCTATCAGCAGCGTGGCGAAGACAATGCCCGTGATGTAATGGAATACCCACCCCATCAAGCGTTCGTTCCTGATAGGAGTTGCCGCCGTGATCGGGGCATGACGAAACCGCCCTTGCAGCATGTAGCCCAGCCAGCGGCCCACCAGGCCATAGTCAAGCGACGCTGAACCAAACACTCGTGCTTGAACAAAACCCGACACGTCCATGATCAGCGTTGCACCCATTCCAATACACAGAATGTGAAGCGCGGTTTCAGCTATTTCCACGGTATTTCTCCTTGCCTTGAGTCTGTTTTGGCGGTTTGATCCAGACAGTCTGCAAGTTCAAGTCGACTTGAGGTCAAGCATGAAAGAGATGGATATTAGTGAGGTGGCACGACGCTCCGGCTTACCGGCTTCAACGTTGCGCTACTACGAAGAGAAAGGCCTTATCAGTTCAGTGGGGCGCCGCGGCCTGAGTCGCGTGTTTCGTGCCGACATACTCCAGCGGTTGTCCTTGATCGCACTCGGACAATCTGCAGAGCTTTCGCTAGGCGATCTTGCTGCCATGCTGGATGCAGAGGGGCAGCCTGACATTGATCGTCAGCGGCTTAACCAAAAGGCCGATGAACTAGACCGCACTATCGAGCGGCTCACTGCCACACGCGACGAGCTTCGTCGAGTGGCGTGCTGTCCTGCTGTTCGTCACATTGAATGCTCAACGTTCCAGAAATTACTGAATGCTATCGGAAAGGAAGATACCAAGAGGAAATCCGGAAAGGGGAAACTGCGTAGACGTGGCGTGTGAATGCCTTTGTTAGATATCAACCTCAGCGCTAGCCGTAAGTACTTACCCGACCAAGGTGATCCTCTGCTCTGGATCGGAAACAGTCGCAAATGAGTGGCTGCTTCTGGCCGATTGTGTTGAAAAAGTCGGAATTTCAGGCTGGAAGAAGGCGACGTTGGCCCTCGTTTCAGATCTGGTCACCACGTTGCGTGGCTTTCCAGTTCTGCGTTGACCGTTGCAGCTTGGTTAATAGGTTAATTTGAGGGTTTTTGCTGATTCCGGGCGTACCTATCCCCTGGTCGGCGGCCCTTGTGAGGTCCGTTTCGCCAGTCGTCTTAAATTCTGTACCGCAGCGGCCAAGGTAAATTCGTCGTTTGCACCGGTCATTCCTCGTAGCCTTAATCGATCCCGTTTCAGGATTCGTTGGAGATGAGCGAACAACATTTCAACCTTTTTGCGCTCATGGCGAGAGCACATGTATGGCGGTGTTGCGGCAATTAGCCGAGCAACATTGCGTGCCGCCTCATGGACGCTACGGGCGATTTTTTGGAACGAGGTGTTTGGGCAGCAACGCTCTTTCATTGAGCATTTAGAGCAGGCAATTTGCCGGCCTCGGCACCCGTGTACCAGGCCAAGTCGATGTTCTTTTTGCTCAGTTTGTCGACAATGTGCTCGTGGTTTGGGGCACCAGCACGCTGGGCAAATCAAGTTTTAATAGTTCGGATGTTCGGGCTCGCAGATCCAGGGAGGCCAGTAGAGCTAGGCCATGGTGTTCACGGCAAAAAAGTCCGGGGTGAGGGCGCTGGGGCCGAACTGCGGGGCGCCGGTCATGGCGCTGGCCGGGGATTTGTCTAACGGTTTGACGCGCGTGCCGGTGAGGTCGTCGCCTTGTAGCGAGGCGATTTGGGACTCAAGGAAATGACGGCGGCTGGACTGGCGGGCAGTCGGGTGTCCTGGTCTTTCTGGTCGCTCATACGGGTACCTGATCAGATGTACCAAAATATTATCGGACCGGAGGCTAACAGGGGATTGTGACGGCGCTGTGGCAGCAAGTCGAACTGGAAGACGACTCAATCCCATATATAGGGCTGCAAAGTCATATATTGAACTGTTGTCAAGACTGGTTTATGGTCTGGACAAAACCAAAGGATCAGGCGGCAGTCGGGTTCCGAAAATAAATACAACAAGAGGTTTTCCCCATGACAAGTCCATCGCTGGACAGTTGTCTGCATGCCAGCACCATGAAGACGCTCAATCTGAAGCTGATTCCTTTCCTGATGCTGTTGTACATGGTGGCTTACATTGATAAGTCGAACATTTCGGTGGCGGCGCTAACCATGAACGCCGACCTCGGGCTCAGCGTGCGGATGTATGGCATCGGCGTGGGTCTGTTCTTCCTCACCTACATTCTGTTCGAAGTGCCCAGCAGCATCATCCTGACCCGGGTCGGTGCACGGCGCTGGATTGCCCGAATCATGATCACCTGGGGCATCATCGCTGCCGGCATGAGCCTGATCCAGAGCGCCAACCAGCTCTACGTCATGCGCCTGTTGCTGGGCGCGGCCGAAGCCGGTTTCACCCCCGGCATCATCTACTACCTGTCGCAGTGGTACCCGCGCAGTGACCGGGCCAAGGCCATGTCATGGTTCTACATCGGCGCGGCTCTGGCGTCGGTGATCGGATTGCCGATGTCGGGTGCATTTCTGCATCTGGACGGTTTGCTGGGCATTAACGGCTGGCGCTGGTTGTTCTTTCTCCAGGGCATTCCTGCAGTGGCGCTGGGCATTGTGGTCTTGCGCTACATGCCTGACTCCCCGGCGTCTACAAACTGGCTCGACAGCGCGCAAAAAGCCTGGCTCAGCCGCACCATCGAGGCCGAACAAGCGAGCACCGTCATCTCGCACAAGGATGCCTGGCATGTGGCGTTTCGCAGTCGCCAGGTGTGGCTGCTGAGTCTGTTCTGGTTGCTCCAGGCTTTCGGCACCATCGGGGTCACCCTGTTTTTGCCGCTGATCGTGCAGTCGGTATCCAGTCAGGGTTCGTTTGTGGTCAGCCTGCTGTCGGCAATGCCGTTTTTCCTGGCCTGCGTATTTATGTACGCCAATGGCCGTCATTCCGACCGCACCGGTGAGCGCGGCTGGCACCTGGGGGGGCCGCTGTTGCTGGCCGGGGGCATGCTGGGCCTGGCGGTGTTTACCGGCAATCAGTGGCTGGCCTACGTGATGCTGGTGGTGGCTGTTGGCCTGAATTGGGCGGCGACTCCGGTATTCTGGGCCACCACCACCGAGTATCTGTCCGGGCCTGCAGCTGCTGTTTCGATTGCCTTGATCAACTCCATCGCCAACATCGCAGGGCTTGGGCTGCCACCGGTCATGGGCTGGATCAAGGACACCACTCAAAGCTATGACTACGCCTTGTTGATGGTTGCCGTCGCCTTGCTTGTCGGTGGCATGCTGGGCCTGTACCTGGGCGGTCAACGCAAGCGCCAAATCCTGCGTGACGCCATCGTGGAGGGCCACAAAAATGTTCACAGTGCTTAAAGTTGCGCGTTTGCCGGACATGCTCAGCGAGGGTTTGCATGCCCGATATGAAGTATTGGAATGCAGTGAGAGCGGCAGCGAACTGGATGCGTCAAAGGCCCGGGGGATCCGCGCTCTGGTTGCCAATGGCGAGTCGCGGGTGCGGGCCGATTTGATCGGGCGGCTGCCCGACCTGCAAGTGATCGTGGTGTTTGGCGTCGGCTACGACGGTATCGATGTGGCGGCTGCCAGGGCCCGGGGCATTGTGGTGACGCACACGCCGGACGTGCTCACCGACGACGTGGCCGATTTCGCCATTACCTTGATGCTCGGCACTGCGCGGCGCATTGCCAAAGCCGATCAGTTCGTGCGTAGCGGGCAGTGGCAGCAAGGTCCGTTCGGTTTTACCCGCAAGGTCAGCGGGGCGCGGCTGGGCATCGTTGGCCTGGGGCGGATCGGCATGGCGATTGCCCGGCGCGCGGCGGCGTTCGACATGCGCATCAGCTACCACGGGCGTCGTCAGCTGGCGGTTGATTACCCGTACTACGCCTCGTTGACCGAACTGGCCGCCGCGGTGGATTTTCTGCTGATTGCCGTGGGCGGTGGAGAGTCGACCCGGCACCTGGTTGATGCCAAGGTGCTCGCCGCACTGGGCAGTGAAGGCATCCTGATCAATGTGGGGCGCGGTAGTGTGGTTGACGAGGCCGCGCTTGCCAGTGCATTGGCCCAAGGGCGCCTTTTGGGGGCCGGGCTGGATGTATTCGAGGATGAACCGCGGCCCCATCCCGGCTTGCTGGAGCTGGATAATGTGTTGCTGGCGCCGCATATGGCCAGTGCCACCTGGGATACGCGTCGGGCGATGTCCGACCTGACCCTGGCCAATCTGGCCGCGCATTTTAGCGATGCCGCCTACCCAACACCGATCCCGGATTGAACTGCCATTTTATGGCGCGAGCCCTTGCGCCTATTCTTGCAGCCCGGTTTTGATCAAGCCAGCCAGGTGTTTGATGGCAGGTGCCTGCAGTTCGGCGCCGGCATGCAGTACATAACCCAGGCCCAGGCACTTGGCATACGGCGATACATTGCCGGTGTCCCAGGTCATGGCCAGATCCAGGCTGGCGTCAGCGATCATCCCGAGCAACTCGGTGTTACGGGCAATCCTGACTTCGAGACTGACCCTGGGTCAGGTTTTGACGAAGCGCCGCAGAATGCCGCTTAAAAGCTATCTGACTCTTATGGGTCGATTGCAGTCCTTCACGACAGGCAGCAAGCAATCGGCCAAAAAGAGCCAGTCGGGACTGGCCGCTTTGTGGAAAACTGTTTCAGAATGAAGTTCGGTTGTACTGCGCAAGCAAGCAGCAGCATGGTGGTGGTGGTGGTGGTGGTGGTGGTGGTGGTGGTGGTGGTGGCGAAATAGGATGCAATTGAAGGCAGGAACCAAATACCGGCTATGTAACCAAATAAAATCAAGGAGAAAATCATGCGGAAAATCGTTTCGTTTGTGCATGTGTCACTGGACGGTTTTGTTGCCTCCACCGATGAAGGAATGGATAGCCTGGGCTGGATAAGTCTGAGCGACGATTTGTTTGGATACGTGGAGCAGCGAATTCAGCAGACCGACACCGCGTTATACGGGCGCGTCACCTACCAGATGATGGAGTCGTACTGGCCAACCGCTGCCGAACAGCCCAACGCCAGTGCGCATGACCACGCGCATTCGCGCTGGTATAAAACCGCCCGCAAAATTGTGTTGTCGACAACCCTGCTGGAAAAAAATCATCCTGATACCAAAATTATCAGTAGCAATTTAAGCGATGAAATTAGCAAGCTCAAGCACAGCGCGGGCAGCGAGATTTTAGTGTTTGGTAGCCCTGGCGCCACTCACGCGCTGATGGCGGAGAATCTCATCGACGAGTATTTGCTATTCATCAATCCGATTCTGCTCGGGCAGGGTATTCCCTTGTTCAAAAACATTGAGGACAGAACCGCACTCACGTTGGTGAAAAGTAAACTTTTTGCGTCGGGCGTGGTGTGCCTGAACTACGTGGTAAAACGAAATAAATGATGCAAGGTTGTGATTTTTCATTTAGGTCAGTCTTTCGCTAGTACTGCTTGGTTTTGCTTGCAGAACTTCACGACTGTCCGGTTTCGGGTATCGAAATCAGGAAGCTATCTGACTCTTATGGGTCGATTCTGTTGAAAAACTCAAGCATCTGCGTCCGTGTCGCCTTGGGCCTAGGAAGGACATAATCAGTGCACGACCATGAAATGTGATTTCGATGACCACGATAATTAAGCGCCTGACCCCGGATCATGCCGCGTTGTATCGAGCGCTAATGCTTGAGGCTTATCGCCTTCATCCCGATGCTTTTACTTCCGATGTCGGCGAGCGCGAAGCCTTACCCATCGAGTGGTGGGAGAAAAGGCTTAATAGTGGATCTGATGCTGCCGATGTGGTGTTCGCTGCGTTTGAGGATGAAGATTTGCTTGGTGTCGCTGGACTTTCTGTTGAAAGAAGAAAAAAGGCCAGCCACAAATCCACGCTCTTCGGAATGTACGTTCCACTCGCTCATCGAGAGAAAGGCATCGGCTATAAACTGCTGCGTAGCGTCCTGGCCTATGCAAAATCCCAGCCTCAGCTTTTGCTCGTTCAGCTCACCGTCACCGAGGGCAATCGAGGTGCACAAAGGCTCTATGAGCGAATGGGATTCAAGCCATTTGGAATAGAGCCTTTGGCGGTAGCAGTAGGGCAGCAATTCGTTTCGAAAGTGCATATGTGGCACGATCTACGAAACGATACCTGGGCATTGATCAGTGCCTCGACTTGAGCGGCCTGCGCCATTATCTCGCTGGCTAGCGACTGATGGCGCTTGTTTGCGTCAGGATCCTGCCGACGTCTTGTGCAGGAGGAAGTCCAAACACTCGCGCATACTCCCTGCTGAATTGCGTCGCGCTTTCATAGCCGACCTCGAAGGCAGCAGTCATGACGTTCTGAGCGTTGGCCACCATCAGCGTTCTGGCCTGGAGCAGGCGAATCCGTTTCTGATACTGCAATGGGCTCAGATTGGTGACTGCCTTGAAGTGGCGGTGAAACGCCGAGACGCTCATTGATGCTCGTTCCGCCAAGCGCTCCACGCCAATGGGCTGAGCGAAGTCACGGCGGATCCACTGGATCGCCATGTTGACGCGCGCCATCGCACTATCCGGCGCTGCGATCTCGCGCAGCATCCAGCCATGGGGCCCTTGGAGTACACGGAAGATAATTTCTCGCTCGTAAACCGGGGCCAGGGCTGCGATGGCGTCCGGGTCGCCCATCAATCGCAGCATTCGCACCCAGGCATCCATCAGGTCGGTTGTGACTGACGCCACGCAAAACCCAGGCGCGTTCTCAACGCGGCCGACAGGTTTAGGCAGGTCCGCAAATAGCGTCGACAGCACTGCCGGGTCAAGAGTCAGACTCACTGCCAAGTAAGGTTCTCCCGATACGCTCGGATGCACAGACCCCACGGCTGGCAAATCAATGGACATGACGAAATAGGTCGCAGGGTCATACCGAAGCGTCCGATCCCCCACGGTCATGCTCTTACTGCCTTGCAGGATCACATTGATCATCGGGTCATAGACCGCCGCCAGCATGTGCTCGGGGATTTTGCCCTGAACCATGGCCACGCGGGGAATGCCCGTTTCGGTACGGCGATTTTCAGCCTTGGCCGCTAGCGACCTGAGTTCATTCAGTTGATTGTCCATGCTGGCATGCTGACGGCAGGACCCGGCGCCATGCAAGCGAAAAGCAGAAACAGGCAGGTTTCGGGTAGAAATGGGTACGAACCTGACGATCCTGATGAGTACTGTGGGTGCACATATGAACCACAGAGGAACATCAGATGAGCGTAATCGTCATTACCGGTGGCAGCCGTGGAATCGGTGCCAGTGCCGCCGAGCACATTGCTCAGCGTGGGATGGGGGTCATCCTGACCTACAACACTAATCCACGGGCTGCCGCGACGGTCGTGGAACGCATTGAACACGTCGGTGGCAAGGCTGTTGCTCTCAAGCTCGACGTGTCTGACGTTGGCAGCTTCGAGGTGTTTCGCCAGTCAGTGGTACTGACCTTGCGGGACACCTGGGATGCCACCACTTTGGGTGGCCTGGTCAACAACGCCGGCTACGGTCTGTTCAATCCTTTGGCAACGGTCACCGAAGCGCAGTTCGATGGTTTGTTCAACGTGCACCTCAAAGGCCCGTTTTTCCTGACCCAGACCCTGCTGCCGCTGTTCGCGGAAAACGCCAGTATCGTTAATCTGACCAGTGCCACCACCCGCGTCGCCACCGCTGGCGTGGCGCCCTATGCGGCGTTCAAGGGTGGGCTCGAAGTGCTCACCCGTTACATGGCCAAAGAGTTCGGCGAGCGGCGCATACGGGCCAACGCCGTATCGCCCGGCGTCATCCGTACCGAGTTGGGTGGCGGTCTGAACGATGAGTTTGAGGCGATACTGGCGGCGCAAACCGCACTTGGGCGAGTCGGCGAGCCTGAAGACGTCGCCCGTGTGATCGCCATGTTACTGTCAGAGGAGGGCGCCTGGATCAATGCCCAGACCCTCGAAGTTTCCGGCGGCTACAACATCTGAATACCTGAGGATTTTGTCATGCTGGATCATATCTTTTTGTCCGTGAGCGATATCGCCCGGTCCATCCGTTTCTACGAAGCGGCCCTGACCCCGTTGGGTATCACCGCACGCCTGGACTACGACGGCAAGGACGGCCCGCCGGGTCATCCTGATCTTAAAGGCTTCGGCGCCAACGGCCGGATGTTCTTCTGGCTGCGTGAGGGCGTTGTCGAAGGGCGTGCGGTACATGTTGGTTTTATCGCGCACAGCAAGGCTGAAGTGGATGCCGCCTACGCCGCTGCCATGAATCTGGGGGCAATCGACAACGGCTCGCCTGGCGCGCGCTTGCACTACCACCCTGACTATTACGCTGCCAATGTGCTGGATCCGGATGGGTACAGCCTCGAATTCGTCTACAAAACATGGCAGCACGCCCAATGAGTACTCATTTGCGCGGGATCCTTGGCGCGCACCAGCCGGTGGTTTCTGAAATCTATAGCGTGCTGCTTGGCGCTTGCTCAGTGAGCTCAGGCGCTGTCACGGGATAAAGTTCGTCTAGCACCCTCATCAGCGCCCGTTTGCGTGGATTTTCCAGGCCGAGCCAAGCCACGCCGATGCCAGCCCCGCTCATGGGCAGAGTCAGTGGGCGAGTCACGACACCCGCGGGCAATGCCGATGCTGCGCCGCTTGGCAATATGCCAATGCCCAGACCGGCGGCCACCAACGCCAACTGTGTGGTGAACTCGCCCATTTCCCGGGCAATGGTCAGCGTAACTTTTCGTCTGTGAAAGCCTGCCAGCATCTGGTCATACAAGCCGGGAGCGAACTTGCGCGCTAGCACCAGTACCGGACATCCGGCTAGATCCTGAGGCTTTATACGAGGTTTGGCGCATAACGGGTTTTCTTGTGGCAGCGCGACGACCAGTGACTCTTCGAAAAGCATGCGTGTCTGGACGCCAGGTACATTCAAGGGCAGGCGTACCAAGGCAAAATCCAGGGCGTTGTCCAGCAAGGCCCGAGCTTGCGCTAGCGAAGGCATGTCCTTGAGCTCCAGTTCGATGTGCGGGTAGCGTTGCTCCAGCGTACGGACGAGTTGCGGCAACAAGTGCGACAACGTTGAAGACACAAATGCCAGACGCAATATGCCAACCTCACCGGCCGCCGCTTGCTGCAGCACTTCAAGGGCGCGCCGGGCCTGGCGCAGAGTAGCCAAGGCCTCGGGCAGAAATAGCATTCCTTCCTCGGTCAACTCGACGCGGTGCCGGTTACGCTCGAATAACTGTGCGCCTACCTCTTCCTCCAGAGCCCGTATTTGCGCGCTCAGGGCGGGCTGGACTATGTGCAGGCGCACCGCTGCTCGGCCGAAATGCAACTCTTCGGCCAGTGTCGCGAAAGCTTTCAAATGCTTGAGTTCCACATCTTCTCCCTGTGCAGCATGGTCACTTGGTGATCACGAGGGGTGATCACAACATCACCATAAACGATTGGCATCCCGGCGCGATAGCAGTTGAAAGTGGCGACATTGCCCATTCAACAACTCAGCGTAGGGAGACACACATGATCGACAGCTTTCGTCTGAACGGGCGTCGAGCGCTGATCACCGGTTCGGTACGCGGCATTGGCCTGGCTCTGGCTCGCGGGCTGGCACAAGCGGGTGCCCACGTGGTGCTCAATGGCCGCGATGCCGAGCGCGCTCAAGGTGCTTGCGCGCTGTTGCGCGATGAAGGGCTGGACGTCGATTACTCGGTATTCGACGTGACCGACCACGTTGCTGTCGCAACGGCCATCGATGGGCTGGAAGAGTGCCTGGGGCCGATTGATATTCTGATCAACAACGCTGGCTTGCAGCATCGCCAGGCGCTCCAGGATGTCAGCGCCAATGACTGGCACCGGCTGATGAGTACCAATCTTGATGGCGTGTTCAATGTATCCCAGGCGGTGGCTCGTCACATGATTGCGCGCCGGCACGGCAAGATCATCAACATTGGCTCGGTGCAAAGCGAACTGGCCCGACGTTCCATCGCACCTTACGCCGCCAGCAAGGGCGCCGTGCGAATGCTCACGCGGGGCATGTGTGCCGACTGGGCAGGTCTGGGTCTTCAGATCAATGCCCTGGCCCCCGGCTATTTTCAGACGGAATTGAATCAGGCGCTGGTCAACGATCCGGCGTTCTGCGAATGGCTGTTGCAGCGAACGCCTGCCGGGCGTTGGGGCAATGTAGAGGAGCTCTGCGGAGCGGCCGTTTTTCTCGCATCATCAGCCTCCAACTTCGTTAACGGTCAGACCCTTTTCGTCGATGGTGGCTTGACCAGCGTCGTCTAACTCTCTCGCCAAGGACTCCCGCATGCCTCAATCCCTGCCAACCCTGTGCGGCTCAATCATGGGCTCGCCGTTTTCGCTCTCTGCAAAGATCCACAACGCGGCTTATGCAGCGCTGGGCCTGGATTACACCTTTGTCTGTTTTGGCGTCGAAGATCCGGTCGCCGCCGTAGCAGCCATTCGTACGCTGGGCGTGCGCGGCATGAACGTTTCCATGCCCTATAAAACCGCAGTGATGCCTCATTTGGACAAGATTGACGAGTCTGCCCACGTCATCGGTGCGGTCAACACCATCAATAACGTCGACGGGGTACTGACCGGCTACAACACCGACTACCTCGGTGCAGTACGTGCCCTGGAAGAAGTCACCGATCTGTGCGGCAAGCGTATCGCCGTAATCGGTGCCGGCGGCGCGGCTCGTGCGGTGGTCTACGGGTGTTTGCAAGCAGCGGCCGAGGTCACTGTGTTCAATCGCAGCGTCGAGCGCGGTGCTGCGCTGGCAGAAGAGCTTGGGGCAAGGTGGGGCGGGGGCGTCGAGGCATTCACGGCCGAGGCCTTCGACATCGTCATCAATGCGACGTCCGTGGGCTTCAAGCAACCGGACAGTAACCCGCTGGACGGCAGCCTGGCCGGTCACCTGCTGGTCATGGACGTGGCCTTCATGCCGGTGCATACCGCGCTGTTGCTGCAAGCCCAATCGTTGGGTTGCCGCACCATTGCCGGCACCCGCATGTTAGTGCACCAGGCGTGTCGGCAAATCGAGTTGTACACCGGGAAAGAGGCTCCAATCGACATCATGGAGCAGGCCATGCTCCAGGAAATACAGCGGTTGAAATTGTAAGCAACCCTTCGACTGGTCAATAACAAGATGCCGTAAAGGCACCTGGAGGTACCCCATGACTCACGATCATTCAGCATCCGACATTGCCACGCCCCCCGACGCGCAAGCGCACAAAAAAGATTTGCACCGCGCGGCTTGGGCCTGCTCCCTGGGAAGTGCACTGGAGTACTACGACTTTGCGCTTTACACCCTGGCTTCGGCATTGATTTTCGGGCCTCTGTTCTTTCCGGAGCAGACCCGCGCCATGAGCCTGATCGCCAGTTTCGGTACCTATTTTCTGGGCTTTGCGATACGGCCTCTGGGCGGGGTACTGTTCGGCATGATCGGTGATCGCGTCGGGCGTAAGTTCGTGCTGACATCGACAGTGCTGCTGATGGGCATTTCCAGCACGCTCATCGGTGCACTGCCAAGCTTCCATCAAGTCGGCTACCTGGCACCCATGCTGTTGGTGATCCTGCGTCTTCTGCAAGGGTTGGGCGCGGGTGCCGAGCAGGCCGGTGCGGCGGTAATGATGACCGAATACGCCCCTGAGGGCCGACGGGGTTTCTATGCTGCGCTGCCGTTCCTTGGCATCCAATTGGGCACCATCCTCGCAGCGCTGGTGTATTTCCTGGTGGTCAGCGGCAATGACAACGTGATCGAAAGCGGGCTGTGGCGGGTGCCGTTCTTCAGCAGCGTGGTGATCGTTGCGTTGGGCTTGTACATGCGTCTGTCGCTCAAGGAATCCCCGACTTTTATCCGCCTGAAGGCGCTCAAACGTGTCTGCGTCAACCCGCTTAAAAGCGCGATGGAGCATTCCAAACCCACGTTGTTGATCGGCATTGGGCTGCGCCTGGGAGAAAACGGTGGCTCGTCGATTTACCAGGCGCTGGCGGTAAGCTACATCGTTGGCGTGGTAGGGCTGCAAGGGCCGGTGGGGGTGTTGACCCTTATCTGCGCGGCCAGCCTGGGCGCGATGACCGTACCGATTGCGGGCAAGCTCAGCGACCGTTTTGGCCGAGTCGTGGTCTACCGGGCCTTTGCTCTGGTGCAATTGGCACTGGCATTCCCGGTGTGGTGGGTGCTCAGTCTGGGCAATGTCGTAGCAAGTGTCATTGCTATCTCCATCGCCTTGGGCATTGGCACTTGGGGTATGTTCGGTACGCAGGCTGCGTTGCTGCCAGAGTTGTTTGGCTCGCGTCACCGCTACATGGGGGTGTCCATCGCTCGTGAGGCATCGGCAGTGATCGCTGGTGGGATTGCGCCGATGATCGGGGCCGGCATCATTGCGCTGGTGGTGGCAAGCCATGACGGTGACGCCAGCGCAGGTATCGGCGCTTGGCTGCCCATTGCCTGTTACCTGACGCTGCTTACACTGATCACCCTGTACGCCACATTCAAAACCCCGGAAACCCTCAATCGCGACTTGGATGATCCGCGGGATGCCTGGGAAACAGCCCATGCCGACTCAGCAATGCATGTCCCGTCCAGCAGCACTCGAGGTACACGAACGGCTTGAGGGCCGCTATAAACACGATGTCGAGGTCACTCAAGAGTTGTAAAAATCAGCTTCCGGCTGGCTGGACAGGGCGGTTTAAGTTGTTTTGGGCGGGGCCGGTATCTGTCGCCGGTACCCCGCAATCAGCTGTTGGCTGCCCTGGTTATTGCAGCAGGCAAGTGGTTCACCTTCCTCGCCGAATAACCTGCTTGTTTTCAGGCTGCGTGCTAACCGTTGTATCGGTGCATTTCCAGCTTCCACCCGCAGCCGCCACTTCGCCAATCACCAAAATCGCCGGGCTTTTCAGTTCAAAGGCCAACGCATCTTCGTACATTGAGGTCAGTGTGCTGCGTAACTCCCGTTGATGTGGCAACGAAGCATTTTCGATCATCGCCACTGGCGTGCGGCTGTCCAAACCACCGGTCATCAAACTGCTACGGATATCTTCAAGCTTGGCCACACCCATATACACCACCAGCGTTGTGCCACTGCGTGCCAGAGCGGACCAATTGAGGCTGCTGTCGTCCTGGGTATGGGCGGTAATCAAGGTAACGCCTCGGGCGACACCACGCAGGGTAAGCGGAATGCCGCAGTTGGTAGCGCCCGCCAAACCGGCGGTGATGCCGTTGACCAGTTCCACTTCAATACCGCGGACGCCGAGCCATTCGGCTTCTTCGCTGCCACGTCCAAAAATACATGGATCGCCACCTTTTAGGCGTACCACGCATTTCCCTTGGCGGGCGTAGCGCAGCATCAATCGGTGGATAAAATCCTGCGGTGTGGAGCGGCAGCCGCCGCGTTTGCCCACGGGCACTATTCGCGCGTTGGGACAGTGCTCAAGCACGGCTGGATTGACTAGATCGTCGATCATCACCACATCGGCGGCGTGCAAGGCGCGCACAGCTTTAAGGGTCAACAATTCCGGATCACCGGGACCGGCACCAACCAACCAGACTTTTGCGCTCATGGGGTATTCCTTATCAGGGCAATTGGACGTTGTTTATCGTCATGCGTGCAGTAGCCAAATCAGCATCAGCATATTCACCAGCAGCGAACCCAACGCCAGCCCACGCCATACCTTCAGAGGCTCGCGCTCCAAGAGGGGTTTTGGCCGGGGGGTGGGTTGGTGTTCGCCTTGTTGCAAGGCCAGTAGCCATTCTTCAGCAGTTTCATAGCGCTGTAGCGGGTTGCTGGTCAGGGCTTTATCGAGGTTGTGCACCAACCATTCAGGCAGGTCAGGGCGATAGCGATTGGCGGGTATCGGCTGGGCAAACCGTGGGCGCTGGAAGGCCTCGATTTCGCCATAGGGATAGTGGCCAGTCAGCAAGAAATACAACGTCACGCCGGCGCTATACAGATCTTGTACCGCACTGGGTGCGCTGCCTGCATAAGCTTCCGGAGCGATAAAACTGGGTGTACCAGGCAGCTCCCCCGGAACATGATTTGAGAGGCCTGGGCAATAGGCCAAACCGAAGTCCAGCACCCGCAATTCACCATCACTGCTGAGCAGCAGGTTCTGCGGTTTGATATCCCGATGCAGGATGTTGCGTCGGTGCAGCATGCCCAGCGCCCGTAACAAGCGCGGGGCGATTTCCAGCCATAGGTTGAGGCTGAAGTGACCGTGCAACTGGTAATGCTCAGCCAAGGTGATGCCTGGATGTTCGCGCATCAAGTAATACAGGTGCTGACGCTGGCTGGCGTGGTGAACTTCGGGAAAGTTACGTCCGGCAACCCGGCGCAGGAACCATTCTTCCTGCAATAAGGCTTGCCCGGCGGTGCTGTCATTTTCGCAGTGGGTTGCCAGCGTTTTTAGTAGCCAGGGTTGCTGCTGGGTATCGCGTACCCGATACAGCAGTGATTGGCGGCTGTGACCTAACAGCGCCTCCACCTCCCAGCCTTCAAAGAGTTGCCCAGGCTTTAGCGTTGGTGGCAGTGGCCATTGCTCGATTTGGCCAAGGGCCTCGCCCAGGCTAGTTTCACCCAGGTCATCAATCCGTACCAACAAGGCGCTGGCATTGTCCTGACTGCCGGCCTGGTGAGCGGCGTAAACCAACGCTTGGCACGCGGCCTGCAGTTGGCTTTCATCACGCAGAATACCGGCAATTGAGGCGTCACTGAGGGTTGCCCACACGCCATCGCTGACCAGTAGAAAACTCTCGCCCTGACGCAATTCGCCATCCAGGTAATCCACGACTAAATGCTGTTCCAGCCCCATGGCGCGCTTGAGTACGTGCTGCATGCCCGGCTGGTCCCACACATGATCTTCGCTGATGCGCTGTAGCTGCCCGGCGAACCAGCGATATACCCGGCAATCGCCTATGTGGGCGAGGGTGAAACGCCGTCCACGCAGCACTAAAGCGCTGAGGGTGGTGAGCAACGGCTGCCCGCCACCGTTGGCATGTAGCCAACGGTTTTGCGCCAGCAGCAAACGGTCCAGAGATTGCGCCACACCCCAGGTTTGCGGGGTGGCGTAGTAGTCGTGGGCCAGGGCCTGCAAGCTCGAACGAGCAGCCAGGCCGCCGTCGGCGCACTGGCTGACGCCATCGGCAAGGGCAAACAAAAACCCCTTGCTGGCGGCTAGCGTCGGCGCCGGAGTGACCAGGCGCGTGGCGTCCTGGTTCTGCGCGCGCGGCCCGCGGGCGCTGCTTTGGGCGTAGCTCAGTTGCAAGGCCATGGCGACTGAATCAGACGCGCGCAGCGGTGAAAGCGGCCGAACCCCAAGTGGTTCTCCAGCGGCTCTTCACGCCGTGCAGACCAAACCAGGCAATCACGCCAAGGCTGGCAAACAACCACAGGCCGATCTGATAGTCGCCGGTGTTTTGCTTGATGGCACCCAACCCTGCCGCCAACAAGAAGCCGCCGATGCCACCGGCCATGCCGATCAAACCAGTCATGACACCAATCTCGTTACGAAAGCGCTGTGGCACCAGTTGAAATACCGCACCGTTACCGGCACCCAGGCCCAGCATGGCGCTCACAAACAAGGCCAACGCCGCGACTGAACTGGACAGATGGAAGCCCACTGCCGCGATGCAAATGGCCGCCAGGGCATACATGCCCAGCAGGGTGCGAATACCCCCAAAGCGGTCTGCAAACGCGCCGCCTAATGGGCGCATCAGGCTCCCACCCAGCACACAGGCGGCTGTGTAGTAGCCGGCGGTGACCGGGTTGAGGTCGTACTGGTCGTGGAAGTAGCCAGGCAGGGCGCTGGCCAGGCCGATAAAGCCGCCAAAGGTAACGCTGTAGAAAAACATAAACCACCAGCTATCGCGGTCACTCAGAGCCTTGAAGTAGTCGGCCATGGATTTGGCTTTGCTGCGGTTGGGCGCATTGCGCGCTAGCAGGGTAAAAACGATAAGGCACAGCACCAGAGGGATCAGTGCCAAACCAAACACATTGGTCCAACCAATCGCGGCCGCCAGGATCGGCGCAGCCAGGGCGGCAATTACGGTGCCGGAGTTGCCTGCCCCCGCAATGCCCATGGCCTTGCCTTGGTGCTCGGCGGGGTACCACTGTGAAGCCAGGGGCAGGGCTACGGCGAAGGAGGCGCCGGCCATGCCGAGGAACAGGCCCAGCAGCAACACTTGTTCATAACTGTGAACGCCCCACTGCCAAGCCACCAGCAGTGCACTGATCACAATGATCTGGCCAAAAATACCGGCGGTTTTAGGCGACAGTTGGTCCGCCAGCATTCCCATCAAAAACCGCAGCAACGCACCGGCCAGAATCGGCGTGGCCACCATAAAACCGCGCTGTTGTGTGGTCAGTTGCAAGTCGGTGGCAATCTGCACAGCCATCGGACCGAGCAGGTACCACACCATAAAACTCAGGTCGAAATACAAAAAGGCGGCAAACAGCGTGGGGGTGTGGCCTGCTTTCCAGAAACTGTTCGTATTCATTTCCAGCACCTCATCTGCAATAGAGTCAACGAAGGTTGTAAGGCGGTTGGTCGTTAAGTACGGCCACTCCACCGGCCTGTTTCCGAGGCCAAAAACGCAAAAACGCCGCAGTCCCCATTTCGCTTTCGCGATGGGAAGTGCGACGTCTTTGTCGTGGCGGGGTAACCGTCGTTGGCTACCTGCAGTAATACCTGAGCACTATGTGTGCCAGTTTCCTGCTGCTTGGCTTGCGCGGCTCAAGAGCGGGGTGTTCACTGTGGTGTTAGCGGGTTGGTCAGTCGATTGGAGGCTTGGCCTAACCCTCTATGGTGCAACCGTGCTGCTTTGTGGAGCGTTAAGCGCACGCACTTCAGCCCAATAACTCATTCATGGCAATAATCTGCTCGGCCACCTGGATCAGTTTCTGTTGTTTGCTCATGGCCTGACGGCGCATCAGCGTATAGGCCTGCTCTTCGTTGCAGTCTTTCATTTTCATCAGCATGCCTTTGGCCAACTCCACCCGCTTGCGCTCGGCAAGCTGCTGATCGCGGGCCTGCAATTGCGAGCGCAGCACCTGGTCGCTTTCGAAGCGCGCCATGGCCACATCCATGATCGGCTGCAGACGCTGGGCATGAATGCCTTCGACTATATAGGCGCTAACCCCAGACTTGATCGCCTGACGCATCACGCCGGGGTCATGCTCGTCGGTAAACATGACGATGGGATGGGGCTGGTCGCGGGTCACCAGCACCACCTGTTCCATCACATCGCGGCTGGGGGACTCGGTGTCGATCAGCACGACATCCGGACGCACTGCTTCCACTCGCGCGGGCAGGTCGATGGTCAGACCGGATTCGTCGATGACTTCAAATCCCGCCTCGCTCAAGGCAGCGCGCAGGCGTCCGACTTTTTTCGAGGTGTCATTGATTAGCAGGATACGCAGCATGGTGGCCAGCTCCTGTCAGTAATCATTAAGGGCATGCAGGGCAAAACTGCGTGCGTAAGCTGCAGGGTCGGAGCCATCCCACACACAACCATCGAGCAAACGACTGCTGCGCATGGGCGTGCCCGGTAGTTGAATATCCAGGGCACTGGCTGCCGCGCCATACAGTTCAAGCTGTTGCACCTGCTGCGCTACTGCCAGGTAATCTGGGTCTTCGCGCAGCAGACCCCAGCGACGGAATTGGGTGATAAACCACATGCCATCTGAGAGGTAGGGGAAGTTCGCCGCACCCTTGTTGTGGAACCGCAGGGCATGCTCGTCTTGCCAGCGGTTACCGAGGCCATCGCTGTAATCTCCCAGCAGGCGTGGTTCGATACTGGCCAGCGGCGCATCCAGATACTCAGTGCTGCTAAGCAATTTCGCAGTGCTGAGGCGATTCTCGCGGCTTTCTTCAATAAAGCGGCTAGCTTCCAGTATTGCCATTACCAGGACGCGAGCTGTATTGGGATTTTGCTCTACAAATTCACGGGTGCAGGCCAGCACCTTCTCCGGGTGGTCAGGCCAAATGCTCTGGCTGGTGGCCAGGGTAAAGCCCTGGGCCTGGTCCACAGCATTTGCGCACCACGGCTCACCCACGCAAAAACCATCAATACGCCCTGCTTCCAGGTGCGCGAGCATTTGCGGGGGCGGTACTACAACGCTGTTCACATCCTGCAGTGGGTGAATGCCCTGGCTGGCCAGCCAATAATAAAGCCACATGGCGTGGGTGCCGGTGGGGAAGGTCTGAGCGAAGGTGAGTTTTGTCCCACTTTGGTGCACTCGTTGTTTCAGTGCACTGGTGCTGGTCACCCCGGCGTCTTTTAGCGGCTGCGACAGGTTGATACTTTGGCCGTTCTGATTGAGCCCCATCAATACCGCCATATCGGTAGCGGCGGCGCCGCTAATGCCCAGCTGAATGGCGTAAATCATGCCGTACAGGCTATGGGCAACATCCAGCTCACCGCTCAGCAGTTTGTCGCTGATTCCCGCCCAGGACGTTTGACGTTGCAGGTTCAGGGTCAGCCCGTAAGGCTGTGCAAAGCCCTGAGTGGCGGCGACTACCAGCGAGGCGCAGTCGCTGAGGGGCATATAGCCGATATTCAGCACATTCTTTTCCAGGGCATCGCTGCCCGCCACCCAAGCCAGAGGGTGCAAAAGCAGTCCATCGCTCATACGGTTGTTCCTGAAAACGTTAGATCAAAAAAAACGCCGTACCTTCCGCGCTATAGAAGCCGGTCGAGCACGACGCCATTGTCAGTGCGGGCCGCCCTTGTCTTGCCAGACGACCTTTGTGGCAAAGGATAGCAATTGGTGTGCCGGGTTCTGCAAAAGAGCATGAGTGTTGCGGCAAAGCCCCTCCCGCAGTTGACTGCGTTCATTTGCCGGGCTTGGGCTGCGCTCACTTTTGCCTCAGGCCGCCACTGCCAACCACCTCAATAAACATCGCGCAAATAGCGTCGGTCTTTACTCATACCACTGACATACAAGGTCGCGGCGCCGCTGCTCATTTTGCCGTGGGTTTGCACGATTTTTTTCAGCGCGGCATCGACATCTTTGGCCATGCGGCTGGCATCGCCACACACGCATACGTAAGCGCCCTGTTCCAACCAGCTCCATAGCAGAGCACCTTCTTCAAGCATGCGTTGTTGTACGTAGATTTTCTCCGCCTGATCGCGGGAGAAGGCGGTGTCCATGCGGCTGAGCAGACCGCTGCGTTGCCAGGCGCGCAGTTCTTCACGGTAGTAAAAGTCGCTACGGGCCCGTTGCTCACCGAAGAAAAGCCAGTTTTTACCGCCGCCCTGAGCTTCACGTTCTTGCAGAAAGGCGCGGAAGGGGGCTATGCCGGTGCCGGGGCCGATCATGATCAGTGGCACTTGCGGGTCATTAGGCGGACGGAAGTGCGTCGATCGATGCAGGAAGATTCGTGCACCTTGTTGCCCTGCGCGATCAGCGAGGAAGGTAGAGCACACACCGCCACGCTGCTGTTTGTTGTGCAGGTAACGTACGGTGGATACCGTGATATGCACTTCATCCGGGCATACTTTTGGGCTCGATGAGATGGAGTACAGCCGTGGTTGCAGGGGCTTGAGCAGGTTGAGCAGTTCGGTAACGCTGAGGGGGACGGGGAACTCCAGCAGCAAATCGAGCAGCTGCCGGCCCCACAGCCAATCCTTGAGCCGGGCCGGGCTTTCACCCAGCAGCAACTCTTTGAGCAATGGGCTGGCGGAACGCTCGCTGACCCATTGCAGTTGCTGCGGGGAGATGCGGGCGATTTCCAGATGCGCTTCCAGGGCTTGGCGCAAGGACATGGCGGGCTGGTCTTTAAGTTCGACGCTGCAATCGCCATCCAGCTTCAGAGCAGCCAACAGTGCATTGACCTGTTCAGGGCAGTTGCTCGGCCACACGCCCAAGGCATCGCCGGCCTGATAGGGGAAGTCGTGGCCACGCAGGTCGAAGGCGATATGGCGGGTTTCTTTTTCTGCACCTTTGCAATTAAGGATGCGGTTATCCAACTGTTGGGTCAGCAAAGGGTTTTGGCGGTCGTAGCAGCTGCTTTCCACTCGTGCGGGGCGCAAGGTGGACGGCATTTCCACCGCCGCGGTGGTGCTGGTGGGCAAGGAGGCGCAAACGCGACTAAGCCAGCTGTCCGCCGCTTCCTGATAGTCCGGCTCGCACTCTTGGCGTGGTTGCAAACGTTCGCCACCGAGGGCGGCTAAACGTTCATCGAGCTTGCGACCAAAGCCGCAGAACTGGTCGTAGCTGGAGTCCCCCAGGGCCAGCACGCTGAAGCGGCTATTGGCCAAGGCCTGAGCGTCTGCGCTTTCGAGGCTGCTCCAGAAATTGCTGGCATTGTCCGGTGGGTCGCCATCGCCGAAAGTGCTCGTGACCAACAGAACACCAGAGCTGGTACGCAGGTCGTCCAATTGCGCACTGTCCATGGGCAGCAGACGCGCGCGCTGGCCATTGTTGCGCAGACGCTGCGCGCAGGTTTGGGCCAAAGTCTCGCTATTGCCGGTTTGCGAAGCCCAGAGCACTAGCCATTGCTGGCCAGTGATTTCGGCCAGGGCAGGGTTAACCAACTGGCCCGATTGGGCAGGCATCTCATGGCTGCTATCTGAACGGGCAAACAACCCTGCCAACATACCGTCCAACATCAGGCGTTTGCTGGTCGGTAATGGCGCGCTGGCTGGCAACGTCGGCACGCCGCTCGCTCGCCCTTTGGCACTGCGCAGCCCCAGTAAGTAGCCCTGCATATACAGCTGTTCATTGGCCTCAAGCTGCAGCTGCGCCGGTGTGTCGAGGTTGAGCAAGCGAGCCAGGGCGTTAATCTGCATCGGGTGCAGCTCCTCGGAATCTGTGGTGTCTACACAGGCCTCAACCAGCTCGCTAGCTGAAACTGTCGGGGCGGGTTGAGGGGTGACGACTTGCAGGCTGACAGCGCAGAACTTGAATGCGGGCTGCAGAGAAACGGGGTCCACGGCATTGCTGGTCAGGGCGTTGATGGCGAGCTCTTCGCCAAACACATCATTCCAATGAAAGGGCGCAAAGCAGTTGCCTGGGCGCACGCGGTCGGTGATCACTGCTGGCAGTTTGGCCACGCCACGACGGGAGCGAATGGCCACACGGATACCTTCTGAAATGCCCAGGCGTGCTGCGTCGCTGGGGTGAACTTCCACAAAAGGTCCCGGGTTCAGTTTGTTCAGGGTCGGCACCTTTCCAGTCTTGGTCAGCGTGTGCCATTGGTGCTGCAAGCGGCCAGTGTTAAGCACCAGAGGGAAGTCATGGTCGGGCAGCTCCGCGGGCAGTAGATGGGGGCGGGCAAAGAATTGCGCCTTGCCGCTATCGGTTGCGAATACCAGTGCCGGTTGGCTGCCGTCGGCATTCAGGCTCAGTGTTTGGCTGGTGTCGTTATTCAAGTAGCGCAAAGGGTTGCGCGTCGCCCCTTGATAGTCGGCAATGGGCCATTGCAGCGGTTGTTCGCGAAGACGTGCATAGCTGGCGCCACGAATGTCATAACCGGTTTTCGGGTTCCAACAGCGTTTGATTTCTTCGAAAACCTCGGTGGCGCTTTCATAGCTGAAGGCCTCGCAGTAACCCATGGCGCAGGCGACGCGGGCGATAATTTGCCAATCGGCCAAGGTGTCACCCGGTGGCAATACAGCTTGCTGCATGAGTGTGAGGTTGCGTTCGGAGTTAATCATCACACCTTCGGCTTCGGCCCATAAGGCACCAGGCAATAGGATGTCGGCGTAGCGGTTGGTTTCCGTGTCCAAATAAGCGTCCTGGCTTATCACCAGTTCGGCCTTTTGCAGCGCGGCGATCACTGTCTGGCGGTTCGGCACGCTGGCCACCGGGTTGGTGCAAATAATCCAGCAGGCTTTGATATCGCCAGCGGCCATGGCGTCAAACATAGCCAAGGTGCCGTCACCCCCTTCGCTGCGCAGGCTGCCAGGCGGTATGGCCCACAACTTTTCGATAAAAGCGCGATCTTGCGGCACCAAGGCTGAGCGTTGTCCTGGTAGACCGGGCCCCATATAGCCCATCTCGCGGCCGCCCATGGCATTGGGTTGGCCGGTGAGCGAGAACGGCCCGCTGCCGGAGCGACAGATGGCGCCGGTGGCCAGGTGCAGATTGCACAGGGCATTGGTGTGCCAGGTACCTTGCACGCTTTGGTTGAGGCCCATGGTCCAACAGCTCATCCAGTTTTCTGCTTCGCCAATCCACTGTGCGGTTTGACGAATATCGACTTCCTCGAGGCCGGTGATGGTGGCGACTTTCTCGGGTGTGTAATCCTCCAGAAAGCTCGGCATCACTTCCCAGCCTTCAGTAAAGGCCGCAATAAATGCGGGGTCGGTGTGGCCATTTATCACCAGCAGATGGAGCAAGCCATTGAGCAGCGCCAAGTCGGTGCCGGGGGCGATTTGCAGGTACAGATTGGCTTTGTCCGCAGTGGCGGTGCGCCGCGGGTCGATAACGATCAACTTGGCCCCGGCTTTCATCCGGTCCAGCATGCGTAGAAAAAGGATAGGGTGACAGTCGGCCATATTGGCGCCGATCACAACAAACACATCGGCATGTTCAAAGTCGCTGTAAGAGCCGGGCGGACCGTCGGCACCCAGTGACTGTTTATAGCCGCTGCCGGCGCTGGCCATGCACAGCCGAGAATTCGATTCAATATGGCTGCTGCGGATAAAACCCTTGGTCAGCTTGTTGGCCAGGTACTGCGCCTCCAACGACATTTGACCGCTGACATACAGGGCAACGGCGTCTGGCCCGTGCTCATCAATAATGCCGCGCAAGCGGCTGGCAGTGGCGTTGATGGCCTGATCAATGCTCACCCGAGCCGGGTCGCGATTGCGCTCCTGGCGCATAAAGGCATGCTCCATGCGCCCTGCATTGGCCACGGTCTGGTTGCACGTACTGCCCTTCGTGCACAGGCGACCAAAGTTGCTTGGGTGTTGTTTGTCTCCGGATACTTTGACGATGAGGTTGTCTTGCACCTGCATCACAATTCCGCAGCCAACCCCACAGTAAGGACACACGCTGCGCACGGTTTTACCGGTGCTGTTATCCGCCATCTTGCTACCTCGCCAGGGATCTCATGAAGACTCAGAAACGTAAAAAGGCGCCATGCTGCTCCTCGTCTTTCAACGGGAGTTGCACGGCGCCTTTGTCGTGTGTCTTTGCCTGAATGATTGAGCCATCGTCGTTGATAGCCTGTGCTTATGCTTAGCAATGGCTGGGCCAACACGTGTCGGCGCGACTGCGGTGCTTTGTGGGATGTGCTTCAGCTGCGAGGTTTTGCTAGTTAGACCCCCTTACGTAAAGGCCTTACACCGTACTTTTTTCCGTGAATGTCGCCTTGTCTTGGGGCGCCAGATAAAAATCCGCACTGTTTTGGAACTGTAATGAGGGCTCGTCAATGTCGCTGTAATGCGGTTACCCCCTTCAATGTCGGACTCTGCAAGCCAGTATTTAATTTCTGGCACAGCCACTGCATATACCTAAACAGCTCACTGCGACTGCGCACGTGAGACGCCCCGTCGATCAATGGCGATCGTGTTGGCCAACACAGGCCCGGGTGACAATGACTGCGACAGGCTCAAGGGCCGGCGGCACGAACAGGCAAAGGCGCCTGGAACCTTTTGGTTCCAGGCGTTTTTTTTGCCTTCGAAAAAATGGAGCGGCTTTGGCGGGTGCACTTATGAACAGTAAATGGGCGACTGATATTCAACAACTGGTGGTTATTGGCAACGGTATGGTTGGCCATCACTTCGTGGAGCAACTGGTGGAACGCGGTGCTCTCGGCCGCTTTCAGATTCATGTGTTTAGCGAAGAGCCGCTGCGTGCTTATGACCGCGTGCATCTGTCCGAATACTTCGGCGGCCGTGATGCCGAATCTCTCGCCCTCGGCGAAGCAGCGCTGTACCAGACTCCAGGCGTAACCCTTCATTTGGGCGTACCTGTGCTGGAAATCGACCGTGCACGCCGTGAGGTGATCACCGCCAATGGCTGCGTGCCTTACGACCAGTTGGTCATGGCCACTGGCTCCTTCCCCTTTGTGCCGCCGATTGAAGGTGCTGTCGGCGATTCACGCTTGGTCTATCGCACCCTGGGCGATCTTGACACTATCCAGGCTGCGGCAAAAAATGCGCGCCGCGGCGTGGTGGTAGGTGGGGGATTGCTCGGGCTGGAAGCGGCCAATGCCCTCAAGTGCCTGGGGCTCGAAGCCCATGTGGTGGAGTTCGCATCGCGCCTGATGCCTGTGCAGCTGGATGACCATGGTGGCCAGGCGCTGAAGGCCCGTATCGAAGCATTGGGGGTGAGCGTGCATGTGTCTCGTGGCACCCAGTCAATCACCCCCGGCAGCGAGTATCGCTACCGTATGAACTTCGCCAATGACGAATTTCTGGAAACCGATCTGATCGTCTTCTCCGCCGGTATCCGCCCGCAAGACGCGCTGGCCCGGCAGTGTGAGTTGGAACTGGGTGCGCGCGGCGGTATCGCCATCGACAGCCAGTGCCGCAGCAGTGACGCGAACATCTACGCCATTGGTGAATGCGCAGCGTGGAATGGCAGCATCTTTGGTTTGGTAGCGCCGGGTTATCAAATGGCTCGCAGCGTCGCCGCGCAATTATGCGGTGAAGAGGCAGAGCCGTTTATCGGCACCGATATGTCCACGAAACTAAAACTACTCGGCGTGGATGTCGGCTCCATCGGTGACGCACATGGCGCTATCGCTGGCTCGCGCAGCTACCGCTTTATCGACGAAGCCTGCGGCAGTTACCGTCGATTGGTGGTCTCTGCCGATGGCAAACAAGCCCTTGGCGCGATGTTAGTGGGCGACAACAGCTACTACGACACGCTGCTCCAGTACGTGCAAAACGGCCTCGCACTGCCAAACGATCCGTCGTCGCTGATTCTGCCTTTGAGTGACGCTGCTCCAGCTGTTGGCGTGGACGCGCTGCCTGCCACCGCCACCGTGTGCTCTTGCCATAACGTGAACAAGGGCGCGATCTGCTGCGCCATCGATGCTGGTTGCAGTGACCTCGCTGGCATCAAGGCACAGACTAAAGCGGGCACCGGTTGCGGTGGTTGTGCGGGCTTGCTCAAACAAGTTTTCGAACATGAACTGACTGCCCGTGGTGTCAGCGTCGACAAGAGCTTGTGCGAGCATTTCGCTTATACCCGCCAAGATCTGTATTCCTTGGTACGAGTGGAAGGCATCGAGTCCTTTGACGAATTGCTGGCCCGCCACGGTAAAGGTCACCTGGGCTGCGTTATCTGCAAACCGGTCGTGGGCTCTATCCTTGCCTCATGCTGGAACCGGCAGATTCAAGAACCATGGCTGGTGCCGCTGCAAGACACTAACGACAGCTTTATGGCCAATATGCAGAAGAACGGCACCTACTCGGTGGTGCCGCGTATTCCTGCAGGAGAGATCACCCCGGACGGTCTCATCGCCATTGGCGCGGTAGCGAAGAAATACAACCTCTACACCAAGATCACCGGGGGCCAGCGCATCGACCTTTTTGGTGCGCAACTGCACGAATTGCCCGATATCTGGAGCGAACTGATCGTAGCCGGTTTCGAAACCGGCCACGCTTATGGTAAGTCGACTCGCACGGTGAAATCCTGCGTGGGCAGTACGTGGTGCCGTTACGGTGTACAGGACAGCGTGAAAATGGCGCTATTGCTCGAGGACCGCTACAAGGGCCTGCGCTCGCCGCACAAGCTCAAGTTCGCCGTCTCCGGATGCGCCCGTGAGTGCGCCGAGGCTCAGAGCAAAGACGTTGGCGTCATCGCTACCGAAAAGGGCTGGAACCTCTACATCAGCGGCAACGGCGGCATGCGGCCACGGCACGCCGATCTGTTCGCTACTGACCTTGATAGCGAAACCCTAATCCGTTACATCGACCGCTTCCTGATGCTCTACATCCGCACCGCCGACAAACTGCAGCGCACTTCGGTATGGCGCGAAAGCCTGGAAGGAGGGTTGGATTACCTGAAAGCGGTAATCATCGACGATAGTTTGGGTTTAGGCGCCGAACTGGAGGCGCAGATGCAGTTGGTAGTCGATCGTTTCGAGTGCGAATGGGCAAACACCTTGCAGGACCCGGAAAAACTCAAACGTTTCCGCACCTTCGTCAACGACAAGGCAGGCGACCCGGACATTAACTTCGTCAAAGAACGCGGCCAAATTCGCCCGATCAGCGTCGAAGAACTCAACCTTATTCCTGTAGAGGAGATGATCTGATGAGCAGCCTAACCATGAACCAACAACTCTGGCGTCGAGCCTGCGGGTATGGCGATTTGGTCGCAAATTCCGGTGTGGTGTCGCTCGTTGATGGGGTGCAGGTAGCGCTGTTCTATCTGCCCGCGCAAGAGGCTGGCAAACAGCTGTATGCCTTGGAAAATCGCGACCCTGTGTCTGGAGCGAACGTGATAGGGAGGGGGATTGTCGGCTGTTTGGCGGGGCAGTTGGTGATCGCTTCGCCACTGTATAAGCAGCACTACCGGCTGGGTGATGGCAGCTGTTTGGAGTTTCCTGAGCAGCCACTGCGCAGTTGGCCGGTCAGGATGGTGGGGGATTTGGTAGAGATTGATTTGGGGTGAGGTAACGTGGTGTCTCGTAGGTAAGGCCAAAGCCACCGGCGCTGACGGTGGCAGACATCACGCTGAGAAATGCCATTTTGGCCAAAATGTCTGCCGTGCTGAAAGGTAGATCGATCAAGGCGATAGGCGCACAGGTTGCATGAGCGCCTGGATCTGCGTGTGGGAATCAGATCACGCCGCACGCCACACGGTCGCCACCACCGCCCAACGGCTTGGGCATATCCGAATGGTTATCACCACCGGCATGGATCATCAGCGCGTGGCCTTTGATCTCTGAGAGGTTCTTGAGCCGCGGAGCTAGCACCGGGTAGGTCGCCATGCCGTCGGCGGTGACGTACACCGCCGGTAAATCACCCAGGTGCCCGTCAGCATACGGCCCAAGATGCTTGCCGGTTTTCTGCGGATCGAAATGCCCACCGGCCGCTAGCGCAGCACCTTTGACGCCATCCTTCACGCCTGGTTCGCAACTGCCGTTTTCGTGCACATGGAAACCATGCACTCCCACCGGCAGTGATTTTAGATTCGGCGTGAACAGCAGGCCATAGGGGGTTTCACTGATCGTTATCGAGCCGATGGCTTGAGGCGCACCGTCGGCGCTCACCAGATTCATGGGTACATCTTGAGTTGCCGCGTGGGCCGTACCCGCTACGAGGGTACCGATCAAACCAAACCACAGAGAGCGTTTCATAGTCGATTCCTGAATTGTATGAGCGATTTGTGAGAGGCGAACACTTGGGCTGTAAGCAATTAACTACTGATGAAGTGGCTCGTGACGACACACGATGACTCGTCAGCCTAAACATGAGAGTAGGTGGGCATTCAGAAGTTTTATATGAATGACGACCATTTGTTACGAGAGGCTTTAACGGCAGGTATCGCTGTACGCGTTTGACAAAAACCAAGGGGAGCGGGGTGGTCCAGCGGATTAAAGGCCAACGTTCATTTTTTTGCTTGAACCGAACCTTGGTTTTGCGCCAATAAAATGTCGATCAAGGTACGGGTCACCTTCGGTAGTGCCTGTAAATCGCGCACCAGCACACTTCGCTCCCGTACGCGCCAGGGCTCGTCGAGCTCGATGACTGACAGGCCCATGGTTTGTTGATGTCGGCGTGCCGAAGACTCAGGAAGGATGGCCAGGCCTACACCCGCTTCAACCATCCGGCACATCGCTTCGAAACTGTAGACCTTGATGCGCATGTTCAGCGTATTGCCGTGCAGGGCTACCTGTTCACTCAAAAACCGCAGCAGGGTGGTGCCTTCGTGCAGGCCTATGTGCGGATAAGCCAGGGTTTCTGCCAGCTTGATCGATTTGCGCCGGGCCAGGGGATGATCGAGGGGCGTCACCAGTACCAGCTGGTCGGTACTGAAGTGTATGACCTGCAAGCTGTCGGCCTCGACCGGGCCGGCAATGATGCCCATGTCTGTAGAACCATCCATCACGCCACGCACGATGTCGCGACTCAATCGCTCCTGCAGGTCAACGGTCACCCCCGGACGCTCGGCGAGAAAACCGGCGAGGATTTCGGGCAAGAACTCAGTGGCCGCCGTGGTGTTGGCAAAGATCCTGATATGCCCTGAGGACTCGGTGCCGTACTCGGTGAACTCGCTTTTCATGTAGTCCACCTGGCGCATGATCACGCGCGCATGGTGCAAAAACAGTTCGCCCGCAGGCGTGAGCTCAACGCCCCGGCTGTCCCGGTAGAGCAGGCGGCTGGTGAGGTTTTCTTCAAGGCTTTTGATGCGGGCACTGGCCGCAGCCGGGGAAATGAATGCCTTGCGTGCACCCTGGGTCATGCTGGGGGATTCGGCAATATGGATAAACAGGCGCAGGTCGACGAGATCAAAGTGCATGGCTGATTTTCCTTGAGCATGAATGCAGCTGCAGAATTCCAGCGTTAACCAAAACCGAACGCCCCCTTACCGAAACGCAGATTCACAGATCGCTATGCTTTTGGCAATCATGTCCAAAATAACAAGCCACGGGGCAATCACCGATGAGCGATAACGCACTCTCCGCCTGGGTCGGGCGCGCTGAAGAAATCCATGATCACCTGAGCCTGAACCTGGTCACCCGCATAGCGGCCACTCTGGGTGAGCAAGCGCCCCAGGCCGGTGAACCCTTGCCGGCGCTGTGGCAGTGGTGTTTCTTCCAGCCCGCGGTGCAAGGCAGCGGTTTGGGCGGCGATGGTCATCCTGCCCGCGGAGGCTTTCTGCCACCTGCCGACAACCGCAACCGCATGTGGGCCGGCGGCCGTATCGAGTTCCACACGCCGCTCAAGGTGGACGCTCAAGCCACGCGGGTTTCGACCATTACCGATGTTCAGCAAAAGCACGGCAAGACCGGCTCACTGTTGTTTGTCACCGTCCAGCATGACTACCTGCAGGACGGGCTATTGGCGATTCGCGAAGAACAGGACATCGTTTACCGCGAACCCACCCCTCCCAAGCTCGCAAGCGGCGACCCATTGCCCGAGGGCACCTGGCAGGAATCCGTCACGCCAACCCCCACTTTGTTGTTCCGCTACTCAGCCGTGACCTTCAATGGTCACCGCATCCATTACGACTGGCCCTACGCTACCGAAATCGAAGGCTACCCGGGGTTGGTGGTTCACGGCCCACTTATGGCCACGCTCAGTCTGCGCGCTTTCTGCCGAGCCAATCCTGCTGCACGCCTGCGGCGCTTCGCCTATCGCGGCGTTCGCCCGTTGATTGCGCCCCATCCCTTTGAGGTGAGCGGTCGTGTTGTGGCTGCGGGCAGGGCAGAGTTGTGGGTGGGCAATGCCGAGGGCGTGGCCCAGAAGGGCGAAGTGATCTTTGATTGAATAATGACAATAAGGATCTGCAATGAATCCGTATCTGAACGAAGACTACAACGCTATTCGCGAGGGTGTGCGCGCCCTGTGTGCCGAGTTCCCGGCGGAGTACTGGCGCAAGATTGACGAAGAAAAGGGCTTTCCCGAAGCGTTCGTTGGCGCCATGACAAAGGCTGGCTGGTTGTCGGCGATGATCCCCGAACAATACGGTGGCTCAGGCCTGGGTTTGGCAGAGGCTTCGGTGATCCTGGAAGAGGTCAACCACTGCGGCGGGAACTCCGGCACCGTGCATGGCCAGATGTACAACATGTTTACCTTGCTGCGCCACGGCAGTGAAGAGCAGAAAAACTACTACCTGCCCAAGCTTGCCAGCGGCGAGCTGCGCCTGCAGTCCATGGGCGTGACCGAGCCATCCACCGGTACCGACACCACCAAAATCAAGACCACTGCAGTGCGTCAGGGCGATGAGTACGTGATCAACGGCCAGAAGGTCTGGATCTCTCGGGTTCAGCACTCGGACCTGATGATCCTGCTGGCTCGCACTACACCCTTGGCGGAGGTGGAGAAAAAAGTCGATGGCATGTCGATCTTTCTGGTCGACTTGCGCCAAGCCATCGGTAATGGTCTGACCGTGCAGCCCATTGCCAACATGGTCAATCACGAAACCAACGAGCTGTTTTTCGACAACCTGAAAATCCCAGCCAGCAGCTTGATCGGTCAAGAGGGCAAGGGCTTTCGCTACATACTCGATGGGCTCAATGCCGAACGTACGCTGATCGCCGCCGAGTGCATTGGTGACGGCCGCTGGTTCAATGAGAAGTCCGCACAGTACGCCCGCGAGCGGGTGGTGTTCGGTCGCCCGATCGGACAGAACCAGGGTGTGCAGTTCCCGATTGCCGAAGCCCACATCGAGCTTGAAGCCGCCGATTTGATGCGCTGGCGTGCCTGCGAGGAGTACGACAGCGGGCGCAGCGCTGGCGCAGCGGCCAACATGGCCAAGTACCTGGCGGCTAAAGCCAGCTGGGAAGCGGCCAATGCGTGCCTGCAGACCCACGGCGGTTTCGGTTTTGCCAATGAGTACGATGTCGAGCGCAAGTTCCGCGAGACCCGTCTGTACCAGGTAGCGCCTATCTCCACCAACCTGATCCTGTCATACGTGGCCGAGCACCTGCTCGAACTGCCGCGTTCATTCTAGGTATTCATCCGGATTCACATCCGATGCCTTAACGGAGATTGCACATGCAGATCAGCCATCTCGACCATCTGGTACTGACGGTGCGCGATATACCCAAAAGTCTGGACTTCTACAGCCGTGTGCTGGGCATGCAGCCGGTAGTGTTTGGTCAGGGGCGCCATGCCCTGTCGTTCGGCCAGCAGAAAATCAACTTGCACCAGGCAGGCGCCGAGTTCGAACCCAAGGCGACGCATCCGCTGCCGGGGTCAGCCGACCTGTGTTTCATCGTCAACGACCGACTGGACGACGTAATCGAGCACTTGCAAGCGCATGAGGTGAGCATTCTGGAAGGTCCGGTCGTGCGTACGGGTGCCCGAGGACCGATCCGCTCGATCTACCTGCTTGATCCGGACCTCAATTTGATCGAACTCTCGAATTCCATGGAGACCGCTTCATGAGCCAGCACACTCAAGCGCTCACTGAGTTTTTGGCCAGCCTGCACTTCGAGCAGTTGCCTGAAGCCGTTATCAGCCGTACTGAAGATCTGTTTCTTGACTGGTTGGGCTCGGCTCTGGCCAGCCAGGGTTCACATCCGATCCCGTTGTTCGAGCGCTATGCGGCAATGATGGGCCCGGCCAGTGGCCCGGCCGCAATCCTGGTCAGCGGCAAGACCAGCTCCGCGTATTTCGCTGCGCTGGTTAACGGTGCCAGCTCGCACCTGGTGGAGCAAGACGACCTGCACAACAGCTCCGTGCTGCATCCGGCGACGGTAGTCTTTCCGGCGGTTCTGGCCGCTGCCCAGGACCTGGGTAAGTCCGGCCGCGAACTGATCGTTGCGGCAGTGGCCGGTTACGAAGCCGGTATTCGTATAGGTGAGTTTCTCGGCCGTTCGCACTACCGCATCTTTCACACCACGGCCACGGTCGGCACCCTGGCAGCAGCCGTTGGCGTGGGCAAATTGATGGATTTCAATCAGGAGCAGTTCACCCATCTACTCGGCACTGCGGGCACCCAGGCGGCGGGCCTGTGGGAGTTTTTGCGCGATGCAGCCGACTCCAAACAGCTGCACACGGCCAAGGCGGCAGCGGACGGTCTGTTGGCCGCCTACCTGACCGCAGAAGGGCTGAGCGGCGCGAAAAACATTCTTGAGGGTGAGCAGGGCATGGCTGCCGGCATGTCCAGCGATGCCAACCCGGATTGCCTTTCTGACCGTCTGGGTAGCCGCTGGGCACTGATTGAAACTTCGTTCAAATTTCACGCCTCGTGCCGTCACACGCACCCGGCGGCGGATGCCCTGCTGGCGGTGATGCAGCGCGAGAACCTGCGGGCCGAAGACATTGCCAGCGTGATCACGCGGGTCCATCAGGGAGCCATCGACGTGTTGGGCCGCGTGCAGGAGCCACAGACGGTCCACCAGGCCAAGTTCTCCATGGGGACAGTGCTAGGTCTGATCGCCGTTTACGGCAAGGCCGGATTGCCCGAGTTCCATCAGCATGCGCTGACCGACTCGCGCATTGGCGACCTGCGCAACAAGGTGCACATGGTGCTCGACGAGCACGTCGACGCTGCCTATCCGCAGCGCTGGCTGGGCCGTGTTGAAGTGACCACGTTAAAGGGCCGGACGGTGTACGGCAGCATCGATGAACCCAAGGGCGACCCGGGCAATACCCTGAGCCGCGCCGAGCTTGAAGACAAGTTTCGCCGCCTGCTGGCGTTCTCGGGTGCTTGCAACGATGAGCAGGCGACCGGACTTATCGAGCTGGTCTGGCACTTGCGCCATTTGGACGATATGGGCGTGCTGACCGGCGTCGCAACTTCTGCGGGGGCAGCATCATGAACGACACCACAACCAAGAAACCCCGCCCACTGGACGGCATTACCGTTGTCAGCCTGGAGCACGCCATCGCGGCGCCGTTTTGCACCCGTCAACTGGCCGATCTGGGGGCGCGTGTGATCAAGATTGAACGCCCGGGCTCCGGTGACTTTGCTCGTGACTATGACGAGCGGGTCAATGGCCTGGCCTCGCACTTCGTCTGGACCAACCGTTCCAAGGAAAGCCTGACCCTGAACGTCAAACAGCCGGACGCGGGAGAGGTGCTCGACAAGCTGCTGGCCACGGCAGATGTTTTGGTGCAGAACCTAGCGCCGGGAGCCGCCCAGCGCATGGGGCTGTCTTTTGAAGCCCTGCATGAACGCTTCCCCAGGTTGATCGTCTGCGATATTTCTGGCTACGGGGAGGGTGGGCCTTACGAGCAGAAAAAGGCCTACGACCTGTTGATCCAGAGCGAAGGCGGCTTTTTATCCGTTACCGGCGGGCCGGGCGAAAACGACATGGCCAAAGCCGGCTGCTCGATTGCCGATATTGCGGCGGGTATGTACGCCTACACCGGTGTGCTCTCGGCACTGCTGTTGCGTGACAAGACCGGGGAGGGCAGCCGCATTGATGTGTCGATGCTGGAAAGCCTGGTGGAGTGGATGAACTACCCGATGTATTACGCCTATGACGGTGCCACCCCACCTCCGCGAGCCGGTGCCGCCCACGCCACAATCTACCCCTATGGGCCGTTTCCTGCGGGGGATGGTGGCACGGTGATGCTTGGCTTGCAGAACGAACGTGAATGGCAGCAGTTCTGCGACAAGGTGTTGCTACAGCCAGAATTGGCAGGCGATTTACGCTTTAATGCAAATGCGCGGCGTTCGCAAAACCGAGCTGAACTGCGGGCCATCATCGTTGAGGAATTTTCCCGCATGAGCGCCGATGAAGTCATCGCAAGGCTTGATGCGGCGTCGATTGCCAACGCCCATGTCAACGACATGGCAGGGGTTTGGGCACACCCGCAACTTCAGGCCCGTGACCGCTGGCGTGAGGTGGACAGTCCGGCCGGCAGGCTGCCAGCACTGCTGCCACCGGGTCGCAACGTCGCTTTTGAACCACGAATGGATGCCGTGCCGCACTTGGGCGAGCACACCGACAGCCTGCTTAATGAACTGGGCTACGGGGCAACGGACATCCAGCGTCTGCATCAACAAGGAGCGGTGTGAGGCTTGCGCCTCGCACCTCGGCACGGAGCACTTTCATGAACAAAACGACTATTCGTTCAGCGCTGTTTGTACCGGCCACCCGCCCCGAGCGGATTGCCAAGGCGCTGGAAAGCGGCGCCGATGCGGTCATCGTCGACCTTGAGGACGCCGTCGCAGAAAACCTCAAGGTCCAGGCACGGGCCAATCTTGATGCTTTTCTTGATGCCAATCCACAGGCTCGGGTGCTGGTGCGTGTCAATGCGCCGCAGCATGAGCAACAGGCGGCCGATCTGGACTTATGCCGTCGCCAGCCTGGTGTCGTGGCGGTCGTGCTGCCCAAGGCAGAAAGTGCAGCGCAGGTTGCGCTGGCTGCGGCATGCGCCAAACCCGTTTGGCCAATCATCGAAAGTGCCAGGGGCTTGCTTGAGTTACCGGCCATTGCCCGGGCAGCCGGAATCGAGCGATTGACTTTCGGTGCACTGGATCTTGGTCTGGACATGGGCTTGAGCAGCACCAGCGCCGCAGCGCAGCGAATTCTCGATCAGGCTCGCTACGCCATTTTGCTGCACAGCCGACTGGTAGAGCTGGCGCCGCCACTGGACAGCGTATTTGCAGATATCAAAAACATCGAAGGCATGACCCAAATGGCGGCCGATGCCAGGGATATGGGGTTTGGCGGCCTGCTGTGCATCCACCCCAGTCAGGTTGCGCTGATACACGACACTTACATGCCCGGTCATGAAGAGCTGGACCGGGCGCGACGGATTCTGTCTGCAGTTGAGTCGGCTAACGGGGTTTTCGTGGTTGACGGGCAGATGGTCGATGCTCCGGTGATCGAACATGCACGGCGAATATTAAGGCGGGCCGGTTCTGCGTCTGCCTGATTCAAGCACCACTAAAGCAATACCCGGCACTACCAAACTTATAACAACAAGAGGTATGTACCCATGTTCAAGCACACCCTCAAGGCGTTGGTCTGCGCACTTCCGTTATTCGCAGGTTTTGCGAGCGCGGCCGATCCCATCAGCATCAAGTTCGCCCACGTTGTCGCCGAACACACCCCCAAGGGCCAGGGCGCGCTGATGTTCAAAAAGCTGGCCGAGGAGCGCCTGCCAGGGCAGGTCAAGGTCGAGGTTTATCCAAACTCTTCGCTGTTCGGTGACGGCAAGGAAATGGAAGCGTTGTTGCTGGGAGACGTGCAACTGCTGGCGCCGTCGCTGGCCAAGTTCGAGCACTACTCCAAACCGATCCAGATCTTTGATCTGCCATTCCTGTTCGACGACATCGATGCGGTCGACCGTTTTCAGCAGAGCCCGCAAGGTCAGGCCTTGCTCAAGTCCATGGAAGGCAAGGGCCTTACCGGTCTTGGTTATTGGCACAACGGCATGAAACAGTTGTCTGCCAACAAGGCCCTGCATGAACCCAAGGATGCTCGCGGCCTGAAATTCCGGGTACAGGCATCTGCCGTGCTGGATGAGCAGTTCAAAGCCTTGCGCGCCGCGCCGCGCAAGATGAGCTTTGCCGAGGTCTATCAGGGTTTGCAGACCGGCGTGGTCAATGGCACCGAAAACACCTGGTCGAACTACGAGAGCCAGAATGTGTATGAAGTGCAGAAGTTCTTCACTGAGTCCAATCATGGCGCCATCGATTACATGGTGATCACCAACACCAAGTTCTGGAACAGCCTGCCGCCGGAGATCCGCACCACGCTGGATGAGGTCATGGCCGAAGTCACGGTGGAGGTAAACAAACAGGCCGAGAAGCTGAATCAGGCCTCCCGTCAGAAGATTGCCGATTCCGGCAATAGCGAAATCATCACCCTTACCCCTGAGCAGCGCGAGATGTGGCGTGAAGCCATGCGCCCGGTGTGGAAAAAGTTCGAAGGCGCCATTGGTTCTGATGTGATCCAGGCCGCCGAACAGGCCAACAAAAGTAGCTAAGGCCCCGACTGCTGTTGGCGACTCCGTGCGGGGTCGCCAACGGCTACGTTAACGGCAGCCCTGACTTCATCGGTCCCACACGTCGCTTAGCGACCGCTCTATCAAGGGAGAAACCCATGCACGCAGTTGTTCGTGTCTGGAATCGCGCGGAAGAAATGCTGGTGGCGTTCCTGCTTGCAGGCATGACCCTGGTCACTTTCGCGTACGTGGTGTTCAACAACCTTTATGGCGTTTTCTACTTTCTAGGGGATTCGCTGCCCTTCGCCAACGACGCCATGCTCGGCATTGGCGACAAAATTCTATACATCGCCCAAGAGATGACCTGGAGCGTAGCGCTGACCAAGGCCATGTTTGGCTGGCTGATCTTTGTGGGGTTGGCCTGGGGCGTGCGGATTGGCGCGCACATTGGTGTCGACTTGCTGGTGCGCCAGTTCAATCCTGCCAACCAACGACGTGTGGCCATGCTTGCAGTGTTCATTTGCCTGGGCTACTGCGCCCTGATAGCGTATTCGAGTGAGCAGTGGGTGGCTACTTTGTATGAGGTCGGGACCAGTGCTGAAGACCTGGACCGGTTCGGCATTGCCCAATGGCAGATCGTAATGATCGTGCCCATCGGTTTTGCGCTGATGTTCGTGCGCTTCCTGCAGATTTTCATCCGTATCGTGCAAGGCAAACAGCAGGGGCTGGGCTTGCACAGTGAAGTGGATGACGCCGTCAAACTGGCGGAAAACGACCAGTCGGGGACCGAAAAATGACCATTGCCTTCCTTTTTGTCGCCCTGTTCGTGCTGATGTTTGTCGGTATTCCGGTGGCGATCTCCCTGGGGCTGTCCGGGGCCATGACCATTCTATTCTTCAGTAACGACTCGGTTCGTTCCCTGGCGATCAAGCTGTTCGAAACCAGCGAGCATTACACGCTGCTGGCCATTCCTTTCTTTCTGTTGTCCGGCGCATTCATGACCAGCGGTGGCGTAGCCCGTCGCCTGATCGACTTCGCCAACGCCTGCGTCGGTCATATCAAGGGTGGCCTGGCCATCGCGGCGATCCTTGCCTGCATGCTGTTTGCGGCATTGAGCGGTTCGTCGCCAGCCACAGTGGCAGCGGTCGGCTCGATCGTTATCGCCGGTATGGTGCGCTCTGGCTACAAGCAAGACTTTGCCGCCGGTATTGTGTGCAACGCGGGTACTCTGGGCATCCTGATTCCACCCTCGATTGTCATGGTGGTTTACGCCACCGCAACCGAAACCTCGGTCGGCAAGCTGTTCATGGCGGGCGTCGTTCCGGGCCTGCTGCTGGGGCTTGTGTTGATGGTCACCATCTACATCATGGCCCGCGTGAAAAACATGCCCTCGTTGCCGCGGGCCTCGTTCAAGGAAATCATGACCGCAGGCCGTCGGGCCGGTTGGGGCCTGATGTTGATAGTGATCATCCTTGGCGGTATTTATTCGGGCATGTTCACACCCACCGAAGCCGCCGCCGTGGCCGCAGTCTATGCCGCTTTTGTGGCCATCTTCATCTACAAGGACATGACCGTTCGTGAATGCCCGAAGGTGATTATCGAAGCGGGCAAGCTGAGCGTGGTCCTGATGTTCATCATCGCCAACGCCATGCTGTTCGCCCACGTACTGACCACCGAGCAGATCCCGCAGTCGATCACTGCCTGGGTGGTCGAGCAGGGCTTTACGCCGATTGAATTCCTGCTGGTGGTCAATATCGTATTGCTGGTTGCGGGCACCTTTATGGAGCCGTCCGCGATCATCTTGATTCTTGCACCCATCCTGTTTCCGATCGCAATGCAACTGGGCATCGACCCGATCCACCTGGGCATCATCATGGTGGTGAATATGGAAATCGGACTGATCACACCACCAACCGGGCTCAATCTGTTTGTCACCTCAGCGGTCACGGGCATGCCGCTCACCCGCGTGGTGCGCGCGGTTTCGCCTTGGCTGATGGTGATGCTGGCCTTCCTGGTGCTGGTGACCTACGTGCCGTTTGTTTCCCTGGCGTTGCCGAACTGGTTGGGGATGTAATTACAACGCAGGGGGAGCGACCCAATCTGTGGCAGTTGATTGTTGAGCAACGTGATTTCCATTCGCGAAATGAGCAGTGCCCTCGAACACGGTGACCGAGAAAAAGGAGGAGGGCGCCGCTGCATGCAGACGAAAAAATAGGTTGTCTCGTTTTCATGGGGCGGTACCTCGACAACACTGAGCCCCCGGCACTAGGCGCCAATGGTCTAATATTCACAACTTTTTGATCTGGGTAATATTGAGAGGGAGCTAACTGTATTAGGTTTTAGAGGAAAAATTTGTGAGTGCGCAAGCGCAAGGTTCAGGATTAAGAATTTTCACCGCAGTGATAACTGCCATTTTTTCGCTTGTTTTATTAATAGGCGGAATATGGCTGGCATCATTGGGTGGTTCTTTGTATTACATCATCGCCGGCATTGGGCTGCTCATTTGTGCAGTCTTGCTTTGGCGACGATCCGCAGCGGCGATCTGGCTTTACGGATTGCTGATGCTGGCGACCGTTCTATGGGGGCTATGGGAGACCGGCTCGGATTTCTGGGCATTAGTACCTCGCTTCGATATTCTCGGCGTGCTGGGCATCTGGCTGCTGATTCCGGCAGTGACGCGTGGCATTGATGCGCGTTTGAAAGCCAGCAAAGTGTTTTTGTCGGCCACCCTGGCTTTCGCGATCGCTGTGTTGGTCTACTCGATCTTCAACGACCCTCAGGAAATCAACGGCAGTCTGACTTCGGCCCAACCTGCGCAAGCCCAACCGGTTGACGGCATTGCCCCAGGCGACTGGCCAGCCTATGGCAGAAGCCAGGCAGGAACCCGTTATTCGCCACTTAGCCAGATCAACGACAGCAATGTGAAAGATCTGGAGGTCGCGTGGACTTTCCACACCGGTGAGTTCAAAACTGATAATGACTCGGGTGAGACCACTAACGAAGTGACGCCGATCAAGATTGGCGACAACATGTATATCTGCACTACCCACCAAAAACTGGTGGCGCTTGATCCAGCGACCGGCAAGGAAAAGTGGACATTCGATCCGCAACTCGTATCCGACCCTTCGTTTCAGCATCTGACTTGCCGTGGTGTTGCATATTACGACCAGGCCAACACGGAGGAATTTGCGACCAGCTTGAAAGACGTCGCTCCGGTCCAAACCAGTTGCCCTCGTAAAGTGCTGCTGCCGGTCAACGATGGTCGTCTGTTCGCAATCAATGCCGACAATGGCGAACGCTGTTCAGACTTCGCTGAAAATGGCGAGCTGGACCTCAAAAAAATGCAGCCCTATACCTATCCGGGCGCTTTGATGCCGACGTCTCCACCCGTGGTGTCTGGCACAACGATTGTGATTGCCGGCTCTACCACCGATAACTTTTCCGTACATGAGCCTTCTGGCGCGATTCGCGGTTACGACGTCAACAGCGGCGCTCTGAAATGGGTGTTCGATACGGGCGCAGAAGATCCAAACGCAATTCCTGGCCCTGGCCAGACACTGGTCAACAACTCGCCTAACGCTTGGCCTCCACTGGCGTACGATGCCAAGATCGATATGGTCTACATCCCGACCGGCAACCCTACGCCAGACATCTGGGGCGGTAACCGTACCCCTGTGATGGAGCGTTATGCCAGTGCGATTGTGGCGTTGAATGCTTCAACCGGTAAGTTGGCGTGGAGCTTCCAGACTACCCACCATGACCTGTGGGATATGGATGTACCGGCGCAACCAACCTTGGCGGATGTGAAAACGCCGGCGGGTGACACCGTTCCTGCGGTGTATGTGCCTACTAAAGCGGGCAACATGTTCGTTTTCGATCGTCGTGACGGCAAGCCGATCGTACCTGTCACTGAAATGCCAGTGCCTGAGGGTGAAGCAGCTCCTGGTGACTGGGTCAGTCCGACACAGCCTCGTTCCGCACTGAACTTGACCCCGATCCAGACATTGACCGACAAGAACATGTGGGGCGCCACCATGTTTGACCAGTTGATGTGTCGAGTGATCTTCAAGCGCCTCAACTATAACGGCCAGTACACACCGCCTTCAGAAAACGGCACGCTGGTTTTCCCAGGTAATCTCGGTGTATTTGAATGGGGCGGTATTTCCGTCAACTCTGATCGCCAGATAGCGCTAATGAATCCGATGGCGCTGCCTTTCGTGTCCAAACTGATTCCACGTGGGCCTAATAACCCGCTGTGGCCTGAAGAAGGTGCGAAGGGGTCTGGTACTGAAACGGGCATTCAGCCTCAGTATGGCGTGCCGTATGGCGTTGAGATCAATGCATTTCTCTCGCCGCTAGGTCTGCCCTGCAAAGCGCCGGCATGGGGTTACGTTGCCGGTGTGGATCTGAAAACCCACGAGGTCGTGTGGCGTAAGCGTATTGGTACGGCGCGGGACAGCCTTAAGGGTATCCAGTTGCCGCCGATGAAGATTGGCGTGCCAATGTTGGGCGGCCCGATTTCGACTGCCGGCAACCTCATGTTTATCGCGGGCACTCAGGACAACTACCTGCGCGCCTATGACGTCACCAATGGCGATCTGCTTTGGCAGGCCCGTTTGCCAGCTGGTGGTCAGGCGACACCGATGACCTATGAGTCGAACGGTAAACAGTACGTTGTGATCATGGCCGGCGGCCATGGCTCGTTCGGTACGAAGATGGGCGACTCTCTGATCGCTTACGCGTTGCCCGATTCTAAAGGGAAATGATGTAGCCCCAATCTCTGCTAAAAACTAGAGACCTCTGAGCGGCCAGTTGTGTGAACCACAACTGGCCGCTTTGGGGTCTTTTTTATTGGCCTCACGATAATCTTCAGTAGCTGGTGTGAAGTCCCAGGATGTTTCTGAATGGGCGCAAAAGGCGATGTTAAGTTTTTTCTCAGCCTGAGCAGGGGTTGGCCCATCATTCAGCTGTAACTATAGTCATGCCTACAACCTGACAGGGCGTACACCCAATGCTTACTAACCTTTGGTATGTCGTTCTCCCATCGTCACAGCTGACTGACGGACTCAAGCCAGTCCGATTACTTGGGCAACCTTTCGTAGCGTTCCGCGATGACGCGGGTGTTGCTCACTTGCTATCGGATGTTTGCGTGCATCGAGGCGGTTCGTTATCGGCCGGCATTCAGGTAGGCAATAGCGTGCAGTGCCCCTATCACGGCTGGCGGTTTGGGCCTGACGGCATCTGTACGCTCATTCCCGCGCAGCCAGACATGCGAATTCCGGCGAAAGCCCGGGTCGATGCGTACCCGACGTTGGAACGATACGGTTGGGTCTGGGCTTTTTTGGGTGACCTCCCCGAAGCGCAACGTCCGCCTTTACCCACGCTCGACTGGGTCGACGATCCTGCCATCCGCACAGTTGCCGGCCATTTTGACTGGGAGGCCAGTTGGGATCGAATTATCGAAAATGGCCTCGATTTCGCGCACGCATCTTTTGTACATGGCTCAACCTTCGGTGATCCGGATCATCCCGAGATTGATTCATTCGATGTCGAAAGCGATAGGTGGAGTGGCCGTGCGCAAATGCTCATGCGCAGGCCGGTACGTAAAGGTCTGCTGAGGCGCAAGTCATCAAGTGAGTTTGTCAGCGTGGTCACTGTTCCGGGTTTTCATTTGTCCGGCCCATGTACAACGCTGGAACTCCAGTTACCGAACGGCTGGCGGATCTACATCGTCTCCGCGCATGTCCCGATTGACGCAAACCGCACACGAACCTGGTGGATGATGGGCAGAACGTTTCTGCGTTCGAGGCTGCTTGATCGCAAGTTCATTGGCAGCAACCTCCGTATTTTTGAACAAGATCATGACGTGCTAAAAAAAGTGCGTCCCGAGCGTGTGCCGGACTCATTTCAGCAAGAGGTTTCGCTGAAGTCTGATGCACTGCAGATTGCCTTTCGCAAAAGTGTACAAGTCCTTGAACAGCGCGGCTGGCGTATCGATGAAGAACGTCTTGCGCGAACGTTCACGGGACGAAAGGCTTGCGCAGTACCGTGCCCCGAACGCCAGCATGTTCGCGCTTGGGCGATTGAGCCTATTCCGTTAGTGGATATCACCCGCGAACACGAATGATTGTGCGCCAAGGCCATTTGAGCTTTTTCCACGAACTCTCATAGGCGGAAATTGGGAATAAGGAAAAAGAGGAGGAGGGTGAAGCGTATTCTTGCACTGGTATTAATGAACCCATAAAGGCAGCCGGCAGATTTCTAAATCAGGGGGGTAATCCCACCTGAAAAAAGTACTCATCAGAAGTAGAATTTTCTCCTGACCGGATCAAGGAAATTTTGCGTGAAGGCATCGCGTTTTTCAGACAGCCAAATCATGGCCATCCTCAAGCAAGCCGAGGCCGGAACTCCTGCACCAGAGCTGTGCCGCGAGCACGGCATCAGTTCGGCTACGTTCTACAAGTGGCGTACCAAGTTCGGCGGTATGGCCGCATCGTTGCTGACTCGACTGCGCGAGTTGGAGGACGAAAACCGGCGACTTAAAAAAATGTACGCCGAAGAGCGCCTCAAAGCCGAAATCATCCAGGAAGCTATGGCAAAAAAGTGGTGAAGCCATCGCGACGACGAGAGATGGCGCAGGAAGTGGTTCGTTCAGGTCGGTGCAGCATCAAGTTGGCGTGCCTGGCTTTCAGAGTTAGCCTCACGTGCTAACGCTATCAGCCGCGTTTGGCCCCTGAAAATGCCGCGATTGCCGATAAACTGATCCAACTCACGTACAACCAGCGTAACTGGGGGTTTGGCTTGTGCTTTCTGTATCTGCGCAACGTGAAGGGCTATCGCTGGAATCACAAACGGGTTTATCGGATTTACCGCGAACTGGAGCTGAATCTACGCATCAAGCCACGTAAGCGCATCGTACGCGAGAAACCTGAGCCGCTTGCCGTTCCTGAAACCGCTAATCAGTGCTGGTCGATGGATTTCATGCATGATCAATTGGCGGATGGGCGCAGCTTTCGGGTCTTCAATTTGATTGATGATTTCAACCGTGAAGCCCTGAGCATGGAAATTGATTTGTCTCTGCCGGCTGAACGTGTGGTGCGGGCGCTGGATCAGGTCATTGAGTGGCGCGGGAAACCGCAGGCAATCCGCAGTGATAACGGCCCCGAATTTGTCAGTGCCAAACTTACAGTCTGGGCCGAAAAACGGGTTATCCGTTTGGAATATATTCAGCCGGGCAACCCGCAGCAGAACGCCTACGTCGAACGCTATAACCGCACGGTCCGTTACGACTGGCTGGGCCATTACTTATTTGAATCGATAGCTGAAGTCCAGGACTACGGGACAAACTGGATCTGGACATACAATCACGAGCGCCCGAATATGGCCCTCGGAGGAATCACTCCCAAACAGAAATTGGCCCTGGTGGCCTGACCTCTATTTTTGGTGAATGCTAAAAATGGGGGGATTACCCTTTATCTGCAAGAGCAACTGGTGGTTTATGCCGGTCTGCCCGTACGGGGTTGTGATCGTGTTGCTACTGATGCTGTTGCCGCCGATAGCATTTGATTTCTGGAGGCGGATTTACCTCGCGGCCTAAGGCGTTACTCCCCCCAGCCTTCGCGCACGGCCCGGCGTATTGCTTCGAGCAACATGGCAAACGCCGGGTTGTCGTTATTTTCTCGCCAAATAAGGTGCAATTCGCTTTGCACCCCTTCGCCCAGATCGATATCGCGAAAAATCACGTTTTTGAACACCACGCTGCTTGCACAGCGCGGCACCAGGGCCAGGCCCATCCCGGCATTGACTAGCGCCAGAATGGTGAGCGAAGAACCGAGCCATTGCACGTACTGCGGTGCCACGCGAGCTGATCGCAGCATGCCGGTCAGCAGTTCGTTGAACGGTGGATACGCTGCGTGGGAATACATCAGAAAGGGCTGGGCATCCAAGTCTTTGACTGAGATATCGCTGGCGTGGGCTAACGGGTGATGCCGGGGCAGCGCTAGGACAAAGGGTTCGCGAACAAGGCACTCGGTAGCGTAGCCGGGCTCCAGCAGCGGTGCCCGGGCGATGCCAAGATCGACTCGTCGTGCGCGCAACGCTTCATGCTGTTGGTAGGTGTTCATCTCTGAAAGGTCAATTTTGACGTGGGGTTGCTTGAGCCTCGCTTCAGCAATGACCTTTGGCAAAAACTCATACACCGCGCTGCCTACAAAACTGATGTTGACCGAACCGATATCACCCTCTGCGAAGCGTCGGGCGTTGGTCGCCGCTTGCTGAGCACGCTCCAGCAGGTTTTGTGCTTCGATGAAAAAAGCCCGGCCCGCTGCGGTCAGGGCCACGCTGCGGGTGGTGCGGGTAAACAGTTCCACGCCCAAGTGGTGCTCCAGCAATTGAATCTGCCGACTGAGGGGCGGCTGGGTCATGTTCAACCGTTCAGCAGCACGCCGAAAGTTAAGTTCTGTGGCTACCGTGGTGAAGCAGCGCAGCTGGGTCAATTCGAACATTGATCTAATCCTGATATCAATCGAATGCCAAGTTAGATTAGACGGGAACAATGTGCGCGTCCATCATCGGGCTGTCCCTAAAAAAACAATGATTGGGAGTTGCCCCTTTGAATACCCTTCACCCGATGCCTGACGCCACGGTACTTGCCCGGGCCGCGTCCAAGGTAAAGCGTCATGTTCTGCCCTTGTTTGTGGTGATGTTCATCGTCAACTACATCGATCGGGTCAATATTGGCTTTGTTCGCAGTCATTTGGAAACCGATCTGGGCATTGGCGCCGCCGCTTATGGTCTGGGAGCTGGGTTGTTCTTCATTGGTTACGCGATCTTCGAAGTGCCGTCCAATATGCTGCTGCAGCGCTACGGTGCTAGAGCCTGGTTGACCCGTATCATGTTCACGTGGGGCGCGGCGGCAATGGCGATGGCTTTTGTGCGCGGTGAAACCAGTTTCTATGTGCTGCGCTTTATTCTGGGCGCGGCAGAGGCGGGCTTCTTCCCGGGGATCATCTACTACTTCACTCAGTGGTTGCCGTCGACTGAGCGGGGTAAGGCGATGGCGGTCTTCCTCAGCGGCTCGGCGATTGCCTCAGTGATCTCCGGCCCGGTGTCCGGAGCCCTGTTACACGTAAGTGGTTTTAGCCTGCACGGCTGGCAATGGATGTTCCTGATAGAAGGTTTTGCCTCGATTGTTCTCTGCGCGTTCGTCTGGTTCTGGCTGCAATCCCATCCTCGTGATGCGAAATGGTTGAGCGAAGAAGAGAAGGGCGCATTGATCAACGCGATTGCTCTGGAGCAACAAGCCCGTGAGGCGGTGCTAACGGTCAAACCTTCAATGTTGAGGCTGCTTGCCGACAAGCAGATCGCCTTGTTTTGCTTCATTTACTTCTCCATTGCTCTGACTATTTATGGCGCGACATTCTGGCTGCCCAGCATGATCAAAAAGATGGGCAGTTTTGATGATTTCCAGGTTGGGTTGTTCAACTCGATTCCGTGGTTGATTTCCATTGTTGCCATGTATGGTTTTGCCGGAATGGCCAGCAAATGGAAACACCAGCAGGCTTGGGTCGCGCTGACGCTGGTGATTGCCTCGCTTGGTATGTTCATGTCGACTACCGGCGGCCCTGTGTTCGCATTTATCTCCATCTGTTTCGCCGCGATTGGTTTCAAGGCAGCTTCAGCGCTGTCCTGGCCGATTCCTCAGGGCTATCTGGACGCGCGTATCGCGGCGGCAGTCATCGCGTTGATCAACTCTATCGGTAATCTTGGCGGGTTCGTTGCACCTACCGCGTTTGGCTTTCTGGAGCAAACCACGGGCTCTATCGAGGGTGGTCTGTACGGGCTTGCAGCCACATCGCTATTAGCGGCGGTGGTGATATTTTTTATTCGCACAACGCCAACAGGCCAAGCTCAACCCAACCCTACTCACAGCACCTTGAAAATCGACCCTGCGGGAGCCGCTTCTTGAAAATCACACGAGTTACCGTCACCCCCATCGCATTCCGTGATCCACCGTTGCTCAATGCCAGCGGTATTCACGAACCTTATGCCCTGCGCTCCATCATCGAAATAGAGAGCGACACTGGCTATATCGGCCTCGGTGAAAGCTATGGCGACGCCCCTGCGCTGGCGATCCAGCAGCAGTTACAGGCGCAATTGATAGGCCTTGACCCGTTTAACCTGAATCAGTTGCGGGCAATCGTCCGGGCTACCGTGGCAGCCCACGCACCGCAGAGTATTGCAGGCGCGGAACTGGCGCCTGGCTCTCATGCGAGCAAGGCAGTCAGCAACGCTTACTCGGCGTTCGAAGTAGCGTTTTTAGACCTGCAAGCTCGTTCCTTGAATGTGCCCTTGGTGGATTTGCTAGGTGGCGCGGTACGTGATGAAATCCCGTTTAGCGCCTACCTGTTTTTCAAGTACGCGCAGCATGTGGATTCGCCTTACCAACTAGATTCTTGGGGTGAAGCGCTGAACGAGGAACAGATCGTCGCCCAAGCACGGAGAATGATTGAGACTTACGGCTTCAAGAGCATCAAGCTTAAGGCTGGGACTCTACCCCCTGAGCACGAAGTGTCGTGCATCAAAGCTCTGAACAAAGCCTTCCCAGGATATCCGTTACGCATTGACCCCAATGGTAACTGGTCTCTGGAAACCTCAATTCGGATGGCGCAGTTGTTGGGTGACGAGCTGCAATATTACGAAGATCCAACGCCTGGCCTGGAGGGCATGTCCGAGCTGCACAAACTCACTGGTTTGCCGTTGGCAACGAACATGGTCGTCACTGACTTTGACGAGTTCAGGCGCAGCGTTGCCCTCGACAGCGTGCAAATCGTTTTGGCCGATCATCATTACTGGGGCGGACTGCGTGATACTCAGCACCTGGCAAAGATGTGCCAGACATTTGGTGTTGGAGTATCCATGCACTCCAATTCACACCTGGGTATCAGCCTGATGGCCATGGCCCATGTTGCCGCGTCGGTGCCCAATCTAGACTATGCCTGCGACACTCACTATCCGTGGCAAGAGCCTGATGAAGAGGTGGTCAAAGGCGGAAAAATACCCATCGTTGATGGTTGCGTGAAAATCACTCGTGCGCCAGGACTTGGGCTTGAGCTGGATTACGGGCAATTGGCAAAGTTGAATGATCTTTACCTTACTTGCGGTATTCGACAGCGTGATGATGTGAAACAAATGCAGCGGTACAAGCCTGACTGGCAAGCGTTAAAACCTCGGTTCTGATGAGTTCGCGTTGTGGACTGCTCGCTGCGTTCAGCGAGCAGTGGAAGAGATGTTGAGAGATCACATGCATCCGCTTGGCCAGCACCTTGTCAACGGTGTTCAAATAGAATCTGCAGGCTACAAGTGATTTGTTGGCCTTGGGGGCAGTGCTAGGATCTGTTTTTCTGACATAGCACCTCGTTTAACATAATATACATTATGCGAACCTTCGTATTGGGGCGTCAGGGTCAGTGGAGGCTGCTTTTCAACAGGCTTTCAGTCGTCCAAGCCCAGATCCTTCTTTGCGTCCGCCGCTGAATGCATTGCTTCTTGACCTTGACGGACACGCTGCAAAATCTTCAACGCTTCAATGTGTATTTTGGCGCGTGTTACAACGGCCATTGCTTCGGCAACATGAGCCGCATCGCCAGTGACGTTGCCCGATGAGCAGATAAGCGAAATTAGCCTTGTCATTGGTGACTCACTGACTGTTAAGAAAAAGCCTGATGTAACGATAACGCTAACTACATTCGCTCATAAGGGTCATAGGGAATCTGCTTTTTTTGAACCAGGTCATAGCCATTGCTATGACCTGGTACAACAACTGAACAATCATCAAGGGTAATCATTACCACCGTTTGGGTAACGGCACCGGTGAATACGGTTCAGGGCCATTTTCCATCCAAGCAATGCACCATGCTTTTCGATTGCTAACAATGCGTAATTTGAGCAGCTTGGCTCATACCTGCAGGCGTCTCTAAGTCGACTAGGCCCAATATGCTGATAGAGCTGAATTGAGCGAACTGAAAGCCAAGAAATCACTGTGGTTTACGGAAAGAAATGACGTAATAGCTGGCCATCGAATCTTTGTGGCCTTTAAGAGCATCAAAGCAACCGGCCTTAACCGACACACCAATAGAGTCAATTCGGTAAAACTCCCAGCCCTCGGAAGCGTAGTCATTAACGACCGTTTCCAAGTAGACAGCGGCTTCATTACCACGGTGTTTGTTCGCTTTAACCTCAATGTTCGGTGGAAGTTGAACCATTTTATACACGTACATCGCACTATCCTTGCGTCAGGGCTTGATTGGCACCTTGCTGGGCATACTGGTCCGGCAAAATGAATTCAATAGTAGCCATTTGACATCAATGACACTAGCTCCTCATTTCTTTTGAACAGCATGCTGATGTTCACTCCAGAGCTTCTGGATGAACATTTATATCTGTAAGTTATAACTAAACTAAATGGTTGTTTAGTTTAGTTATATTTGAGGCCCGCAATTCAGGTCATCCGATACATAGTGGCGAGCCTCGGGCATCTCCGCACCCACGTGTACCAGTCACCCTATTTTTACCTGTTGAACACTGACAATTTGTCGCAGGCCCGGGTTTTTGATAAAGTCGCAAAACTAACTGTTTAGTACATAGCTAAATGTGCCTGCCGGTTTTCGCTTTGAGCCTTGGGCTTAGGGCGTTGTTTATGACCTCCAGATGCTGCAGTTCGCTATAGTCGAAGGGCTATTGCCCTCCTCCCTCCCGTTTTTTTGCTTCAGTAGGGTCCCGCCACATGAATAAGTCACAACCTTCGGCCTCTGTCAGCCGCTGGCCCGTTTGGGTCGCCGCCTTCGGTGTGCTGGTCTTCGGATTACTCTTTGTAGCCGGTGGCGGTTATCTCGCCACGCTGGGCGGTAGCCTCTATTTCCTGTTAGCCGGCATTGGGATGATTGTTTCATCCGTTCTGCTGTTCAAGCAGCGTCTGCTGGGTGCATGGCTATTTGCAGCGGTCATGATCGCCTCCATTGTCTGGGCCCTGCTGGATGCAGGCCTGGTCTTCTGGCCGCTGGTTTCGCGGCTGTTCGCATTGGCTGTGCTTAGCCTTGTCGTCGCTCTGGTCTACCCGACATTACGCACAGCCAATGGTCAGACCGGTAACGGTGGTTACGCTCTAAGTGCGGTGCTGGCCGTGGCCATTGCTGCGGGTTTCTGGGGCATGTTTCAGCCTCACGCTTCGGTGTCGCCGACCGGTGATGGCCCGGGTCTTACCAAGGTTGACCCGGCTAAGGCCCAGAAGAACTGGGAGCATTACGGTAATGATGAAGGCGGCAGCCGCTTCGCTGCAGTGGATCAGATCAACCGTGACAACGTTTCCAAACTGGTTCCAGCCTGGACTTACCACACCGGCGACGTCGCAATCAGTGATGGCAATGGCGCTGAAGATCAGATGACGCCTCTGCAAGTGGGCGACAAGGTGTTTATCTGCACCCCGCACAACAACCTGATCGCGCTGGATGCCGATACCGGTAAAGAGCTGTGGAAGAACAACATCAATGCCAAGTCAGCGGTATGGCAGCGTTGCCGTGGGCTGGCTTATTTTGATGCAAGCGCGCCGATTGCTCAGCCAACCGATGGCAGCACGCCGGCCGTAGCGGTCTCGGTTGAGCCAGGTGCAGCTTGTCAGCGTCGTCTTTTGACCAACACCATCGATGCACGTCTGATCGCAGTCGATGCTGACACCGGCAAGTTCTGCGAAGATTTCGGCAACCATGGTCAGGTAGATCTAAAGGCTGGCTTGGGCAATGTGCCGGATTCTTTCTACCAGCTGTCGTCTGCACCGCTGATGGCGGGTACCACAGTGGTGGTTGGCGGCCGTGTGGCAGATAACGTTCAGACCGATATGCCGGGCGGCGTTATTCGCGGGTTTGACGTAATCACTGGCGCGATGCGCTGGGCATTTGACCCGGGTAATCCGCAAGATAAACAAGCTCCTGCTGAGGGTCAGACTTACGTTCGCAGCACGCCCAACAGCTGGGCGCCGATGTCTTATGACCCGCTGATGAACACGATTTTCCTGCCTATGGGCAGCTCGTCTACCGATATTTACGGGGTGGAACGTACTGATCTGAACCACAAGTACGGCGCTTCGGTGTTGGCACTCAACGCCACTACGGGTGATGAAAAGTGGGTGTATCAGACTGTCCACAATGATTTGTGGGACTTTGACCTGCCTATGCAGCCGAGCCTGATCGACTTCGCCAAGCCTGACGGCAGCAAGGTGCCGGCGCTCGTCATTGGTACCAAGGCCGGTCAGATTTATGTTCTGGATCGCCACACTGGCCAGCCGTTGACCCAAGTTGAAGAAGTTCCGGTCAAAGCGTCCAACATCCCGAACGAACCTTACTCGCCGACTCAGCCGAAATCGGTCGGTATGCCGCAGATTGGCGCTCAAACCCTGACTGAATCGGATATGTGGGGCGCTACTCCGTTCGATCAGATGCTGTGCCGAATCTCGTTCAAGAAAATGCGTTACGACGGTTTGTACACCGCACCGGGTACCGATGTGTCCCTGAGTTTCCCGGGGTCGCTGGGCGGTATGAACTGGGGCAGTCTGTCGACCGATCCGGTGCACGGCTTTATCTTCGTCAACGATATGCGTCTGGGCCTGTGGGTACAGATGGTGCCTCAGCAAAAAAATGCCATCGCCAACTCCGGTGGTGAGGCCTTGAACACGGGCATGGGCGCTGTACCGCTCAAAGGCACACCTTATGCTGTGAACAAGAACCGCTTTCTGTCAATCGCCGGCATTCCTTGCCAGGCACCGCCCTTCGGCACGCTGACGGCTATCGACATGAAAACCCAGAAAGTTGCGTGGCAAGTACCGGTTGGCACCGTACAGGACACCGGCCCTCTGGGAATCAAAATGGGCCTGCAACTGCCGATCGGTATGCCAACTCTGGGCGGCACGCTGTCGACTCAAGGCGGTTTGATCTTTATCGCCGGCACGCAGGATTACTACTTGCGTGCGTTTAACTCGGCCAATGGTCAAGAGGCATGGAAAGCACGCCTGCCCGTTGGCAGCCAAGGTGGCCCGATGACGTTTGTGTCGCCTAAAACCGGCAAGCAATACATTGTCATCACCGCGGGTGGCGCTCGCCAGTCGGCTGATCGTGGTGATTACGTGATCGCTTACGCACTGCCTGATAAAGAGTAAATTTGAAGCAATAAAAAAGACCCGCTGATAGAGCGGGTCTTTTTTTGGTTGGTTGTTACGTTTGAGTCAACAACACGCGCGTCACTCGGCGCTCTTCCACTTCTACGACCTTCAATGTCCAGCCTTCCCACGACAACGTATCGCCAATCATGGGCAGACGGTCCAGCAAGCTCATGACCATCCCGCCCAGTGTCTGGTAGTCATCCGTGGCCTTGGCCGGGAAACCGGTGTGCAGGCCGATCTGGCTCAGGTTCAAAGCACCACTTACCAGAAATCCACCCTCCTGCGGCACGATGTTCGGACCTTCAATTTCGCTGGCATCTGGCAGTTCGCCTGCAATCGACTCAAGAATGTCGGTCATGCTGACAAGGCCGGTGAAATCGCCGAATTCGTTGACCACAAACGCAATGTGGGTCGACTCTTTGCGCATTTGTTCCAATGCATTAAGGATCGAGAAGCTGTCGAGCAAATTGATAGCCGTGCGAGCCATCGCTTCTAGGTCGGGTTCGTGACCTGCCAGCAGCTCCTTTAACAGTTCCTTCTTGTGAACAAAGCCCAAAGGTTCATCGATGCGCCCTGCCCTGATCAACGGTAATCTTGAGTACGACGAGTGCATTAATGTAGTGCGAATCGTCTCAGGCGAGTCAGACAAATCTATATGATCAATGTCCGAACGCGGCGTCATGATCGAGCGTATGGGGCGCTCCGCCAGTTGCAGAACACCACTGATCATGACGCGCTCGCGACGATGGAACACCTCCTCGCTCTCCCCGCCTTCGAGCATGTCGGCGATTTCTTCTCCCACCTCGTCCACATCCATTGTGCGACCGCCCATCATGCGCAGCACCGCATGAGCCGTACGCTCACGCATGGGACGCAGCCCTTGCAGGCTTTTTTTACGTCGTGAACGGGCAATCTGGTTAAACAATTCGATCAGAATCGAGAAGCCAATCGCAGCGTACAAATAGCCTTTCGGGATATGGAAGCCCAAGCCTTCAGCCGTCAGGCTGAAGCCGATCATCATCAAGAAGCCCAGGCAGAGCATGATCACAGTGGGATGGCTGTTGACGAATTTGGTCAGCGGCTTGCTGGCAATGATCATCAGGCCAATGGAAATCACCACAGCGATCATCATGACCGCCAAGTGCTCAACCATGCCCACGGCCGTAATCACCGCGTCCAGCGAGAACACGGCATCGAGCACCACGATCTGCGCCACAATTGGCCAGAACATCGCATACACGGGGTTCGAGACTTTTTCAGCGACATGACCTTCGAGTCGCTCATGCAGTTCCATCGTGGCTTTGAACAACAGGAACAGACCACCAAACAGCATGATCAGATCGCGTCCCGAGAACGACTTCTCAAACACTTCAAACAGAGGCTCGGTGAGTGTCACCATCCACGAGATACTGGCCAGAAGGCCCAGTCGCATCAGCAGTGCCAGAGTCAATCCGATGACGCGTGCACGGTCGCGCTGCTCAGGTGGCAGTTTGTCCGCCAGAATGGCAATAAACACCAGGTTGTCGATACCGAGAACCAATTCCAAAACGATCAACGTCAACAAGCCTAGCCAGGCCGTGGGGTCTGCAATCCATTCCATAAAATTTATTCACACACTCGCAAAGTCAGGGAGTGCGCGTAACGCGCACGGACGCACAAAGCTGCAGACAAAGTGCCGAGCTTCAATAAAAGAGTGGTGGGTGCTTCGAATTGAAAAACAGTGGCTGCGCACAGACGGGATGCTGGCAGGGAATAGCGACTGGGAGGCTCCAGGAGCGTGTTCATATAAACCTTTCGGAAATTTGGGGAGGCAATCCTACAGCGCTTTGAGTTTAGAAAGCGTGGCAGACTTATTACAAAATTTAACCAACTGCAGCATCACCAGCTTTTAATGCCAGTGGCCTGTGATTGAGCGGTTAAATCTATTCATCAGGATGCAGACGCTATGAAAGTTCAGTTGCGAGTCGCCCGCGTTGAAGATGCCGAGCCAATCAGTGCGCTTATTCTTGCAGCGCTGCAGGTCTCCAATGCTCAGGATTACCCGCCAGAGGTCATCGCGCTGGTTCAGCAGAACTTCACGGCGGCGCATATCCTTGCTTTGTTGAGCCACCGTCAGGTCTACGTGGCCACGCACAAGGGCCAGGTTGTCGGCACTGCAAGTCTGGACCGGCAAGTGGTTCGCAGCGTATTCGTCGATCCGGGGCTGCAAGGTTCGGGCATCGGCAGCAAATTGATGTCGATGCTAGAGGCCGAGGCTGCACACAATGGGGTAACGGCGTTGAAAGTGCCCTCTTCGATCACCGCTGAGGGTTTTTACCGGTCATTGGGCTATTCAGTAGAGCGCGATGAGTATTTTGGCGCAGAGCGCACGATCATCATGGTCAAACAGCTTTGACTTCAGTGATTACTTATCGGGCTTTGACTGTTGTTGACGAACGGTCGACTGAGCGGTTGTATCGCCCGCTCTGGTTTTTTTACCGTCAGCCACTTCAGGTGAGCGAAGAGCGTCGTTGGCGCGCTCAACCTCACCCGATGGCTTATCCTGTGTTTCAGGATTTTCTGATGGCTTGCTCATTAATGACTTCTTGAGCGATGTGCTCTGTGATGCAACGACGTGCTGTTATGGACTCGAGGGCCGCCAATAAGCCACGCCAGCATCCCAAACAGCGGGACAAAGATAATAATTGCGAGCCACATGAGCCGGCTTGTGGCGTGGCCACCGCTTTTAAGTACAGAATTAATTGCCCAAAATTCCACCAGCAGCAAAATGATGGCCGACGCTACCCAGATATATTGAGTTTCCATACATCACCTCCCGTGTTGTTAGTCTTTAGGGTAGGCGATGCCGCAAGGGTTCCATATTTTATTTAGTTATAACTGGAACCGATCAGTCACATTTCGACGCTCATTATCGTCGCGCATGTCATAAGCGACTGTTGTCGCGATGTTGGCATGGTGAGCGAGTTTTTGTGCAATCGACACGTCGTATTCCTCGATAACCCGGGTGATAAACGAGCGTCGAAAGTCATGGGGCATGATATCGACCCCGATTTGCCTGCCTCGCTGCTTGGCAATGTAGTAAATCGCGTGCTTGGTCAGTCGCTCACGGGTGATGTGATTGCCACGCCGAATCCGGTTAAACAAGAACACATCGTCACTGACGCCTTGTGGCAGTTGCTCGCGGCGAAACGCCAGCCACGCCTCAAGCTTTTCAAAGGCCCAGGCCGGAGCGAACTTGATCAGCTCTTTATTACCCTTGCCGAGAACTTGCAGACTGCGTTCGACCACATTGACTTGCCACAGATCCATGTTCACCGACTCTGACTTGCGCATTCCCGACCCGTACAAGATCGCCATGATCGCCGCATCTCTGAGCCCTTGTGGGCGTGGGTCAGCGGCGCACACGTCCATCAAGTCGCGTATCAGGGTGCGGCGCAGATTGCGGCCCTTGACCAGCCTCGATCCCCCGCCCGCCTTCACGGCACGAATCTTGAGCAGATGGTCCTGCGTAATCAGGCTTTGTTGCCATGCCTGATTCATCACACCACGGATGGCATTGACGTACAGCGATGATGTGTTGGGCGCATAACCGTCTTCACGCAATGCAGCGACCAGTGCTGTGATATGCCCCGGTTGCAACTCCTGCCAGGGGAACTCATCTATTGAAACGTCTTCCACTCCCAAGCGATCAGCCGCGTCTTGCAGGATGTAGCGCATTGTCTGACGGCTAGACGGCGCGAGCCTCTCAAGATAGAGCGATACCGGCGGCCTAACCTGATTGAGCTGGAGGCTGGTAGCAGGTGGGGTAGCGAGGTCAATAGTCGACAAAAGCAATCTCGGTGCGGGCTGAAACAGGTCGTAATATACCCCATATGCACGGCTGCATAATTCGATTTTGCTTCAGAAGGCATGATCTAGAGCGCCGCCCATCCATCCCTCTTCATTTTTTTTAAACTTTTGCGAGTGCGTGCATTCACACCTTAGGCAACCTCTGAAGTTAATCAGGAGCCACGCCATGAAGCACTACCCTACGCCCCCGTTCGCACCGCAAGCGCAATCTGTACCCGGTTCACAGCGCAAAATGGAGCCGCACCCGGACTGTGGTGAGCAGAGCTACAAGGGATCGGGTCGACTGAATAACAAAATCGCATTGATCACCGGTGGCGACAGCGGGATTGGCCGTGCCGTGGCCATTGCTTATGCGCGTGAAGGCGCCGATGTTGCGATCGCCTATCTGGATGAACACGAGGACGCTCAAGAGACTGCTCGCTGGGTCAAGGAAGCCGGTCGTCAGTGTCTGTTACTGCCCGGTGATCTCGCTCAAAAGGAGCAGTGTGAATCCATTGTCGCCAAAACCGTGGCGCAATTCGGACGCATTGATGTACTGGTCAACAACGCGGCCTTTCAAATGACCCACTTCTCACTTGAGGAGATCACGGATGAGGAATGGGTCAGAACGTTTGACATCAACATCACTGCCATCTTCAGAATCTGCAAAGCGGCGTTGCCGCATTTGCGCCCCGGCAGTTCGATCATTAACACCAGCTCCATTAATTCGGATATGCCCAAGCCAACCCTTTTGCCCTATGCCACCACCAAAGGCGCCATCGCCAATTTCACCGGCGGGCTGGCTCAACTGCTGGGGGACAAAGGGATTCGCGTCAACAGCGTGGCCCCCGGCCCTATCTGGACACCCTTGATCGTGGCAACCATGCCGGAAGATGAAGTCAAAGACTTCGGTGGCCAGACCCCGATGGGGCGTCCGGGGCAGCCAGTAGAAGTGGCGCCGGTCTATGTAATGCTGGCCTCTGATGAGTCCAGTTATATCTCCGGTTCCAGAATTGGTGTGACCGGTGGCAAGCCTATTCTGTAAGCCGCACACCTTAAGTGAGCCCCACCCGTCTTGGCGGGGCTCATTCATTCTCGAAACGCTTGCTGAACGATGCCGTGCACTCTTTAGGGTTCCGGGCGCTGAGTTCAGGAGCGTGTCCCAGCCTGCGAGGCATTGCAGCTCGCAGGCCCGGTATTTAGAACGCGATGTTGAGCCCCAGACGCACACCGTGGTCGCTGTAGCCATCGCCTATCTGCCCCGAGTAGCCAAGGTCCAGGCTTGCTTGCGGAGCCAGTTTGGCGCTGACACCCAATTGCACCAGAGCGGTATCCTGCGCAAGCGGCACGCCTTTGACGGTGAAACTGTCATAGCCATTCAGACTTAGGCGACTCTTCTCACCGGGCTCATCAAGCACCCGCTGCCATGCCAGACTGCTTTGTACGCTCAGGGGTACACCGGCCACTTCAGCCGACGCCGTCCTGGCGCGCAGACCGAGGCTGGAATAGGTCGCCCTGTCCTTCTCGCTGTCGCTGCTCAGCGACGTGCTGCCGCCATGTTCGCGGAAGCGATCACTGTCGACTTTGACATGGGACAAGCCGGCAAAAGGCTCAAGCGTCAGGTTACCCACCTGCACGTCATAGCCCAGTTCTGCGAACACTTGTTGAGTGCTGGCATCGTAATCGGCCTTGACGTGTTCCTGCAAACTGCCGACTTGCACATGACGACTGCTCTCGACCTTGTTCCAGGCATGGGAGACGCCAGTACGCAAATGCAAGGCATCCCACTGGCCACCCAGGTAGGCGGTCAACGACGTGCTGTTGATTTTGGCTGAAGAGTTGCGGGCATTGGCGTCCAGATCAGTGTTGCCGTAGCCCGCCGCCACGCCAGCGCGCCAAGTATCATTCAACGGCATGTCGACGCCCATCAGCATGCCTTGGCTGTTGTGGTCGAGGTCGGCGACGTTGCTGTTGCCGTCGCTGTCGCCCCAGCTGCCGTAGCCAGTTACCCAGAAGGTCATGTTGCTGTCAGCGTCGACGTGCAGTACGCCTTCGCTCTGGGACTGGACCTGGGCGTTGCGCAGGCGCGTGCCGATCGCATCGCGCACATAGCGGCTTTCATCGAACAACGCGCCACGGGTACTGGGATGGATCTCTCCCGACAGACTGTTGTAGGCCGCGCGCGCCTGATCGGCGCTGAGTGCCGCGACCGCGTCATGCATGGCGCCCGTACTTGCGCTGTCCAGCGCTCCGGCCACCGCACGCTGGTTGTAGGTTTGCGCCACGGAAGCGAACGCGACGTCATTGCGCGCGAGGTTCAGGGTCACGCCATTGCCGGCGTACGACACCAAAGGCATGAGGAACGCCAGGTTGCTGCTGACGCTGCCAAAGGTGCCGGTCAGACTGTTGGCCTGGATGATGTTGTACGGGGTGTTCGGCGCCCAGCTGCCGGTGCTGGCCAGGACGCTGAGGTTCGCACCGTCCAGCGCGACGGAGCCGGAGGCGATCACCCGATCGGAACGGCCGTCTGGGTTGGCTTCAATGACCAGCGTCGACCCTTTGTTGAAGTTCAGGTCTCCGTTGACCTTCAGGGTACCGATGGAGTTGCCCGGGTTGAGGGTCGCACCACTGGCCATGTTGATATCGCCAATGACGGTGCCATGGCCGCCCAGCATGGCGCCTTGGGCAACATCGATATCGCTGGCCAGGCTAGCGCTGGAACCCGCCGCACTGCCGACGATCAGGCTGCCCGCCAATACTCGGGTGCCGCCGCCGACCGTCGAATTACCATTGAGCTCCTGCTTGCCGATACCGGCCTTGATCAGATGACCATCGCCGCTGATCGATCCCTCATAGACGCTACTGCTCCCGCCTTCACCCATCTGCAGAGCACTGCCGGATGCCAGCGTCAACGCACCCGAGCCACTGAGGCCGTCGAGATTGTTGAGGCCGCTGATGCTGACCGAGGCGCCACTGCCCACGCTCAGGTCGGCGTTGCCCAGGCCGGTATTGCCGATCAGGTTCAAGCTGCCATTGAGCACGTTCAGCGCCCCGTTGAATGTATTGTTGCCGCTCAGGGTCAGCGCGCTGGCACCCTGTTTGTTCAAGTTACCGTTGCCACTGATGACACCGCTGAGGGTCAGGTCATGGCTGCCTGCCAGAGTCAGACTGTCGTTGAGGTCGACCGCGTTGACAAGGCTCGCGGTGTTGTTGCTGTCCAGCGTCGTGCCGCTTTTTAATACCAAGGCACCGCTGCCCAGCGCGGCGTTATTGCCCAGCACCAAAGTGCCACCATTGAGCAGGGTGCCGCCGCTGTAGCTGTTATTGCCATTGAGGGTCAGGCTGGACGCGCCATTCTTGATCAGGCTCCCCGTGCCACTGACCACGCCGCCCAGGGTCAAGGCATTCGAGCCGGTGACATTCAATGCGCCGTTGAGCACCACATTATTGCCCAGAGCCACCGCGGCGTTGCTGTCCAGCTCAGTGCTGTCCGCGGCAGTTAACACGCCGGTGCCGAGCGCGGCGTTATTGCCGACCACGATTTTGCCGCCGTTGAGCGCCGTGCCACCGGTGTAACCGTTGGCCGCGTTGAGCACCAACGTACCCCTGTCATATTTGCCGAGGGTGGCACTGCCATTGAGTGCGGTACCAACGGTCGCCGTAGCATTCGGATCAACCCGCACCGTGGCATTGCCCAGTTCACCGTTGACCAGGCTTAGCGAACCCACCGCGCCGTTCACCAAGCGGTAGCCATCGGTGGCGAATTGCATACCGGTGATGTTATGTGCGCCGTTGACGGTGACCGTGCCAGCCGCCCCTTGGAACACCGCAAAACTGTGGGTCCGCCCCTGATTAGTCGTGCCGTTGACGTCGGTCCAGTTGGTGCTGCTGGAATCCCAGATACCACTGCCGCCATCGACCGAGCCGTTCGCGACCCGTTGATTACCGTCCCAGAATTGCACGGTGACACCTGGCGTGGTGACCAACAGGTTGACCTGATTGGCCTGAGCGGTTTGCAGCATCAAATCACCCCGCGTCACGCTGCCCGGCACCGTGCCGATCAGCATGCCGTTGTCGGTCAGACCGCCGGTGTAGTTCATCAGGCGATACACGCCGCTGCCAAAACCGCCGATGTCACGGACGTTGAGCGTGCCGTCGAGGGTCAGGTTGTCGGCGACATTGACCAGCGCATTGCCGCCACCGGACACCGGGTTGCCGAGGCTCACGTCGAAGTTGGAGTTGGCATTGAACACCAGCGAATCCATCGACAGCGTGCTGCCGGTAACGCCCGCTAAATGACCGCCATCGGCCACCGTCACGGCTCCCCTCAAGGCACCGCTTCCGCCCAGCGTACCGCCACTGTTGATCCGCACATTGGCGCTGGCCAGCGAGCCGTTGACCTGCAGAGTGCCGACGTTGACCTGAGTATTACCGGTCAGGTCGCTGATACCGTTGAGAGTCAAGGTGCCGTTGCCGAGTTTTGTGAGGCCGCCATCTCCCCTGAGCGTTCCGCCAAACGTGCTGCTGGAGTTGCCCCCGAGGCTCAAGGTCTTGCCAGCGCCGACCAGCGCAGTCCCACTGCCAGTGAGGCTGGCGAGGTTGGCCGAGGTACCCAGTTTGAGTGCCGCGCCGTTGCCGAGATTGACGGTGGCGTTATTGCCCAGTGTCCCGCCACTCAGCGTGCTCAGGCTACCGGCCAGCACATCAAACGTGCCGCTGAAGGTGTTGTTGGCGCTCAGCGTCACATCGGCCAGGCCATTTTTTGTCAGCGTGCCTGCCCCGGCAATTACACCGCCAAGGGTCAGGTTATTGTTACCGGCCAAGGCCAGATTGGCATTGACGTTAAGGTTGTTGGCCAGGCTCAGTGGCGAGGTATTGTCGAGGGTCGAAGCACCGGCCACGGTCAGCGCACCGCTGCCTAGAGACGCGCCCGTGCCAAGGGTCAGCGTACCGGCGTTCAGAGTAGTGCCGCCGCTGAACGTGTTGATACCGTTGAGCTTCAAGTTCGACGCGCCGTTCTTGATCAGCCCGCCCGCACCGCTGACGACACCCGCGAGGGCTAGATTGTTGCTGCCCGTATTGCTCAGGTTGGCATTAAGCACCACGTTATTGCCCAGGCTCAACGGGCTGTTGCTGTCCAGTACCGCGGCGCCCGCCACAGTCAGCTTGCCCAGGCCCAGCGCTGAGTTGTTGCTGGCAGTCAGGGTGCCGCCGTTGAGAGTAATGCCACCGAGAAAAATATTATTGCCGCTGAGGGTCAGGTTGGCCGCGCCGTTTTTTGTCAGCGTGCCGGCGCCGGCAATTACACCACCGAGGGTCAGGTTATTGTTACCGGCCAAGGCCAGGTTGGCAGTGGCGTTGAAATTATTGGCAAGCATCAATGGCGCTGCGTTGTCGAGGGTCGAAGCGCCGGCCACGGTCAGCGCGCCGCTGCCCAGAGACGTGCCCGTGCCAAGGGTTAGCGTACCGGCGTTCAGAGTGGTGCCACCGCTGAACGTGTTGATGCCGTTGAGCGTCAGATTCGACGCGCCATTTTTGATCAATCCCCCCGCGCCGCTGACGACGCCCGTGAGTATCAGGTTATTGCTGCCCGTATTGCTCAGGTTGGCATTGAGCACCACGTTATTGCCCAGGCTCAACGGGCTGTTACTGTCCAGCGCTGAGGCGCCCGCCACGGTCAGGTTGCCAAGGCCCAGCGCCGAGTTGCTGCCGGGGGTCAGAGTGCCGGCATTGAGAGTGATGCCACCGAGGAAGTTGTTGTTGCCACTAAGTGTCAAGTTGGCCGAGCCGTTTTTGATCAGGCCGCCAGTACCGTCAATCACACCGTGGAGGGTCAGTGCATTACTGCCAACCACGGTCAAGTTGCCGTTGAGTGTCGCCGCGTTAGCCAGCGTTACCGTCGCGTTGCTGTCCAGTTGCGTGCCGGCATTCGCCGTCAACGCACCGGTACCCAGCGCGGTATCGCTGCCGACGATGATTTTGCCGCCGTCCAGTTGCGTGCCGCCGGTGTAGGCATTGGCGCCGCCGAGCACCAAAGTACCAGCGTCGAGTTTGTTGAGGGTTCCGCTGCCATTGATAGTGGCGTCGATAGTCGCAGTCACGCCCGGATCCACGCGCAGAGCGGCAGTGCCGGCGCTGCCGTTGACGGCCGTCAGTTGCCCCGCTGTGCCGTTGACCACTGTGTAGCCGTCGGTGACGAATTGCATGCCGGTAAAGGTTTGCGCACCGTTGACGGTCACGGTGCCAGCCGCTCCCTGAAACACCGCGAAGTTGTTGGTCCAGGCATGGTTGGTGGTGCCGTTGACGTCAGTCCAGTTGGTGCTGCCGGTGCCCCATGCGCCGCTGCCGCCTTCAACTGAACCGTTAGCGACCGGTTGGTTGCCGTCCCAGAATTGCACGGTAACGCCCGGTACGCTCACCAACAGGTTGATCTGATTCGCCAGAGCGGTTTGCAGGGTTAGATAGCCCGGCGTCACGCTGCCCGGCACGGTGCCAATCAGCATGCCGTTGTCGGTCAGGCCGCCGGTGTAGTTCATCAGGCGATACACACCGCTGCCGAATCCGCCAATGTCACTGACGTTAAGTGTGCCGTCGAGTGTCAAGTTGCCGCCGACGTTGACCAGCCCATTACCACCACCGGACATCGGTGTGCCCAGGCCCACGTCGAATGTGGAGTTGGCGTTGAATATCAGTGAGTCCACCGACAGAGTGCTGCCTGTAACACCCGCCAGCTGACCGCCATCCGCCACGGTCACTGCACCCGTCAACGTGCCGCTGCCACCTAGGGTGCCGCCGTTGTTGACCAGCACATTGCCGCTGGCCAGTGAGCCGTTGAGCTGCAGCTTGCCGGCATTGACGAGGGTGTCGCCGGTGAGGTGGCTGATGCCGCTGAGCGTCAGGGTGCCGTTACCTAGTTTGGTCAGTCCACCGTCGCCGCGCAGGTTCCCGGCAAAGGTGCTGCTGATATTGTTGCCACCCAGGCTCAGGGTGTTGCCGGTACCGATCAACGCCGTGCCGCTGCCAGTGAGGCTGGCGAGGCTGCTCGAAGCACCCAGATTGAGCGCCGCGCCAGCGGAGAGAGCGACGGTGGCGTTATTGCCCAGTGCCCCGCTGCTCAGCGTGGTCAGGCTGCCAGCGAGCGCATCGAACGTGCCGGTGTACGTGTTGTTGCCACTCAGCGTCACGTCGGCCAGACCGTACTTGGTCAGCGTGCCAGCGCCAGCAATGATGCCGCCGAGGGTCAGGTTATTGTTACCGGTCAGCGCCAGATTGGCATTGACGTTGAGGTTATTGGCCAGTACCAGTGGCGCTGTGTTGTTGAGGGCCGAGGCACCGGCCACGGTCAACGCGCCGCTGCCCAGTGAAGCGCCGGTGCCGAGTGTCAGCGTGCCGGCATTCAGCGTGGTGCCGCCCATGTAAGTATTGATGCCGTTGAGCGTCAGGTTCGACGCGCCGTTTTTGCTCAGGCTGCCTGCACCATTGACCGTGCCGGTGAGGGTCAGATCAGCCGTGCCAACGATGCCAAGGTTGCCGGCCAGATTGACCGCGTTATTGAACGAAACTGCCTTGCTCGCATCCAGCGCGGTGCCGCCCGCCGCATTCAAGGTGCCGGAGCCCAGCGCCGAGTTCGACGCCAGAATTAGCCCGCCTGAGTTCAGCACGACCGGGCCGAGGAAGGCGTTGTTGCCACCGAGGGTCAGGTTTGCCACGCCGTTTTTGATCAGGCCGCCAGTACCGCCAATGACGCCGTTGAGGATCAGCGAATTGCTGCCGAATACGGTGAGATTGCCGTTCAGCGTTGCCGCATTAGCCAGTGTCACCGCCGCATTGCTGTCCAGCTGCGTGCCGGCATTCACCGTCAACGTGCCGGTGCCGAGCGCTGTGTTGCTGCCGACGATGATTTTGCCGCCGTCCAATTGCGTGCCGCCGGTGTAAGCGTTGGCACCGCCTAGCACCAGCGTGCCGCTGTCGAGTTTATTGAGAATGCCACTGCCATTGATGTTGGCATTGATGGTCGCCGTCACGCCTGGATCAACGCGCAAAGCGGAAGTGCCGCCGGTGCCGTTGACGGCGGTGAGTTGACTCGCCGCACCGTTGACCACGTTGTAGCCGTCGGTAAGGAATTGCATGCCGGTGAACACTTGCGTGCCGTTCACCGTCACGGTGCCGGCGGTGCCCTGGAACACTGCGAAGTCACCCGCCCAAGGTTGATTCACCAGACCGTTGGCGTCGGTCCAGTTGGTACCGACTGCGTTCCACGCGCCATTGCCACCATCGACCACGCCGTTGGCAAGGGGCTGGCTGCCGTCCCAATAACGAATGTTGCCGCTCGGCGCCGACACTTGGATGTTGATCTGATTGGCCACGCCGGTCTGCACCACCAGATCGCCCAGGCCATAACCGAACGGCACGCTGGCGACATCCAGCCCCAGATTGGTCAGGGCCCCGGTGTAGTTGAACAGACGATACACACCGACGCCGAAACCGCCAGCATCGCTGACGTTGAGATTGCCGTTGAGGGTGAGGTTGCCGCCGACCTTCATCAGCGAGGTGGTCGATGGTGTGCCCAACGCCACATCGACGTTGCTGCCGGCTGCGAGGTTCAGCGAACCCGCCGACAGTTGGTTGCCCGACGACAACACCAGATGCCCGCCGCTATTGATGTTGACGGAGCCGAGCGCCGAACCGGTGCCGGTCAGGGTGCCGCCGCTGTTGACGTTGACCTGCGCGCTGGCCAGCGAACCACTGAGACCGACTGTGCCGCCATTGATCGCGGTGGTGCCGGTGATGCCGTTGATACCGGTGAGGTTCAAGGTGCTGGTGCCGACTTTGACCAGGCCGCCGCTACCGCTGAGATCGCCGTCGAAGTTACTGGTGATGCTGGCGCTCCCGACGGTCAAGGTGTTGCTGGCGGTCAGTTGCACACTGCCGCTGCCGGTCAGTGCACCGAGGCTGGCGTTGCTGCCCAGGTTCAGCCCGGCACCGGCGTTGATGTTGACGCTGTAGGTATTGCCCAGCGCGTTGCTGTTGAGGGTGGTAACGCTGCCGGACAGGATGTTCAGTGCGCCGGTGAAAGTGTTGTTACCTGCCAACGTCAAGTCTGACAAACCGTTTTTGTTCAGGCTGCCGGCACCGTCGATGATGCCGTTCAAGCTCAGATCGTTGTTGCCGGCGACGGTCAGACCGGCGTTCAGCGTAATGCTGTTACCGATGCCGAGTGAAGCGCTGTTATCCAGTGTCGCCGCTCTGCCGACGATCAGGGCGCCGCTGCCCAGGCCGTTGGCATTGCCCAGAGTCAGCGTGCCGCCGTTGAGTGTGGTGCCGCCACTGAAGCTGTTGTTGCCTTTGAGGGTCAGGTTTGCCGCGCCGTTTTTGATCAACTGGCCAGTGCCGCTAGTGACACCGCCGAGTGTGAGATTCTGCGTGCCGCCAACGGTCAGTGCCGAATTCAAGGCAACCGCGTTGCTGAGGCTGACCAGCGGCGAGTTGCTATCCAGGGTCGAGGCGCCAGCGACGGTCAGCGCACCGGAGCCCAATGCCGAACTGTTGCCGACGGTCAGGGTGCCGGCGTTGAGTCTGGTGCCTGCGAGGTAGTTGTTGGCCGCGTTGAGCATCAGATTGGCCGTGCCGTTCTTCACCAGACTGCCAGCGCCACTGACCAAACCGGTCAAGGTTATGTCCGCCGTACCGTCGACGTTCAACCCACCTGCCAGTGTCAAGGTATTATTCAGGCTGACTGCGGTGTTGGCGTCCAGCGTGGTGCTCGCGGCCGCGTTCAAGGTCCCGGAACCCAACGCAGTGTTGCTGCCGACGATGAGTTTGCCGGTGTTCAGCACGGTGTTACCAAAATAGGTGTTCGCGCCATTGAGGGCCAGATCAGCAGCGCCGTTCTTGGTCAGCCCACCGATGCCAGCGACCACGCCGCCGAGGGTCAACGCCTGGGTTGCGCCCAAAGTCAGGGTGCCGCTGAGGTTGACATTGTTGCCCAGTGTGGCGGCGATGCTGGCATCCAGCGAGGTGCCGTTCGACGCATTGAGTGCGCCAGTACCGAGGGCGGTGCTGGAACCTGCCACCAGCGAACCGGCGTTAAGCGCGGTGATGCCGGTGTAGGTGTTATTGCCGTTGAGGGTCAGGCTTGAGGCCCCGGTCTTGATCAAGCCGTTGACGCCACTGATCACCCCGCCCAGGGTCAACGCGTTGGCGCCGCCAGCGGTGAGGTTGGCGTTGAGAATCATGTTGTTGTTCAGGGTCACGGCGGATCTGCTGTTGAGCGTACCCGCCCCCGCCACAGTGAGTGCGCCAGTGCCGAGTGCGGCGCCAGTGCCAACGGTCAGGCTGCCAGCATTCAGCGTGGTATCGCCACTGTAGGTGTTGGTGCCATTGAGCGTGAGATTGGCCGCGCCATTTTTGGTCAGTCCGCCGCTGCCGCTGACGATGCCGCCGAGGGTCACGTTCGCGCTACCGCCGACGTTCAGGTTGCCACCGAGCGAGACTGCGTTGGCCAGCGCAACCGTGGTGCTGGCGTCGAGGGTGGTGCCCGCCGCCGCGCTTAGCGCGCCAGTTCCCAGCGCGGTGTTGCTGCCGACGATCAGCGTGCCGGCATTCAGCGCCGTACCACTGGAGAAGGTGTTGGCGCCGTTGAGGGTGAAATTGGCCGCGCCGTTTTTGAACAACCCGCCGCTGCCGCTGACAATGCCGCCGAGGGTCACATTGGCGCTACCGCCGACGTTCAGGTAACCACCGAGCGAGACTGCGTTGGCCAGCGCAACCGGGGTGCTGGCGTCGAGAGTGGTGCCGGCCGCCGTGCTCAGCGCGCCAGTGCCCAGCGAGTTGTTATTGGTCACCACCAGGCTGCCGGTGCTCAGGATAGTGGTGCCGGTGTAACCGGTGTTAGCGCCGCTGACGGTGAGGTTGCCAGTACCCCATTTGGTCAGGCCGCTGCTGCCGCTGATCAAGCCGCCGAGAGTCAGTGCACCAGTGCCACCGGCCGTCAAGGTTCCACCGAGGCTGATAGCGTTGTCCAGATTGATGATTCCCGGCGCGCTCAATGTCGTCGCGCTGGTGATGTTGAGGGTGCCGGTACTGAACGCCTTATTGTTGCTGACCTGCACGGTACCGCCACTGAGCGTAGTGTTGCCCAGATAGGTGTTGGCACCGCTGACGGTGAGGCTGCCGTTACTACCGGTCTTGGTCAAGCCGCCGCTGCCGGAGATCACCCCGCTCAGTGTGGTGGCGTTGCTGCCTTGCACCGTTATACCACCAGCGCCGAGATCAATTCCGTTACTCACGTTCAAACCGGCATTGCTAGCTTCAATGATCCCGCCGTTGGAAGTCAGCACACCGCTGCCGAAGGTTGCATTGTTATTGAACTGGGCGATACCGCCGTTAAGCGTGGTCGAGCCACTCACCAACGGCCCCTGCAATGTCCAGTTACCGCTGTTGAGGATCAGGTTGTTGAAGTTCACGTAGGTAGCGCTTGAGGCGGTACCGTCCCCCGTAGTACCTCCGCCAACGCCCACCTGGTTTTGCAGGATCAGGCTGTTGGTCCCCCCGGCCCCGCCATCCACCGTGCCGGTCGGTGCAAAGGTCAGGTTGACGCCGTTCAGTCCGCCGAGACCAACGCTGGTCTGTACACCGTCTCCTCTTAGCACCTTTGAGCCGGTCACTGCGATGAAGGTATTGGTGCTCGCCGCGCCCATCGACACGCCGCCGGTAATCTCACCGGCGTTGGTGAAGGTGTTGCCTGCCGCCGACGTCTCGAACGCGATCCGGCCGTTGATCACGCCGGTTCTGCTGTTGGTCATGTTGATCTGCGAGCCACCATAGATCCCCACCACAGGCGTGTCGGCCAGAGTCATGCCGCCCATCGAGAGCCCAGTCGACGTAATGGTGCCGTTGTTGGTGATGGTAGTGGTACCGGACGCGGCGTTGTTCACGCCGATCGCCAGGCCGTTGATGCTTGTCAAGTTGAGCCCGAGGAGCATCCCGGTTCCGCGCATAATAGCGCCAGTCTGATTGAGAACATTGACGGTGCTGGTCGCGCCAGTACCGATGAACGCACCGCCACTCAATACCGCCACCGGACCCAGGACTGCGGGGTCGATGATGCCGAAGTTGTTCAGAGTGATGTTAATCCCAGTCAGGTCTATGGCATGGCCGCCGAGCGTCGCATCCATCTGCGCGCCGCTGTTGACGTTGACTGTCAGATTGTCGTCATTACTGGCAAAGTCATTGGGAATCAATGGCTGCGGTGGCACGCCCGTGCAAGTGACGGTCGATCCAGCCGTGCTGCAGGTTGCAAATGCCATCGAACTGAATACCGGTCCGAGCAATATGGCAGCCAATGCCAACTTACCCGAACAACGCGAGCCTTTGCGGCAGCGTTTACTGAATTCGTGAGTGACCGCCCAGCAGCCCAATGAGGCATTCCAAACCAGCGCATAGACACGGTTCATTGCGATAACTTCCTTGTTATTTGAACGTTGCTGCGCCCAAGCGCACCGGGCGCAGAGCCGGCTGGAACTTGGCCCAACAATAGTACAATCAGAGCCTAAAATTAATGGCACTTAGCCATTTATTTTGCTTTTTTAGACGTCCCCTCTTGAAATCCGCAAGATAGAGCACTTGCTGATTCTGAGGTCGATGCAAAATGTTCGTTTAGCCGAAAACATTGGGCTCAATGTTGTCGCTGACGCCGAATGGACCCGTGGCCAACTGGGCTAGCCTGAGCGAGCCTTGTGCATCTAAGGTCGTACTTCCCTGTCAAATACAGGGTGGGCTATAAATAGGGCCGGACATAAAACTGACCTGTGCGCCATTGGCACTACGGGCAGCCATAGAGCTAACAATCAGCCACCGGAACAACTCCCTATGTCGATCTTTGAGCAAGGCCTCGAGCCAAGTGCTGTCAATCATATTGCCCTGTCGCCGCTCAGCTTTATCGAGCGCACAGCCAGCGTCTACCCCGACTACCCTGCCGTCATTCATGGCTCGATTCGCCGTACATGGGCGCAGACCTATAGCCGCTGCCGTCAGTTGGCCAGTGCCCTGACCGGGCGCGGCGTAGGCAAAGGGGATACCGTGGCGGTGATGCTACCGAATATCCCGGCCATGCTCGAAGCGCATTTTGCCGTGCCAATGACCGGCGCTGTGCTCAACGCCTTGAACGTGCGGCTCGACGCCGAAACCATTGCATTTATGCTGGCCCACGGCGAAGCAAACGTGTTGATTGCCGACCGTGAGTTCCATGATGTGATCCATGCCGCAGTGGCCATGCTTGACCATCCGCCGCTGATTATCGACGTCGACGACCCGGAGTATGGCGAAGGCCAACCGGTCAGCACGCTGGATTACGAGGCGCTGCTGGCAGAGGGCGACCCTGAGTATGACTGGCAGTGGCCGACGGATGAATGGCAAGCGATCACGCTCAATTACACCTCAGGCACCACAGGCAACCCCAAGGGCGTGGTGTATCACCATCGTGGGGCGTATCTCAATTCGCTGGGCAACCAGATGGTCTGGGCCATCGGCAACCACCCGGTGTACCTGTGGACGCTGCCGATGTTCCACTGCAATGGCTGGTGCTACCCGTGGATCATTACCGCGCTGGCGGGTGTACACGTCTTTTTGCGCCGGGTAGATCCGCAAAAAATCCTGACGCTTATCCGAGAGCATCAGGTCACCCACCTGTGCGGTGCCCCAATAGTGCTCAATGCTCTGGTCAATATGCCTGAGTCGGCCAAAGCCGCCATCGATCACCCGGTCAGGGCTATGGTCGCCGGAGCGGCCCCTCCCGCCAAAGTCATTGGTGCGGTGGAAGAAATGGGCATCCATGTGACCCACGTCTATGGCCTTACCGAGGTCTATGGCCCGGTGACCATATGTGCCTGGCATGACAAATGGGACAAGCAGTCACTGGTTGAGCGCGCTCAAATCAAATCGCGTCAAGGTGTGCGTTACCCGACGCTGGAGGGCGTGATGGTGGCAGATCCGAAAACCTTGGCGCCGACACCTCGTGATGGCGAAACCATGGGTGAGATCTTCATGCGGGGCAACACCGTGATGAAGGGTTATTTGAAAAACCCAAGCGCCACGGCCGAGGCTTTTGAAGGCGGCTGGTTTCATACCGGTGACCTGGCCGTGTGCCACCCGGATGGCTATATCGAAATCCGCGACCGACTCAAGGACATCATCATTTCAGGTGGCGAGAACATTTCCACGATTGAAGTCGAAGGCGTGTTGTATCGCCATTCGGGGGTGATGGAAGCGGCCGTCGTTGCCCGCCCGGATGAACGCTGGGGCGAGACACCCTGTGCATTTATTACCCTCAAGGCCGATCACCAGCACGTACGTGAGAGCGAGATCATCGCGTTTTGTCGCGAGCATCTGGCCGGGTTCAAAGTGCCGCGCACTGTGGTGTTCACACTGTTGCCCAAAACCTCGACCGGCAAGATCCAGAAATTCGTGCTGCGGGATATGGCCAAGGCTTTATAAAACACACGTCCAATCCGCCAATGAAAACGGCGGCCCTTCAAGGGCCGCCGTCGGGCGTGCGGGCAGAACGAACTCAGTCCTCCAGCTCTTCCAGTAACAGCACTTCACGATGCGCGAGCAGTTCTTTGACCGCCCCAGCCATCGTTAGATAGTGCGCCGTGGTTTTATGCTGCTCTATGGCCTCCCTGTTCGCCCACGCCTCGATAAAGACAAAGCGGTCTGGGTCGTCAATATCGACATGCAGGGCGTAGGCAATGCAGCCTGCCTCAGCCCGTGAACCTTGCACACAGGCACGCAGCGCCTTTTCAACCTCGGCACGATGGTCGGACTTGGCGCGCAATGTGGCGACAATCTTGATGACTTTGGACATATCGACTTCCTAGACCTTGCTGGCACTTGATTCCGAAAAATAGCTGGCGATCTTATCTTTGATCAAAAGCCTTTGCTCTTTGAGCTTGAGCAATGCCTCATCGGATATGCCCAGCGCATTGTCTTTTTCAGCGGCAACAATCTGGTCATCCTTGTCTTTGTACTCCGCAAACAATCGGTCCAGATGAGGGTTTTCGTTGCGCAGCTTGCTGGCCAACTCAGGGGTCACACTCAGGTCTTTGAGCAAATCGTGTTTGACAGGCATATCGGCACCTCGTGGAAGTTTCGGTGGTCGCCCAGGGCTGGTGTGATGAACCCGGAGCAAGGTTGTGTCGCAATAAAACTTCCCTAAGCAATAGCACGCAACCGACCACCTCGAAAGTCACGGGTGAATATTCACCGTCAGGCCCTCGTCAAACATCCATCCCAAAGAGCGCAACATGCTCGCTTTAGCACTGGGCGGGGGACTCACAAAATGCGGTACAACAACCGCTCAATTCTCACTCGGCTCACCCTGCGCAGAAACTTGGCGACGCTCGCCGGGTACTCCTCCAGCGTCTCCAGAATCTTGTAACTCTCGATGCGGCGGGTATTGGCAAAAATCGACTCCAGCTCTTGGCGTCGAGGCTCCAGCCATTCGCGGCGCGGGTCATCAATCAGTAGCCCGTTTTCAAGATCCAGGCGGAACGCTCGCGGATTGAGATTGTTGCCCGTTAGCAGCGTGTAACGGTCATCGACCCACATGCCTTTAAGGTGGAAGGTGTTATCGCCCTCGCGCCATAAATGCAGGTTCAGTAAACCGCTATCGATCATGCGCTGATGCTTTTTGGCAAACCGACGCAGACTCAACTCGTACAGATACGGGAGTGCCGCAATCACCTTGAAAGGCTCGCTGGGCGGAATGTAAAAATCATTGGCCGTCTTGTCGCCGACCACAATATCAATCTTCACGCCGCGCTCCAGCGCCCGATTGATTTCACGGGTCACGGGCAATGGCAAGTTGAAGTACGGCGTGCAAATGGTCAATTGCTGTTGGCTGCTGGCAATCAACTCGCAAATCACCCGGCTCAGCGGGTTGTTTTTGCCCACGCCCAGCAGCGGACTCACCGACAGGCCAAAATGCGCGGTTGTCGCTTCGCGGGTGTCATAAACGGCTTTTTTCAGGCTGCTGCGCAAATCACCAATGGCGCTGCGCAAGCTGCGGGTAGACGGTAACTGAGGCACATCCAGACGATGCACCGCCTTGGTGGTAATCAAGTCCTCCACCACAAAGCGCTGCATGGCATCCGCCAGAGGTTTGTTGTGCAGCAGGTGATAACGGTCGAAGCGGTATTTATCGAACTTGTGCAAGTACACGTTGTTCAGGCTCGCGCCGCTGTAGATCACACAGTCGTCAACAATAAAACCTTTGAGGTGCAAAACGCCGAACAGCTCGCGGGTTTGAACCGGCACGCCATAAATAGGCACTTCGCTGCTGTGAGCGGCGGTCTGGGCCTGGTACCAAGCGGCATTGCCCGGCTGTTTGCCTGCACCGATCAAGCCGCGCTGGGCCCGTAGCCAATCCACCACCACCACGATTTCCAGTTCTGGACGTGCGGCTTTGGCAGCGTGCAAGGCATCGAGGATTTCCTGTCCGGCTTCGTCCTGCTGCAGGTACAAGGCCACCAGCGTGATGCGCTGACGTGCACTGGCGATGTGTTCGAGCAGGCACTGACGAAATTGCGCCGCGCTGGGCAAGATGCTGATTGCATCGGCGGACAAAGGAAAGCTGCGCAGTTTAGGCAGCAAAGAACGTTTGAAGAGCGACGGCATAGGGCTCGCTAAGGGTCGAATGCGAAGAACCGCAAAGCTTACACGATTGAGCTTTGAAGCTGTAGCCGCCGCGAAGGCGGCGGCCGGCGCGCATCAAACCGCGTAAATAGCCATCAGCCGCGCAATGTCGCGCGCCCTGTCGGTGAGCAGTTGTGCGGCGTTGGCACAGGCGTCTTCGAGGCTCATTGGCCCGCTGGTCACGGCGAATGCGGCGTTGATGCCGTGCGCATAGAGTGTTTGATACCCCTCGCCCAACGTGCCAGCCAGCACCACGACCGGCACACCCTGAGCCTGAGCAATGCGCGCCACACCAAAGGGGGTTTTGCCGCGTAATGTCTGCGCATCGAAACGGCCTTCACCGGTAATCACCAGATCGGCGTCTTTAACCGCTTCTGCCAGCCCTACCAATTCCGCCACCACTTCAACTCCGGCGCGAAACTCTGCGCCAAAAAACGCCTTGGCCGCAAAACCAAGCCCGCCTGCGGCTCCCGAGCCGGGTTCATCACGCACATCCTTGGGTAATACAGTCGCGCAATGATCGGCAAAGTGTCCCAGCGCCTGATCCAGCAAGCGAACGTGCTCAGGTGTTGCGCCCTTTTGCGGGCCAAAGATGGCAGAAGCGCCGTGCTCACCACACAGAGGGTTGTTAACGTCAGCGGCAATTTCAAATCGAACGTCCGCCAAGCGCAGGTCAAGCCCCGAAAGCTCAATGTGTGCCAGCCTGGAAAGCGCCAGCCCTCCGGGCGCCAAAGGTTGCCGCTCAGCGTCGAACAGACCCAGCCCCAGTGCCTGCAAAGCCCCCGCGCCCGCGTCATTGGTGGCGCTGCCGCCGATGGCCAGAATAATGCGCTGCGCTCCCGCATCAAGGGCTGCCCGGATCAGTTCACCAGTGCCGAAGGTGCTGCTGATGCGTGCATCCCGTTGCGACACCGGTACGCGTTGCAAGCCGCTGGCTTCAGCCATTTCGATAATGGCCGTATGGCTGTCCGGCAACCAGCCCCAATGAGCCTCGACCGATTCGCCCAGCGGGCCCTGAACGTGATTGCGGCGCAACTGGCCATTGCCCGCGGCAACGATGGCCTCCACGGTGCCTTCGCCGCCATCGGCCATCGGGCAGCTCACCAGATGCGCATGGGGCAGCGCATCTGCCAGGCCGGCAGCGATGGCATCGGCGACTTTTTCGGCACTCAGGCTGTCTTTGAACGAATCGGGGGCAATCACGATTTTCATAGGGGCGCATCTCCAGGTCTTATGCCAACCATGCTGCCATCAACGGGCTGCAAACACGCCAGTCAGGCGCACAAGCAATCACAGTGTTTGTTGTTCATTCTGACAAGGCAACAATTGCACGCCCAAATACAGCGCCAGCATGCCGTTCAGACTCAGCGGGTCCACTGAACTCAATTCAGCGATGCGTTCCATGCGGTAACGCAGGCTGTTGCGGTGAATACCCAGTGCGTCAGCGCATAGCTGGCTCTGGCCATCGTGCTCACACCAACTGCGAAGTGTGGCAATCAATTGACCATTAGTGTCTTTAGCCACAACCTTGTGCAACGGCCCCAGCAGTTCTTCAAGTGCATCATCATGGCGGTGGCGCCATAGCATCACCGGCAAGCGGTAGCGATCAAGCTCCAGCACGCGGGTCTGGGGCAGCACGTCGCGCCCATAAGCAAGCAAGTCCGCGACCCGGCGATAGCAGCGACGCAAGCCCTTGAGTGCATCCGCCTGGCCCCCCGCCGCAATGCGCAGCACCTTCCAGCCCTGGGCATCCAGTTTTTCCAGCAGGCGGAGATCATCCAGCGCAACCGTTGCAGGCCGGCACCACAGCAGCGAGCCGGTCGCCGGGGTCACGCACCAACTGTCCGGGTAGCGCGATTGCAACCAGCCACTCAAGGCTTCAGCGCCTTGGCCTTTGCCCAACTCGAACAGATAAGGGATACGCGACAACTGCGGTTTTAATCCTAACTGCTGAGCTTCATCGATCAGGCGCGGGGAATCGCCGCCTTCACTGAGCAGTAATGCCACCAAGTCGTCGCAACGCTGACGGCGCCACTGCTGTTCGGCTTGCTGGTAACGTTGCCTGACCAGCATTTCGGCGGTCATGCGCACCAGCTGAGCGTAGGTGCGAAGCATTTCCGGCTCACCGGTCAGCCCCAGCACACCGACCAGGCGCTCATCCAGCAACAGCGGCAAATTGATTCCGGGCTGAACCCCCTTCAGGCAGGTGGCGGTCTGTGCGTCGATTTCCACCACTCGTCCATTGGCCAGCACCAACTGCGCCCCTTCGTGCCGGGTGTTGATACGCTCAGGCTCGCCACTGCCCAGAATCAGCCCCTGGCTGTCCATGACGTTGACGTTGTAAGGCAGAATGGCCATCGCGCGATCGACAATGTCCTGCGCCAAATCATGATCCAATTCAAACATGGGGACGACAATCCTTTGGAAATTTTGTTCATGGGCACAGCGCTAGCAGATATTCCCTGTGCTCAGGCACAAAGACAGCGGCGTTAAGGTGGTCGAAACTCAGGCCGCGATCAACGTTAACCCCGGATCGTGAAAAAACATAATAAAGAGAGACATACAATGTCACAGAGCGCCACCGCTTCGCTGATCAGCGATGACGATAAAAACGCCATCTACAAGCGCATTACACTGCGCCTGATTCCCTTTATCTTCATCTGCTACCTGTTCAACTACCTTGACCGGGTCAACGTTGGCTTTGCCAAACTACAAATGCTGGATGCGCTGAAATTCAGCGAGACAGTTTACGGTCTGGGTGCCGGAATTTTCTTTATCGGCTACGTGCTCTGCGGCGTGCCGAGCAACCTGGCCCTGACCCGTTTTGGCCCACGGCGCTGGATTGCCGTAATGATGATCGGCTGGGGCGCGCTGTCGACCTGCCTGATGTTCGTGACCACACCGACCGGTTTTTACACCCTGCGTTTTTTAACCGGTGCTGCTGAAGCGGGATTCTTCCCGGGCGTAGTCCTGTATCTCTCGCAGTGGTTTCCGACCTTTCGCCGTGGCCGCATCATGGCCTTGTTCATGTGCGCCATCCCGGTTTCCGGCTTGATTGGCGGGCCTTTCTCGGGTTGGATTCTCAGCCACTTCGCCGCAGGCCAGGGTGGGCTTGCTGGTTGGCAGTGGATGTTTCTGCTGCAAGGCATTCCCACGGTCATACTGGGCGCCCTGGCGATTTTCTTGCTGAGCGACAGCTTTGCCAATGCCAAATGGCTGGGAGCCCATGAACGTGCCGTGTTGCAAGCCGACCATGACCTGGATGCTGCCAACAAACCCTCTACGGCGACCGATTCCCTGCTGGCTGTGTTCAAGAACCCGGCAATCTGGGCCTTTGGCCTGATTTACTTCTGCATCCAGAGTGGCGTCTACGCGATCAACTTCTGGCTGCCCTCGATCATCAAAAACCTGGGCTTCAGCGACACGCTGGTAATTGGCTGGATCAGTGCGATTCCTTACCTGCTGGCGGCTGTCTTCATGTTACTGGTGGGGCGTTCGGCGGACTTGCGTAAAGAGCGCCGTTGGCATTTGGTAGTGCCCATGTTGATGGGTGCGATTGGGTTGGTGATTGCTGTGAACTTTGCAACCCAGCCAGCGATTGCGATTCTTGGCCTGACCATCGCTACGATGGGTGCCCTTACCGGTTTGCCGATGTTCTGGCCGGTGCCGACCGCGATGCTCAGTGCGGGAGCTGCGGCAGGTGGTTTGGCGTTGATCAACTCGATGGGCCAGATGGCTGGATTTCTTAGTCCGTATTTGGTGGGATGGGTCAAAGACGCAACGGGCTCGACGGATGTGGCCTTGTACGTCCTTGCGGCGGTAATCGTCGCTGGCAGCGTATTGGCATTACGGATGACACGAGGAATGAGTAACGCCTAACACCGCGCTTGTGATCTTGATCTTGGCTTTTGATCTTGGCTTTTGACTTGATCTTGATCTTGATCTTGCTTGTGATCTTGATCTTGCTTGTGATCTTGATCTTGATTTGCCGCCCCTTCGGGAGGCCGAAAGGAGGTTTCGCGGAGTGGGTCGACCGGCATGGATGCCGGGAGAGCTGCGATCGGGCCATGGATGGCCCGTCGCAGCGTGCCCACGGAGCGGGACCGGAGTGAG